>NZ_CP017659.1:3059090-3365000 GCF_015326965.1 Paenibacillus sp. JZ16
TCATTAGCTCCGGCATCCTTAACGGCTAGCCGGATATGACGCTCACCAAGTCCCGGGTACATGGCGCAGCTGCGGACAAGCACGCCGCGTCTGCCCATCTCCGACTGAAACCTCCCGGCACTCCATGGCCGCGGAAGCTCCATGAGTAGAAAATTAGCCTCGCCCGGCGTAACGTCTAGCTCCAGCGCTTGTAACCCCCGTATGAGCTTCTCGCGCTCTGCGCGAATCAATTGCAGCGTATCCAGTTCATATTCCCTGCCGCTGCCAAGACAAGCCTCTCCGGCAAGCAGCGCCAGTCCATTGACGCTCCACGTCACCTGTTTGCCTGCCATCTTGCGTATCACGTCAGGATGCGCGACCGTATATCCGAGCCGCAGGCCTGGAATCGCATAAAACTTGGTCATCGACCGGACAATGACCGTCCGCGGATAGTCCTGCAGCTCCGGCATCAAGGTCTGTCTGTCCACCGGCGGAATGAAATCGATGAAGGCTTCATCCAGCACCAGCCAGGTCCCTTCTTGCTCTGCACATACCGCTATTTCACGAATATCCTCCAGGCTGTATTGAACCCCGTTCGGATTGTTGGGCTGGCCCAAAAACACGAGATCCGTACGGGCCAACAGCTCCATAACATCCGCCTTGTCTGCTCTCCAGTCCCTCTCCGGATGTCCGCACACGGAGTGGATGTCCGAACCAAATTTTAAGGACAATTCCCGATATTCGGAAAAACACGGGTCAACTACGCCCACAATCCCTGGCGTAAGACCCATCAACAATAGCGCCATGCACTCTGCCGCTCCGTTGCCGACAAGGATTTGTCTGGTATCGGTGCCTAACTCAGCTGCGAGCCGCTCCTTGAACCTGCGGTGTCCCGGATCCGGATAACGAATGACCGCACTCATTCCCTCTTGCAAGGCCGTCATAACGCCTTGCGGCGGTCCGAGCGGGTTAATATTGGCGCTGTAATCCAGGAAAGCCGAGGCTTTCCTTCCGAATGCGGCAGCCGCCGTCTCCACGTCTCCTCCATGGCCGTACACCTCGATCAAGGGCTGTTTTTTGTCGTTCATAAGGGCTCCTCCTGTTCCATGTCCCGGCTCTTGCAAGCCCTGCCGTTATGTAATGCCATCATTATGTCGCTACCGTCCCTGCCTCGTCAACATGGAATGCTTTGTCTCTGCCTTAAAATTGGTTTACAATAGTCTGGAAGCACCACATTTTGATTTGTGACGACGGAGGATACTATGCTATTTATCGATAATCAGGGGATCCACGATCCTTCCATTAACCTAGCGATTGAAGAATATGCCTTGAAGCACTTGTCCATGGACGAGAGCTACCTTCTTTTTTATATCAACAAGCCTTCCATTATTATCGGAAAGCATCAGAATACGATCGAAGAGATCAACCAGGAATACGTTCGTGACAACAACATTCAGGTTGTGCGCCGGCTGTCCGGGGGCGGAGCCGTATACCATGATCTCGGCAACCTGAATTTCAGCTTCATTACGAAGGATGACGGACAGTCCTTCCACAACTTCCTGAAGTTCACGCAGCCGGTTATCGACTTCCTGCAAAAGATGGGCGTGCCCGCCGAGCTTAGCGGCCGGAATGACCTGCAGGTCGGCGAGAAGAAAATTTCGGGGAACGCGCAGTTTTCGACGCGGGGACGCATGTTCAGCCACGGCACGCTCATGTTTGACCTGAACCTGGATGATGTCCAAGCCTCGCTGAATGCCAATCCGGAAAAATTCAAATCCAAGAGCACCAAATCTGTCCGCAGCCGCGTGGCGAACATCAAGGAGCTGCTTGGCACGGATATGACGATTGAACAGTTCCGCGCCGAGCTGCTTCGCTCGATTTTCGGTATGGAACCGGATCAAGTACCGCAATACGTCCTTCAAGAGAAGGACTGGGAGATGATCAACCAGATCTCGAAGGAACGCTACCAGAACTGGGATTGGAACTATGGGCTATCCCCGGAAAGCAATGTGAAGCATGCCAAGAAGTTCCCGGTGGGCATTATCGATATCCGGATGGACATCCGTGAAGGACATATCGGAGAGATCAAGATTTACGGCGACTTCTTCGGCGTCGGCGATGTCGCTGATATCGAGAACCTGCTCCGCGGCAAACGGTATGAAGAAACTGCGGTGCGCACCGCGTTATCCGGCATCGACGTCAAGTTTTACTTCGGCAACCTTGAGCTCGACGATCTGATCGGCTTGATTTTCCTTGAGGAATAGAGCCGGCTCGTATTAAATAAGCCTCCCGCCCGTATGCAGCATGCACAAGGGTGGGAGGCTTTTTCATTTCAAACAGGTATACCTCGGGTCAAGAGGAGGCCATAAACACATACCAAACGAGGACCAGCGTTAACACAATGCAGGCATTCTCTACCGTGCGTCCCCATTTGCTTCCTGTGCTCATGATTTTCAGTTTAATTCTCCATTTGAACGGAGGAAGCGGGCGGATTCCGCGATTGGTCAATGCATCTGCAAGCAAATGAATGGAGTAGGATAAACCGCCGGCAAACCATAGGCTTTCCCCGCCGATCTTGCCCTGCGACGCGAAATACAGCAGGCCCGTCCATCCGGCAGCGGCATAGACGGTATGGGTTAACCCCCGGTGGGTCACCAAGGAGCCTGCAATAAGCACGCTGCCTGCGATCGTGTTCCACGGGCTGAAGCCCTGCCCAAATGATATCAGTCCGAGACCGATCAGGAACATGACGATATGGCGCAGGGTCCGGCTTGGCAGGTACGAAACCACCCCGATCAGTCCGGCCAGGGCGACGTTCCATGGGGCATACTCCTTGCCGTAGAAGACAACAAAGATGGCTGCGCCGATCATGGCCAGCTGTAGGATTCGCAGCAACCCGGAAGGAAGCGCCTTGCGCACCAGCAGAGAGTTGGGCTCGTCAATATCGGGAAGCAGCGCGCTAACCAAAGCCACTGCGGCAGCCGGCAATGTGACAGGCACTCCGCTCATGCCCATGACGGATAACGTGACCCCTGTGCTAATAATCAAATGAGCTCTGCCCATCATGATGACAATCTTCCTTTCTAAGCTCAATGCTGACTATGGGATCGATGGATCGCTTGCCGACCTTCACCTCCGATAGCCCAGGGTCATGAGAATGTACGTTCGGTTCATTAGTATAGCAAAATCATCCTCTTTTTGTCTACCCCTCCCACTTGGGTTAGGCCTAAAAATGGTTGTCCGATTCTCTGATATGGGATACAATTTGATCACTTGCCCAAGGTTACGACCGGGGACGAATGCACGGGAATCTCATCAGGAGTTTCACATCTTCAAGAAAGGATGACTACCGAGTGAATCGCTCACGAATTGCCGATCTCAGCCTGCTTCTGGTGGCCATGATGTGGGGATCTACGTTCCTCATCGTTCAGCATGCGGTCCGCGTGTTCCCGCCGATGGCTTTCAATTCAGTCCGCTTTCTGGGAGCGGCCCTGCTCCTTGCATGGATCATCACCCTCTTTTACCGGAGCCAGTGGAAGCTAATAACCGGCAAAATGCTGCTGCATGCTTGCCTGCTGGGTCTTTTTTTATTTATAGGGTACGCGTTTCAAACCGCGGGCCTTCTGTACACCACCACGTCCAATACAGGCTTCATTACCGGCTTGTCCGTCGTGCTGGTCCCTTTCATATCCTATGCTCTGCTAAGGCACTCCATCTCCAAATTCACCTGGATCAGCGCTTTGCTTGCGGTGGCAGGGCTGTATCTGCTTACCTTCACCGAATCCGGCATGAGCCTGAATAAAGGGGATTTGCTGGTGCTCGTTTGCGCCATCGGTTTTGCGCTCCATATCGGTTACACGGGCGTTTATGCCGGGAGATACCCTGCTTTGCTGCTGGCGGCGCTCCAGATGGCTGTCGTGGGGATATTGAGCTTAGCGGCATCTGCGCTAACCGAGCATGTCGGCAATGTGACCAACCTGATGGGGAAGCTGACCCAGCCGAACGTGCTGTGGGCGCTGGCTGTATCCATCGGACCTACCAGCGCATTCGCCTTCTGGATCCAAACCGTCTGTCAAAAATATACGACGCCGTCCAGGGTGGCCATCATCTATGCAACGGAGCCGGTATTCGCCGCGCTGACCGGAATCCTGTTCGCGGGAGAGCGGCTTACGCTCATCGGCGGCATCGGTTGTCTATGCATTTTGGCAGGAATGATGATTGCGGAATTGAAGTCTGCGCCACAGAAGGTACAATAGAGTTAAAGACAGAGACAGAAACAAAAGGAGAGATACCCATGACAACTTACAAATTGATGGCCATCGACATTGACGATACCTTGATCAATGACGATAAGGAAGTAACCCCCGGCGTCCAGCAGGCGCTTGAGCAAGCCGTAGCCCACGGTGTCGTTGTGACACTGGCAACCGGGCGTGCCTATGCGTCCGCTCAAGCTATTGCGCGTCAAACCGGACTCAACGTTCCCATTATCACCTACCAGGGCGCCCTGATTAAAAATCTGCTCGACGAGAAGGTTCTCTACGAACGCTTTGTACCCGTCGATGCAGCCGTGAAGCTGTATGAATACTGCGTAGAGCACAATCTCCATCTGCAAACCTACATCGATGACAAGCTGTATGCCCGTGAAGAGAATCAGAAGCTGATCGATTACTGTGCCCTGAACCGGACGCCGTATTACATCGAGCCTGATTTTATGAAAATGGTTCAGCAACCGACCCCGAAAATGCTCATCATTGACGATCCGGACTATCTGGATGAACTGATCCCTGTATTCCGTGAGCTGCTGGGCGATGACATGCACATTACCAAATCCAAACCGCATTTTCTGGAGTTCATGCATAAGGAAGGCACGAAGGGACATGCGCTCACCTTCCTTGCCGATCATTTCGGCTGCGACCTCAAGGAAACCATCGCTGTCGGAGATTCCTGGAACGATCACGAGATGCTGGAAGCCGCCGGTCTTGGCGTCGCTATGGGCAATGCGATCGAGCCGCTTAAGGCGATTGCCGATTACGTTACGCTTGGGAATAACGAAGACGGCGTGAAACATGTCATTGATAAATTCGTGCTCAACCAAGGTTAATATCCGGAACAAATAAATCTGCGCAATTAAGCCTCCATGATATCCATGGGGGCTTGTTCATGTCCTTTAAAAAACGCAGCCAGTGCGTTCCCTAACAGGTCACGAGGGACGGCGCAGAGCCTTCGCGGCTTGTCCGTCATTCCCGATCCGGGTTAAACGTTAGAATCGGCTTCAGAAGCGCCGCATCGTTGAACTCCAGCAGGCCAACCTCCATGCACAGCTCCATCAATTTATGAATGCCGTTGTATTGCTGCAGATTCCGTTGATGGATGACGGACAACGCTTCGCGAACCATTTTTTGGGCCTGTTCAATGCTCTGATGCTCCACGGCCTGAATAATCTCCTTGATACTCTCCAAGTAATATACGGTCCGCCTGAGCGAGCGGATCAGCAAAATCTGCCTGACTTGCGACGGGGTATACAGCCGATATCCATTCTCGGGGTTTCGATCCGGGGTGATCAAGCCTTCCTTCTCCCAGTGACGGATGGCGGACGATTCCACGTTGGTCAGTTCGGCGACCTCGCCGATTGTCATATGGGGTTTGAGCTTTTTATCCTTGATGATGTTAAGTTCGGGATTCTCGAGCAAGGCAAGCGTTTCGTCTGCAATGTTTTTTTCCTGCAACAGTTTGACCTGCTCCCCATTCACGAGCCAGAGGGCTTCATCCATCTCCCTCTTCTGAATGTGGCGAATCACATCATAAGTAACCGCGTACCCAAAGCCCGGAAACATGGCGCGCAGACAACGGAAGTAAGCCATGTGCATTTGCGTGTATAAACGGTAGCCCTTCTCGTTCCGGGCAGGAGGGGGTACCACTCCCCAAGATTCATAATGCCTTAAAGCACTCGTGCTGATTTGCAGCTCTTTGGCGATATCTTTCGGCTTGTAGTAATGCATGCCGTTCCCTCCCCAATCACGATTGAGAACCTACTTTACCAGAATCGCAAGCCATTGGCAAACCTTAAATTAAAACATTAAAGTGCTATGAGAAGATTTATTGGATGACATCCTCGACATGGTTGGATCCGCTGCAAGACATCTTCTCACTTGCATCAATGTTGTATATTGAGTGGTGTAGAGGCAAGATGAACTTATTATTAACCGCGGGAGGCTGATTATGATGAACGTGCACATAACCGAGGAGTTTCCACAGAATCAAGAATACATGGATCTAAAAGCAGCTGCAGGGCTGCCTGAGGTTGAGATTTCGGCCATAGCAACAGCGCTAAACCGCAGCGTGCTGTCCCTTCTGGCCAGAGACGACAATGACCGGCTGATCGGGATGGGAAGGGTCGTAGGGGATGGCGCTTTCTATTTTCAACTGGTGGATATTATGGTTGCGGACTCCCACCTTGATCAAGGGGTTGAAGAGATGATCGTGTCCGAGCTGCTCTCCCGGCTGGCAAAAATAGCGCCAAGCGGAGCCGAGGTCACCGTCATCACCGACGTGCCCGGAATCAAGCTGTACCAACATGCCGGCTTCAAGCTGCTGTACCCTGATCGATACGGCATGGCCAGGTCTGTGTAAGAGAGCGGGGCCTTCAAACCTGTGTATGGCATCTCACTGGGCTGCGAATTGTTTCCGCTGCATCTCGCTTTCTTTCATTATTCAAATAGTCCTCGAATTGTTGATAAATCAATATTGACTCATGAAACGGCTGTTCCGGATTGTTTCTATTGTGGTATAATCAATATATAGGAAGCGTAAAATAATAAAAGTCACGATGCTCGATACATCGTGACTTTTAACAAAGGCCAGTGGGCTACCCACGGCGAGAGATTCATACGAAATGAAAAACCACCGGTTAGGGAGCCAACCTATGAACTGACCCCATAAAGTTAGACATATTATTTTATTAGGCAATTTGTTGGGCATGTACCGGACTCATGCCTTTTAGTTTTGCTTTAATTCGCTTGTGATTGTAATAATCGATATATGTAGAAAGTTCTTGTTTAAACTGCTCAATACTTTCAAATTCATTAATATATAGAAACTCAGATTTTATGATTCCAAAAAAGTTCTCAATGACCGCGTTGTCGTAACAGTTACCTTTACGGGACATACTTTGCTTAACACCGCGTTGTTCGAGGGCATGACGATACTGTTTCATCTGGTAATGCCAGCCTTGGTCAGAATGAATCAGAAGAGTATCTTCATCCGTTAGTCGATCGAATGCTTGATCTAGCATGGTTGAAACAAGGGAATAGACGGGTCTTGAACCGATCGTATACGTAATAATCTCCCCATTAAAAAGATCTAACACGGGGAATAAGTACAGTTTTTCTCCAAATAATTTAATCTCTGTTATATCCGTTACCCACTTCTCATTTGGCTTTCAGCGGAGAAGTTACGCTCTAGAATGTTTGATGCAATCTTGCCAACCAAACCTTTATATGAACGATATTTCTTCATGCGTACTAGACACTTCAATCCCAACACGTTCATCAAACGCTGCACCTTTTTGTGATTCACATGGTGACCGCGATTCATTAACTCGTCTCGAATACGGCGATAACCATAACGCCCCTGATGCTCCTCATAAATCGCTTGAATAACGTCCTTTAACTCAGAATCTTTGTCCGGCATACCGAATGTATTCACCCAGTAGTAATACGTGCTACGTGGGATATCTGCGAGCTGGAGGAGTGCTTTCACCGAAAATTCGTTCCTTAGTTCATAGACTACTTGCGCTTTGTCTTGTTTGGTGATTTTTCCTTGTTTTGAACTAAGGTATTCAACTTTTTTAAATAAGCATTCTCCATACGCAAAAGTTCTATCTCTTTCTGTAAAGCCTCTACCGACCCCTTTACAGACTTTTGATCATTCAGTTGTTTTGGATCCTTTTTCATGGATGAACGCCCCTTTTTCTTTGGTTGTAGGGCATCTATTCCATGTAACTCTAAGCTTCTTTGCCAGCTTAGAATGGTACTATGACTCGCAATATTAAATACTGCAGCTGCCTCTCTAATAGACGTCCCATGTTCTTTTATATAATGAAGTACGTCTAGTTTATCCTGTACAGAATACGGTGTATAGCGCTTTTTAAAGACTTCTTCACCATGATGCTCATATTGTCTAATCCAATGTAAAAGGACAGTATGATGGAGTCCTAGTGATTTCGCAATCGATTTCATGCTTTCTGATCCATTTTGATAACGCATAACTGCTTGTAATTTTTCGTCCGAACTAAAATTAGCCATAGAAAAAACTGCACCTCCAATGTTAGATGGTGTCTAACAATTGGGGTGCAGTTCACCTATCGCCGGTGGTTTTTCTTGTCTTTACGTGTTTTCTTCTGTTTTCCGCTACCATGCAAAGTCTTCAGGCCAGCAAAAATACCAACCACTTTTAGTAGCACATCCAGAATCTTCACCAAAAGATCAAGTGACACAGCGTCGCCCCCTTTCGGGTAGCTTCGCCGTGTCAACATCCCACCGGTTACTTTGTCTTCTCTATTATACCATAATCAGGGTATTTATCTTTCTAGTTCTGGCCCTGGATTAGTTTTTGGGAGTTCAACTACATTGGACTTATCGCGGACCTTTGGCTCGTCTCGTTTCATAGAACCCTACGGCTACTTCTATAACTACATCCATACCAGGAATGATTTCTCTTTAATAACTTCCTGGATACGTTCTCTGTTCAAGTGATCGATCTCGCGGATAATGTTATTAGCTGTCTTTTGGATCTCTCCCAGTGCCTATCTAGCCAAGTTCACATCTTTAGCCCAGGTTGCATTGTAATCGGCGCTGTATGCATCCGTATCAAGTCCATCATATTTTTTTCACTTGCTTAGACTCACGGTCATCCCTGTCCTCGCCACGCGGACTCCCTCCGGAAGAGGCAGCTCCTTCCGAACGTCGACGTCATGAGACATATGGGTATACACCGTTTGGCGAGGCTTCACCTCGGCGAGCAGCTCTGCCGCTTCCTTCATATCATAGACGGAGCGCGTCTCAAATTTGGCGGTTTCATGAACAAAGCTGGTTCCGAGGACCAGCAAATCCACGCCATTCAGCGGTTCCTTTTCCGCAGGGCTCAGATTAATCGAGTCGGAATTGTATACCCAGACGTACCCGTCCTTCTGAAACCGGTATGCATAAGAATATCCGTTCTGTCCATGGTTTACCTTCCAGCAGGAAATCTCCCAACCGCCCAGTGAAAATCCATCATCGACTGGCGTCATCTCCATCTGTCGCGGGAGCCATGGATACTGCCTTACAATCTGCTCCAGCACCTCGGCAGGGGCGTATAACCGTCCCTTTTCCCTCTGCCATCTGCAGGCATCGCTCCATTCCGGAAGACCGCCGATATGATCAAAGTGGGCGTGCGTAATCAGCATATCGCTCATCTTCCGCTTTCCCAGCTCCTCCATCATGGAGCGCCAATCCGGGCCGCAGTCGATCATGAAGCACGTTTCATCGCACTCCACCATAACGGCAGAGCGCAAACGCCGATTGATCCCCGTATTCCGGGCTTCCGTGCATACCTCACAATCGCAATATACCCGCGGAACGCCCATGGCATCTCCCGTTCCCAAAAAAGTCAATGTATCCCCGCTCACACGACATCCCCCATTTGTGTTTATAGATTTGTTCTTGTTTGCGTAAACCTTGTCCCTATATTGTATAAGCGCACGAAGAAAAAACAAAGACCGCCCGGATCATCCCGAACGGTCTTTCGTCATTTCGTCTTAAACGGTATCATAGCAATTCATTAAGCAAATGAGGGCTTATTATCGTCAACAGCTCCGCTGATGACCTTGACGTATTTCTTATCTACACCTTCCACAGAAGGACCAACATATACACTGTTCTTGCTTGGGCGTCTAACCGAGCGCTTCCGGGATTTCAGCGTACTCATCATCGGTACGGGTCCCCGAACCACCCAGCTGCTGCCATTGGCGGACCCCTGCGGATGACCTGACGTTCTCTTCTTCTCATTCCTGCTCACGACGAATCCCCTCCAACTAAATGCCTGATGGTACGAAGCAGCTCACGATTCTGTTCTACAACCTCCGCGAGATCTTCATCCGTAAGAATCTCATGTCCCGTAAAATGCACGGACAATACATGATTTACACCTAAAGGATAGCAGAACACATACACCTGCGCAACTTCCTCTTCGTGATAAAATGCCCATTTTCCACTATTATAGACATCTATCACGTAAATCGACTGGTTACTTGGCGAATGTTCCTTACTCCCATCGAACGGGAAATACCGTCCTCTACCTACATTACCCCCAATTTGGGCAATGCCTTCATCTCTTCGGCCCCAGAAGGCGGCCCCGGTCACCCTGAAATCCCCTGCAGCCGGCGGGAGCAAGGAATTTCGGACAGCTTCACTCAGTGCATGATATTTTTCCGCTTCATCACTCACATGCACATTTCGGTTATATTCCCAGAAAAAATGCAGCACGCTTTGCTTGCGCCTCAGTTCCGCATCCTTCTGTTCAATCACGGTGCTCGGGTTGTTGTAGAACCCTTCGGTTTCGATCGCGCTCAGTATATGCCCGCAAGCGACATCGACGGCTGATTTGTAATCGTCATCGCTTCGCAGTTCATATTCGAGCAGCGTTAAGCCCTGCAGGTCGGAGAGTAGATGGTAATCCTTAACGATCACGTCTTGAACGGAACTGCTGTCTGCCTCCACCTGATCCGGGATGATGCAGTACACCCTTCGCCGCCCGAGCCTTCCCCAATACAGTCCCATCTCGAATAGCGTGTTGTCGCGGGTAACAAATACATGTTTGCCTCGAATGAGTGCCACATCATCCGGAGAAAAGACGAACACACCAAAATCACTGGACGCCAGCTGCTTCTCCAAAGCTTCCATCGTATACAGGTTCGCCCCGAACGTTCCGCCGTACCAAGGTGTCACTTGGGCGGACCGTTTGAGCTGTTCGTGGATCGCCCTTGCATACTTGATGGCCTCTCTGGAAGAACCTATGAATAAATTCGGCTTCGGTATGGTCATAGGCACATCCTATTCTCCCTTTGTTATACATTTTAGTCTTATTCGACCATTATAACAAAGTTGCCTATTTTTGGGTGAAAATTATGGCAGGCGCATGTTGGTATAGTATATGCTAAGGTTTCAAAACAGACCCCATAAATAACCATGTGCCGGTGTCCCGATCTTCAATGGCAAAGAAAAAAGGGCGGTCAACATTCATGACGATCGGCTGGGAGGTCAGAGCAGCAGTTGTCTCGATCCCGACTGCTGTAATTGCAGCAGCCTCTGTTCCCTTTTCGCTGACATCAACTACGGTTTTGTGTTTTATCTTATCAATCCAAAATTTCTCTCCATCGGCTGCCATGGCGCTAAAATCAGCTGCATTTCTGTCGAATGCCTGAATCATCCCCAAACTTTGAAGCGCATTCGGGAGCTCGAAGGTCTGTTCCACCTTGAATTTGGGCAGCCCAAGCTGGATGGTCTCATGCGGGAAATCACCTTTCCAGACGGACGCATCCTTCCACAGCTGCTGCTGCAGCTCATCCATGGATGAGGATTCCTTCGGCAAGATGACCAGCATATGCATGCGGCCATCTCCATAAGGAATGCGGATCGCCTGCCAGGACTCCCCTTCTTTGTAACCGTATCGTCCTTCCCGCTTCATCATCGGAATTTTTTGAGTGGTGCCGTCAGAAAGCGTGAATTCTTCATCCACGGTATTCGCCGGATCAAATTCGTCCGTCCACCCGCCGTTAAAATAAATGGCATTGATCAGAACCGCAACGCCGCCCGGAGGCTTATCATATATCGAAGGAATCATGCCGCTCGTCTTGTCGTTCACCCACCGATTTATGGCATCCATTGCATCGGCATGCAACAAGTCGGCCTCCTTAACTTCAGCACGATAGCTATCCTTAACGGCCTGCAAATACGTCTTCTTCATCTCAAGGCCTGGCTGGTGCCAAACGGAATTGGCCACATTCAGCACGACGCCTCCCCCGTTCTCCAGCAATGATCGCAGCTGGCGGTTCCCATCGTTGATATCAGCCACATTCATGCCCTTCCAACCAAGTACGTCGGACATCTCGGCGGCCGTACCGCCCGCTGTCCCGTTATAGGCCAGTGCCAAAGCTTGCGTAACGCTATACGGGGAAATAATCAGATTATCACTTTTGTACTCCGGGTTATTCGCTAACGCCTGATGCAATCGTAAGCCAAAATCATTCTGCGCTTCCACCATGCCGGTATCAATCTTGGTCAATACCTCTTTACGTTCCTCAGCCGACAATTCCTTCACTTTGGGCAGCTTATCCACCATGGCTTGCGGTTCCCCTGACTGGATATCGCTGCCCTGAACGCAAGCGGTAAGCCCCATAAGTAAACATAGGCCCGAGAATATCATCCTTTTTCGCATATCCTTGTCCCCCTTCAATCTCAAATTCTTTGTCTATCTGCTATTGACGGAATGGCGTCACCTAATGTTTCATATAAAGGATCATTTATCCAAATTTAGTTGGCAACCAACTTGTTCACCGTTACAATGTAGAGAACCCGGACCGTACTTAAGCATGTACAGAATACAGAGCGAAAGGAATTTCTACATATGCAAAAAATTCGCCTTGAAGGCAGCAATGTGACGCTAAGATCCAGGAAACCCGAGGATACCCCGGTTCTATATAATCTGATCTATGGCACGAAGAATCCGGAATGGAAAAAATACGACGCTCCTTATTTCTCGCTCAAGCAGATTTCCTACGAAATATTTGAAACGCAGTGGAACGCCGACTTCGAAACCGATCAATTTCCGAGTGATTTGCTCATCGAAGCAGAGGGAAAGACGATTGGCATCGTCACGTTCTATTGGGAGCATGAAGCCTCACGCTGGCTGGAAGCGGGCATCCTGATTTACGATCCGAGCCATTGGAGCGGCGGATACGGCACGGAAGCGCTGTCGCTATGGGTGGAATGCCTGTTTCAAAATCTCACCATCGCTCGTGTCGGCATCACCACCTGGTCCGGCAATCCGAGAATGATGCGCTGCGCGGAGAAGGTTGGCATGCAGCTCGAAGGCCGTATGCGAAAGTGCAGATATTACGAGGGCGTTTACTACGATTCCATTCGCATGGGCATTCTGCGCGAAGAATGGGAAGCGCGGAAATTGAGCGTGTAGGGCAAGGATTGTACGGCACCATCCGTTTACATGGAAAACTTCCAGTACATGAGGCGTTATTCAGATCATCGCTTAATGTTCTATATATACAAATAAGAGCCGGCCAGGAGATCCTGGACGGCTCGCTTTTTTGTCTTTTTTGATCGACGGACCATGTACGAAACGCAGCTCAGCACGCGACTGACCCTCATGAACCCTCAATCGCTCCCGTTTGCCGCGAGCATCATAGACCGGCCAGCACCTGATACCAGACTCCGCGCTTGGAATACAGCGTCTCGCGCACCTGATCCCATCCACCCAGATACTCGATATCGAATAACCCCGGCGGGTTGGAAAACTGATCCTTCGTCTGTTCATACACCGATTCTTCAACTGGACGGAACCCATACTTCACGAATATGCTCTGCGCCTCCGGCGTGCGCAAGTACTCTACGAAAGCTGCCGATACATCCAGCGTGCCGTGTTTTTCAGCGAAACGCTCGACGACTGCAGCCGGATTCTCGATCAGCATCGTGTGCTGCGGCACAACGATATCATATTGGACGCCTTGGGCAATCCGGGCGAGCAGCTCGTTCTCATACGTGACGATCACGTCGCCGACCCCGTATTCAAAAGCCGCCATGGAAGCCCGCCCGCTTTTATCGAGCGATTCCACATTGCGGTGAACCGCTTCAAGGAAAGCTTTCGCTTCGGCAGGATCACGCTTTCCGTTCTCTTCCGATAGTTTCAGCCCCGCGCCGTAGATCGCGTTAATGTCCCACTGGGCGCCGCCCGAGGTCTTCGGATTCGGATACAGCACCTTGACGTCCGATCGGGTCAGATCGTCAAAATCCCGTATTCCTTTCGGATTTCCCTCGCGCGTGCCGAGAACGACAATCGATCGTGTCACCATGCCGTTATACGGCTGAGATTTCCACTCCGGGTCCACAAGCCCTTCCCGAACCAGCTTGTCGACATCCCCTTCCATGGCAAGCAGCGTTACGTCGGCCTCAAATCCGCCCGTGATGGCACGAGCTTGTGTTCCGGAAGCCTCGTAGGATTCCTGAAACCGAATGGTTTCTCCCGTCTGCTCCTTCCACTGCGCTTGAAAAGCAGGGATGATCTCGGACAGGGCATCTCTGGCCACGCTGTACGCGCCCAGAACGATCGTTCTCTCTCCCGCTCGGGATATCACTTCTTCGCGATCCGGCGAATCACTGGCGCATCCTGCCATAAAAAAACTGAAGAGAAGCGCCATGCCAACCAGCAGGAATGAGGTGCGTTTCATATTTAAGATCCGCATGAATGAATCCACTTCCCTTCGGATATTTAGAACCATCAGATCATAATTGGCATCGGGTCGACCTTCAATCGATTCTCCTCGATCCAGCTGTGCTCTTCATTAAAGAGATAAGCCCGGTGAACGAGAACCCGGACCTCTTGACCCGGGTACAGCGTTTCCTTCTCCAGTGAACGGTAGGTGATCAGCTTATGTCCCTTAACCTCCACCTCCACCAGCCATTCGCTGCCGCGGAAATGCAGATGACGGACGATCCCCGTCTCCGTTGCGGACAACACGCTGAAATCATGCTTGCTTCCAATCTCGATATATTCCGGACGAATCAGCGCACGCGTCGCATTCTTGTTAGCCGCTGCCTCAAATCCCTTCAGCTCGGCCGCGCTCGAAATCACGGTGGATTCGCCTATGAATGAAGCGACAAACGGCGTCTTCGGCTCCTTGTAAATATCCCAAGGCGTTCCCTTCTGCTCCACGCGCCCCTGATTAATAATCATAATTTCATCCGCGACTTCAATCGCCTCATCCTGGTCATGCGTAACAAAAATCGACGTAATGCCGACCCGCTCGATCAGCTCGCGAAGCCAGGAGCGAAGCTCCTGGCGGATCTTCGCATCGATGGCAGCGAACGGTTCATCCAATAAGAGCAGCTGCGGTTCGGGCGCCAGCGCTCTGGCAAAGGCTACACGCTGACGCTGTCCGCCCGATAACTGGTGCGGATAGCGGCTCTCGAAACCTTTTAAGCCGGTCAGCTCCACCAATTCCATTACCCGGTCCCTGATTATGGCCTTGGGAGTCTTCTTCACCTTCAAGCCGAAAGCGATGTTATCAAACACGGTCATATGCTTAAACAAGGCATAGTTCTGGAATACAAAGCCGATTCCGCGCTCCTGCGGCGGCAGATCATTAACCACTTGGCCATGAAAGGAGATTTGCCCGGAGTCCGGATTCTCAAGCCCGGCCAGCATGCGCAGGATGGAGGTTTTGCCGCCTCCGCTGGGCCCCAGAAGTCCAATCAGATGTCCCTTCTCAATCTCGAAGCTGACATCCTTGACGGCATGAAACGTACCAAAATGCTTGTTCAGATCGCGAACCTCCACATGCATATCAATGCACATCCTTTCTTTTTTTGGCCCATTCCATCAGCAGCAAGAGTCCTACCGAGAAGGCAGCCAATACCAATGCGACGCCATTCGCCGCAGCCACGTTAAAATTCTCCACATCCTGATATACTAACGTTGTCGCCGTCTGAGTTTTATTCATGATATTACCGGACACCACCAGCACCGCACCAAACTCGCCCAATGAACGGGCCACCGTGAGTACCAGGCCATATACGACAGCCCACCGGATGGAAGGCCATGTTACCTTTCGGAACGTTGTCCATTCGTAAGCCCCCAGCGTCGCTGCCGCCTGTTCCTGATCATTTCCAATTTCCTGCAATACAGGCATGACCTCACGAACCATGAGCGGAAACGTGACGAACAGTGTGGCGATTACCATACCCGGGAAAGCATATACCACTTTAAACCCGATCCCTTCAAAAAAACCGCCGATGATGCTGTCGGGTCCGAGCAGCAGTACAATCATCAAACCGCCAATGACCGGCGATACCGCATAGGGCAAATCGACAATGCTGTTCAGAATGCCCTTGATCTTTCGGCTCAGCCAATTCGCCCGTACCAGGTACAACGCCATCATGATGCCAAACAACGCATTGAAGAACGTAACGAATACCACTATAAGCCCCGTCATCATCAGGGCATGCAAGGCTTCCGGCCTGAACAAACCTTCGGCAAACCCGCTCAGCCCTTTATCAAACGCACCGATCGCAATTCGGGACAGGGGGATGATTAACAGAATAATAAATACGGCGTACGTAAGTCCGATCCACAGACGTCTCAAACTCGTCTCCCCCTCTGCTGTACGGCATTGATCACCCAGAGGATGATGAATGAGAGGGTAAGGAGCAGAATAGATACCGCAGCCGCTCCAGCAGGATTGTCGCTCTCGACCTCACCAAAAATAAAAACCGAGGCAATCAGTGTTCTTCCCGGAATGTTGCCGGCCACCAAGACAACGGCCCCGAATTCGGCTAATGCCCTTGAGAATGCCAGCATTCCTCCGCTGATAATCCCGGGCAGCATCGACGGCAGGATGACTTTGAAAAAGGTTCTCGTCCTGGAAGCTCCCATCGTATATGCCGCTTCTTCCTCCAGCGGGTCGAGCTCCTCCAGCAGCGGCTGAACCGCACGGATGACAAACGGAAACGTGACAAACATCATCGCTATCACAATCGCGGGCTGGTGGAATACAATTTCAAAACCCAATTTCTCTGCCAAACCACCGAGAAAGCTCCCGGGGCCCAGCAGCAGTAATATCATCAGACCGCCAACGGCTGTCGGCAGTGCAAAGGGCAGGTCGACCAGACTGTTCAGCAGCGTCCTTCCCGGAAACTTATATCGTATAAGCACCCATGCAATCATCGTTCCGATAAGCACGTTGATGAAAGTAGAGATGACGCCCAGCTTGATGGTAAGCAGCACAGCCTTCCACGCGATCGGATCCATAATGCTCTCCGTAAAATGACTCCATCCTGCAGAGAATGATTGCACATATACCCCAAAGATCGGCAGTACGATCAAGGCAAGAAAATAAAGCAGTACGGTACTTCGAAATCCCCAAGTCCAACCTTTATGACGAATCCATGTTGTCATCTCGTATCCCTCCCGCCTCCGGATGGCATTCCGGTCGACACTTTCGCAAACCATCTTTATATTTCCTATTTGTATACTTGGTTTTCTTTACACATACTTTACCAAAAGCGGAATCCCATCGTCAATCCATCTTTTGCACTTTATCGGGTAAAATAAAAGAAATGGTGAAAAATGAGGAGGTATTCTACATGCTGTATACCGGTGAATTGGAAACGCAAGGTCGTGATGAGATGAGGGATATTACAAGGGAGATCCACTCCTACGTGAAACAAAGCGGGGTCCAGCAGGGAACGGTCCTGATCTATTGCCCGCATACGACGGCGGGGATTGCCATCAATGAGAATGCGGATCCTGATGTGAAACGGGACGTCCTGATGTCGCTCGATGAGGTCTATCCTTGGAATCATCCCAAGTATCGCCATGCGGAGGGCAACACCGCTTCCCACCTCAAATCGATCACCTGCGGCCCTTCCCAGACCGTGATCATTCAGAACGGGCACCTGCTCCTCGGACGTTGGCAGGGCATTTATTTCTGCGAATTCGACGGACCGAGGCAGCGCCAGTATCATGTGAAGATCATGGAAGGATAATCCCTTAAATAAGATGTTATGTTGACGCCAGCGTATGTATAACAGCACAAAAAGCAGACAGGCACATGCTAGGGGGCGTGGACCTGTCTGTGTTTTATTCATTAAGTGATTGACGTTTCAACGCTAGATCGTTGTAACGGATTGAAGCATCAAGCTGCACGTTTTGACCGTATTTAAACATCAGACCCTGCTGTACAAACTCCGGCATAACACTTTGATATGGGTAAGAGCTGCTGGTTTAATCTCATCAAAACCAATTCTGTCCTGAATATAATACGATATAAATCCATGCAGCGACAAAAACAAAGTCAACGGAACGGTTCGCCGTTCTTCCTCACTGTAATTCTCCTCAAGCAAATACTGACGGACCAGCATAGCAAACATTTCAAAACAGCGTCCCTGCTCAGAGCGACAGTAGGACAGCAGCTCTTCGTCCCGAATCATGAACATGATTTCGTACTGATAAGGATTATCCAGACCGAAACGAACGAATTCCAGCATCAGCTGCTCCAGCTTCGATACCCCGTCACAGGGAGGCTTTCCCGAGACTTCCAACAGCAAATCACTTAGATCATTAAAGTCCTTCATGACAATGGCGTAGAAAAGCTCCGCCTTTTCCTTAAAATGATAATACAGGGAGCCGTGGCTATAACCCAGATGCTGCCCGATGCTTCGCATCGATATGGCCCTGTATCCTTTGGTTATGAACAAATGCCTGGCTGCTTCCAGTATCCGCTCTCTCGACAACTCGCGTTCGACTGCTCTTCTTGCCATATTATTTTATTCCCCTTCAATAAAATAAAGCCGCTCTCCCTCTGTGATCAGGGACTGCCCCTGTGTCAAATCCACCATCCAAGACATAAAGCTCTCCGCATCACCATCGAGCGGCAAGCAGGTCAAGGTCACCGTGTCGGCAAAGTTTGTCTCTCCCATACGAACGCCTCGGTTGCGTAGCTCGTTCTCCACCTTACCCAGCCAGGTATAATCCAGCTCCACGAAAATCTCCCGATGAAGAACCCTTGTAATCGGATCGCCTGACTCCATCGCAGCCACGGCTCCGTCGGTGTACGCCCGGATCAATCCGCCCGCACCCAGCATAATGCCGCCAAAATAACGCGTGACCACAATGGCTACATTCTTCCGCCCCTGATTGCGGATCACCTCGAGAATTGGCTTACCAGCCGTTCCGCTCGGTTCCCCGTCGTCCGATTGCTTCTGAATCTCATCCCGCTCGCCGATCATATAAGCGGAACAGTTATGGGTAGCATTCCAATGTTTTTTCTTGATCTCTTCAATAAAAGCGACGGCTTCCTCTTCGGTTTCAACCGGCATCACATGCCCGATGAAACGCGATTTCTTGATGACGATCTCTTTGGAGCCCGCCTGACGTACCGTTTTGTAACGATCCAGCATGAAACTACAACCACCTCTATATTGCCAAGAAAGCAGTCCACGGCAATGATATGCCAGCGGACTGCTTCCTTCAGCGTCTTACGTCTAATCCAATGAAAGTGTCAGGTTATTCGGAAAGTCTAGCTTCCAATTCGGCCTTCTCTTTCTCATACCCAGGTTTGCCGAGCAATGCGAACATATTTTTCTTGTACGCCTCTACGCCCGGTTGGTCAAACGGGTTGACACCCAACAGATAGCCGCTGATACCGCAGGCCTTTTCGAAAAAGTATACCAGATATCCGAACGAATAGGGAGTGAAATCTGGAATTGTCACAATCAAATTCGGAACTTGTCCGTCTGTATGGGCCAGCATCGTGCCTTGGAAGGCCTTTTTGTTAACAAAATCCAATGTTTTCCCGGTCAGGAAGTTCAAGCCGTCCAGATCGTCTGGATCCGATTCGATCGTAATATGCTCGGATACGTTCTCAACCTGAATGACCGTTTCGAAGATGTTGCGGCTGCCTTCCTGGATAAATTGACCCATGGAGTGCAGATCCGTAGAGAAATCGACGGATGCCGGGTAAATCCCCTTGTAATCCTTGCCTTCACTCTCGCCGTAAAGCTGCTTCCACCATTCCGATACAAAATGCAGGGAAGGCTCGTAGTTCACGAGGATCTCGATGCCTTTGCCTTTACGGTATAGCGCGTTACGAACCGCCGCATATTGGTAAGCTTCGTTCTCGGCTACGTTCGGGCTGCTGTATTCCTTGGATGCGTCAGCCGCGCCTTGCATCATTTCTTCAATGTTGATGCCTGCCGTAGCAATCGGAAGCAGACCGACCGCTGTCAGCACGGAATAACGTCCGCCCACATCGTCAGGGATGATAAAGGACTCGTAGCCTTCCTCGGTAGCCAGCTTCTTAAGGGCGCCCTTCGCTTGATCCGTCGTAGCATAAATGCGTTTGCGAGCTTCTTCCTTGCCGTATTTCTTCTCCAATTCCGCACGGAAAATACGGAATGCGATAGCCGGCTCTGTCGTTGTGCCGGATTTGGAGATGACATTGACGGAGAAGTCCTTGCCTTCAATCAATTGAAGCAGGTGAGTCACATAGGTGGAGCTGATGTTGTTGCCCGCAAAATAGATTTCCGGTGTCTTGCGCTGGTCCTTCGACAGCTCATTATAGAACGAGTGCGAGAGCATTTCGATGGCCGCGCGTGCCCCGAGGTAGGAGCCTCCGATTCCGATAACGATCAAAACGTCCGAATCGCTTTGGATTTTGGCAGCCGCTTTCTGGATGCGCGAGAATTCTTCTTTATCATACTGCGTCGGCAGGTCGATCCAGCCCAGATAATCGGAGCCGGCTCCCGTACCGTTATGTAACTGTTCATGAGCTGTGCGGATCGGCTCAGCGAAATAATCAACTTCGTGCTGATTGACAAAAGTCAGTGCTTTACTGTAATCAAACTTGATTTTTTTAGACATGCCTTAAACCTCCTGTGAATTTAGAAATAGGATACTTTAATTTAATAAAGACCGCAAGCTTCGCGGGCCAACTGTCATCTATTCTTCATGCGAGGGTCTCCCTTGCGCTTCCATTCCTCACAAACGCTGGCTTCGTTTCAGGGACCCATGCTAAGATAGAGTGGATCAGGAATCCATAATCGAAGGTGATATAGCTATGAAAAAAATCGGGTTTATCGGACTGGGCACCATGGGCGCTCCCATGGCCTCCAATCTGCTGAAGCAGGATTACGATGTGACCGTGTATAACCGCACCCACGAAAAATGCCGTCCGCTCGCCGAACAGGGAGCCTCCATTGCGGAGACGCCTCGTGAAGCGGCTGAAGGACAAGATCTTGTTATTACAATGGTAAGCAACGACCAATCCATCCGGGATGTATTCTATGGTGAGAATGGCCTGCTTGGCTCCCTGACGAGCGGGATGACCGTCATTGACTGCAGCACGATCTCCGAGAGCCTTGTCAAGGAAATCGCTTCCGCCGTAACCGGTCTGGGCGCTTCCTTCCTGGATGCCCCGGTAACCGGCAGCAAGCCTGCAGCGATGGATGGAACCTTGGTGTTCATGGTTGGCGGCGATGCCGCGGTCATCGAAGCTCATGCAGACGTGTTTGACACCTTGGGCAAAAAAGTCATCCACATGGGACCTAACGGAAGCGGCGCTGTCGCGAAGCTTGCGCATAATACCATCGTGGGCATTAACAATCTGGCGCTTGCCGAAGGCTTTGCCATCGCCGCGAAATCAGGCATTCCCGCTGACAATTTCCTGGAGCTCGTGCAGCTGGGATCAGCCGGCAGCAAAGCGGCAGAGCTGAAGGGACGCAAAATTATCGAGGGCGACTTCAGCAATCAGTTCTCGCTTGCGCTCATGCTCAAGGACCTTAAGCTGGCCTCCTCACTCACCGATGGCATCGGAATGCCTTCCCCTATGCTGAATCTGGCCAAGAGCCTGTTCCAAGCCGGTGCCAGCGAAGGTTATGGCGAAGAGGATCTTTCCGCTGTCGTGAAATGTTATGAAGCCTGGATCGGCCAGAAAATCGGCGAACAGCAGCAGTAATACCAGCTAAGCCATGCTTTGCCTTACACTGGCTCCTTTCATACTGGTTTTCGGATCATCCGGACCAGGAGGAAGGAGCCATTTTTTTGGTCAAATTCATGATTTCCCCCTCCAGAAGAAACTTTTTGCATTTCATTTCGTCTACTATGCAAAGGGAGGAATATACAACATGAAATGGACCACAGGTTTAAAAGCAGTGACAGCCGCTGCGCTATTAACCACTGTACTATCTTCAGTAACAGCTGTATCACCGGCTTCTGCCGCAGCCAAACCTACCGCTTCGATTAACAATGTTACCGCGAGCGGCGAAGTGCTGGTCAAGCAGGGCTCCACCTTTGTTACCCTAACCGATCTCAAACCTCTGGGTAACTACGTCATGAAGTACGACAACAGCAAGAAACAGGTGACGATTCAGGGTGACCACCGAACGGTGATTCTCACGGCGGGAAGCAACCGCATGGAAGTGAACGGAGTTCAGAAGACGCTGCCTGCAGCCCCGCTGCTCCATAAAGGCAAGACCATGATTCCCCTGAGGGCCGTAGCCCAAGCTTTTGATGCCGACATCAACTGGAACGGTTCTCTCAAGACGGCTTATATCAATAAAGCAGATGCCGCTATGCTCGCTGACTTAAAGAGCTCCGATCTGGCCACCGCCAGGAATGCTGCTGCCAAGCTGCCTTATTCATCCCAACTGCAGAAACCTGAGCTGGAAATGCTCCCTGTGGAAATGCAGGGCGTGGATTATTATTTTCCAAAAGGCGAATCCAATCGCTTCTTCCTGGTCGATAACGACATCGCCGAATATTACGAAATCCAGGGCGGCGTCAAATATTTGAAATGGCAGGGCAAGCTGGATTACTCCGCCAAAGCGGCTGCGAATCAGAACCTGTTCTTCCTGCCCCCGATTCAAGCCGAGATCGGTAAGCAGCCGGATGCCAGAAACTGGACTGTAGCCCGATTCGTATTCCGTTATCCTTCCGGCGTCACCAGCTACCGGCTGCTCGACCGTAATCAGGAATGGAGCGAAGGATACGTAGAGCTTGATAACCGGGCTCCCGGATATAAAGGCGAGATCGTGACGATCCCGGAGGAATAAGTCCATTATAGCAACCAACGTTAACGGCATGCGTTGATATCCGACATTGACAATAAGGGTTCAAAGCCAACGGCTTTGAGCCTTTTTGTTGTGTATTTACGGACACGACATCACATGCGGCATTTCATCTATTACATGGTTGGATAAGAGCAGCAATAATCCGTCACGGTGCGGATTTCCAGCTTAAAGCTTGAATTGCCCGGAACGTTAAAGGTTGCAGCCCCTTGAATCTCTAACCACTCCTGCTCTCCAGGCAGCAGGACACGCAAATCGCCCGACAAAATTTCCATAATCTCAGGGCCATCCGTTCCGAATTCATAGCTTCCCGGAAGCATGATGCCGAGCGTTACCTTCTCGCCATTCTCCAGCAGCACCGTACGGCTGGTTACCTTTCCCTCATAGTACACGTTGGCTGCCTTTGTAACGGTAGCATTCTTAAATTGTGACATGGACAAACTCTCCTCCTCCAACATAGTTATGGCTTGATATATGGACGGCACCCGCATAATGCGGGTGCCGGAAAATCAATATGGAGTTAGATCCGCTTGCATTACAGCAAGCCTTTTACGCGGCTAACCACGTTCTCAACGGTAAATCCGTACTCGGCAATGACGCGGTCGCCAGGAGCAGAAGCGCCAAATGTGTTGATCCCCAGAATGTCGCCTTTGTCTCCGACATAACGCTCCCATCCGAACGGATGAGCCATTTCAATAGCCAGACGGGCTTTTACGTCAGGAAGCAGCACGGAATCTTTGTATGCCTGGTCCTGGCTGTCGAACAGATCCCAGCTCGGCATGCTGATGACGCGTACGGCGATTCCTTCTTCAGCCAACGCTGCTTGCGCTTTAACGGCAAGCTGAACCTCGGAACCCGTTGCAATGATTTGAGCTTGCACGTTGCCATCCTTCGCGTCGGCTACAACATAAGCGCCGCGTTTGATGCCTTCACGTGCATGATCCGCCGTGCCTGCAAGGATCGGAAGATTCTGACGTGTCAGCACCAACGCTACCGGACGGTCTGTGTTCTCAACCGCATAAGCCCATGCCGCGGAAGTTTCGTTAGCATCCGCAGGACGGATCACCGTCAAGCCTGGAATGATGCGCAGGGAAGCCAATTGTTCAATCGGTTCATGCGTAGGACCGTCTTCACCGACAGCGATGCTGTCATGAGTCAGTACATACGTAACCGGCAGCTTCATGATCGCAGCCAGACGTACAGCCGGACGCAGATAATCCGTAAATACGAAGAACGTACCGCCGAAAATCTTCAGTCCGCCATGGAGAGCGATACCGTTCATGGCACCGGCCATTGCGAATTCACGAACACCATAATACACGTTACGGCCTTCGTAGCTGTTCGCTGTGAAAGAGGCCAGGTCGTTCAAGTGTGTCATCGTGGAGCTTTCCAGGTCAGCCGATCCGCCGAGCAGCTGCGGTACGCCTGCAGTCAACCCGTTCAGCGCTTTACCGGAAGCCACGCGAGTGGAAACCGCTTTGTCATCCGCGCTGTATTTCGGAAGGTCTTTGTCCCATCCTTCAGCCAATTCGCCGGATTCACCGCGCTCGAATTGCGCCGCCAGCTCAGGATAAGCTTCTTTGTATTTCGCAAATTGATCAACCCAAGCTTGATAAGCTGCAATACCGCGCTCTTTCACTTTGCCGAAATGCTCGCGCACTTCCTCAGGCACATAGAAATCCTCTTCATATACCCAATTGTAAAAATCCTTGGTCAGCTTCGCTTCATCAGCTCCAAGCGGAGAACCGTGCGTACCGCCATGGCCGCCTTTACCTTGTTTGTTCGGGCTGCCGTAACCAATGACGGTCTTCACTTCGATCAGCGTCGGACGGTTCGTATCGGCTTTCGCTTCCTCGATCGCTTTCTCGATCGCAGGCAAATCGTTACCGTCTTCTACGCGCAGCACTTGCCAGCCATAAGCATCAAAGCGCTTCGCTACGTTCTCGGAGAATGCCAGGCTGAGCTCGCCATCAAGGGAGATATCATTGGAATCGTACAACATGATCAATTTGCCAAGCTTCAAATGACCTGCCAGGGAAGCTGCCTCGGAAGCCACGCCCTCCATCATGTCACCGTCGCCGCAAATCGCATACGTATAGTGATCCACTACGTTGAAGCCGTCTTTATTGTAAGTCGCGCCCAAATGAGCTTCAGCCATTGCCATACCTACAGCCATAGCCACGCCTTGTCCAAGCGGACCTGTCGTTGCATCAACGCCGGCCGTGTGGCCGAATTCCGGGTGACCCGGGGTTTTGCTTCCCCATTGACGGAACTGCTTGAGATCCTCAATGGACAAGTCATACCCGCTCAGGTGAAGCAGACTGTAGAGCAGCATGGAGCCATGGCCTGCAGACAAGACAAAACGGTCGCGGTTAATCCACGCCGGCTGGTCCGGGTTATGATTCATCGTCTTCGCGAACAATTGGTAGCCCATAGGTGCAGACCCCATCGGCATGCCCGGATGACCGGAGTTGGCTTTTTCGATCGCGTCGATCGCCAGTGTCCGGATCGTTGCGATGGACAGGTTGTCGATCGTTTGGTTATGTTCAGTTGTCATGATTCGTCCTCCTCAAATCTTTTCCATAGTAAGCTTCGAAAATGAAGGCTTCTTACGTCCCTCCAGCCCCAATCCACATGGTATTAGAGCAGTTAGGAATGTTGAGAATATCATTTTGACTCTTATTGTATCACCACACGTCTTTCATTTCCATAACGTAATTGTCAAAGTTGTGTAAAAGCCGCCAGGGCGAACGACATCCCCCTTGCATTATTTCCCTTAATAGTCCGGTTATAACCGGATTCGACATCCGTTAAACGATTTTACGGACATCGGCGGCATGGAAAAAGTTACTTCATTCGACAATTAAAAAAGCTTCGGCCGAAGCTGCACAGTAGACAGCTTCGGCCGAAGCGTGAGGCGGCACATCAGCGCGTGCCGCGTTTTTTGGCTTTGAGGAGGCGATCCATGGAGGAGCCTCCTTCCGGAGCCGGCCCGGTCTCCCCGGGCCGGCTGCTGCCGCCCCCCTGCGCCTTCGGCGGCGGGGGCGGGGGTGGCGTGGGCGCGCCCTGGCTTGCGGCCGGCTTCGTCTGCGCCGGCCGCTCTTCCCGCAGCGGGGCATCCGCCCGCTGCGAATCGCGCGCCTCCGGCGGGGCCTTTCGGCCCCTTGCCGGAGCTGCGCTAGGTGCCGGGGCGGGGTTCCCGCCCCCGGCGCCCTGGCCCGCGCCGCTGCGTTCGCGCGCGGGCGGGGCCTGCGGCGGCGGCTTCGCGGAGCTGCCGCCGTAGAACTGGGCGGCGCGGGCTTTGCGCGCCGCCAGCCGCTCGAGGCCGGCGTCACGCCCGGCCTCGCCGGCAGGTACAGGCCGCCTGCGGAGCAGGGCGGCCACCCTAGCGCCGATGGCGCCCCATGGCAGAGCCAGGCGCCGCACGGCGATGTCGGCGACCCACAGCAGCAGGGCCGCCACCAGCAGCGGATAACTCCAATCATGGAGATTCATCCGCGAGGTCGCCTGCCGGTCGAACACTTCGGCCGGGTTATCCCAGGATAGTACGCGACCCCCGGTTATCTCGGCCAGCCGCTTCATCGCTTCCTCGCCGCTGCCGGAAGATAGCCGGTATTCCGGCGAATACGGCACAACAAAACCGGTGCCCGGCGCGGCTTGCAGCGCTTCTCCCCCGCTGGCATCCTCAAGGGACATGAGGAAGGCTCCCGGCTTGGATACGTTGACGAGTCCGGTATAACGGCCGGGCGCCTCCTGAATGAGCTCTACCGTCTGCTCGCCGGCTTCATCGTCCCCGATCACCGCATTCAGCTTCTCCGGCGGACTCTCGCCCTCTGCCATAACTTGGAGCTTTACTTGGTTGCCGGCCGTCTCGGTAGTCACTTCATAGGGCGACGACGTAAACTGCGGGAATGTCCACTTCACGATTTCAGTCAACGTGTTGGCAAAGCCGGACCACAATACCCATTCCTTGGACCACTTTCCGCTTAAATCGCTCGTCCATGCCACCGTTCGTCCGGATCCGTACTGCCAGCGTGACAGGATCGGGTCCGGCTCCGGGCTTGACAGAATCGTCTGGGCGGAAGACTTCGGCGTTGTCGCTACATAACCGTACAGCCCCGGAATGCCCTGCTGGAACAGACTCGCCCAATCGGCCGGGTTCTGAATGGCCGGGACAAAGGGTTTATCCACGATATAGGATTTGGCCAGCATGACGGCCTCCCGGCTGAATACCGCCGGCAGCGTCGTTTCATCCTCAACGAAGTAATACCGGCCTTTGGCCGCATCCGCCAAGGATTGAAGCAGGTTGGTATCGGCATCCATCCCGACCGCCACCGAAGACATCGTAATTTTGTTCTCCACCATCGTATCGGTCAGATCCTGATAACCGGAATTCATGGCGGACTGCCCGTCGGTCATCAGAATGATATGTCTGCGCTGGGTTTTAATCTTCAGCATTTCCTCAAGCGCCGAGGAAACGGCAGGATAGATGTTGGTCCCGCCTGCGCTCGGAATCGACTGGATGCTGCTGAGCACCTCTTCCTTGTCCCCGAGCTTCTGCGGCGGAACGACCCACCACGGCTGATCGTCAAAGGCGACAACGCCGACCGTATCCTTGGCTCTCAGCAGCTCCACCGTTCGCATCGCCGATTCCTTGGCCAATTCGATTTTGTTGCCGTCCATGCTCCCCGATCGGTCGATGACGAGTATGAGGCCCAGGGATGGAATCTCCCGCTTGCCTTCCAGCTCCATGGAGACCGGCAGCGCCTTTTCGATCGGGGTTTTAAAATATCCGCCCATTCCGAAGCTGTCCTCGCCGCCCGCCATCATAAACCCGATGCCAAAGCTTCGGACCGCCTGCTCGATCAGCTCCATCTGCTTGCCGCCGACGTCACTGCCCGAAACGTTATTAAAGATGATGCTGTCGTATACGGCATACTTGGCCGCTTCCAGCGGGAGCAGTTCCGGCGGAATCACCTCGGTGCCGATCATGCCGGACTCGAGGGCTGCCGTGATATTCCCCGACGTTCCCGGGGTTCCTTCCACGATCAGTACGTTCGGCGGACCTTCCACCCGGGTGAAATCGAACGCTGCATTATTGGCGGACGCTTCATCCCCGTCCATGAAGATTTCGGCACGGTAACGGTGAAGTCCCGGACTCTTGGCCAGGCCTTTCACGGCATACCGGTTCTCGCCCGGGGTGACGTCCACGCGTTCCCGGCCGATCTCACGGTTGTCCTCGTAAATGCGCAGCTCACCGGAGGTCTTAAACGTGCTGCGGATCATAACCTCCACATAGAAAGACTCCGCTTGATACAGCTTATCCGGTACCTTCAGTTCCTCCACCGCAACGTCACGGATGGCCTGCTTGGGCGTCGGAAGCACATCAACCGCAATGCCCCGGTCCTTCAGCAGCCTCCCGGCCGCTGCCATGCTGCCTACATTCTCTTCCCCGTCCGAGATCAACACAATTCTGGAATCGCTGTTGCCCTCGAACAGGCTCCCCGCGAGCTGAAGACCGGACTCCAGCCCCGTAAACTGCTGCTCCAGCAGTGCATTAAGAGAGGCTCCTGCATTCTCTGCAGAGGTTAACCGCCGTTCTACTGCGCCCTCAAGCCCCGTAGAAACAACAGCCGTGCCATCCTTCTCGCCTTTTGCCGAGAGAGAATCGTTAATCCAGCTCGCGATCCGGGCTGAATCCCCCATACTGTCGGAACGGTCAGCCAGATATACAACCTGTTTATCTCTTAGGACGGTAAAGCCATGCAAACCCGAAATCATAAGAATCAATAATAGAATGACGCAGGTTCTAAAGAATAAAGCCAGTTTCTTCCGAAAGCCGTTTAATCGAAAATCCGATTTGTATGCATAGTAAAGAAATAATCCTGCCGGAATCAACAGCAGCAACAACCATGGTTGGCTAAATTGAACGCCCACGCTGGTACACCCCCCATTCTGCTGCGATCACAGCCAGTGCAAAGACAGCAAGCCATGGCATTAACGAGCCGGCGCGGTTTGCGGTTTCGTTGCTGCCGGATGTCCCGGCATGCTCTCCCGCTTCAGACTCATCCAAGTTCGGAGCCGCTTGACTTACGACCGGCCCCTGATCGTTGCTCCAATTCGCCTCGTATGGATCCGCCGTCACGGCCAGCCAGAACCTAAGATTCTCACCCGCTTCATTTTGCTGTTCAAAAGCGTACAGCCCCGGATATTCCGGCACAAGCTGTACCGGCGATATTCCTTGCTCATTCCGGAGCGCTTCCGCAGCAGGGATGCCGCCAGTAAGAGCAAGACCGCTCGTAGGTACCCATTTTGCCGCTACCGTATCCGCCGCAATCGGTATATCCGCTTGCGCGCCAGCCATATAGCGGCCAAGGCCGCTTCCCTTGCCCGAGGTCATCCACTCCAGTGCATTGCTGACCATGACCGGGAATTCCGGCGATAACGGAAGATCGCTATCTTGAAGCAGGAAATGAAACGACAAGCGCGGTCGCCCGTTTTCGCTTCCCGCATAGACGATCGGTTGATCCCCCAGCTTTATAACGGGCTCTCCCCAGGCAGGGGCCTGTTCCACCAGCGTGCCAAAATAGACGCCCGACAAGGTTACATAGGCGGTCACCGGATGCTTGGAAAGCACGGCGCGCCCCCCTTGGTTGCCGACTTTGGCACCTTCTCCGCCGATCGTCCATAGCGGCGTTTTAGCGGCCAATTCCGCCCACTTCCCTTGCTTGAACCCTTCCGGCACGTCCCCGTCGATGACGAGCAGATCAAATTCGCCTTCAGGCACGGGCGGTACATCCGCAGCTGTGCTGCCCTTACCCGCCTCCTTATCCGCACTGCCATTGTCCTCGGCGGTCTTGTCTTTGGACTCGTCCAAAGCAACCCGGGTGACTTCGGCTCCGCTTAGCTGCAAGGCCTTCTCCAGAAACAAATTGCCCGAAGTCAGCAGAAGCACGCGCGAAGATCCATGACCCAAACCGAATGCAAAGGATTGATTGTCTGCGGCATATCCGTCATCCTGCGACAACTCAAGCCGGTACACTTCCGCAAACGGCAGATCGGAAAAGGATTCGGTTGATTTTTTACCAGGCTCCAGTTCAAGCATCTTGCTGGTCAATAGCTGTTCATCCCCGTAAAGATTCACTTCAGCCGACATCGATTCCTTGGCATTCGTGCTGAGGACAGCGACCGCCCCATAGGATGAACCTGTTTCACCCTTGGGTGAAATGCCGAATTGGTCAATGGACACGTTAAGAGGGAGCTCCCCCTGCACCTTCTCTACGGATACCGGAACCTGAAACGTTATGGGAGCCGTATCCTGTTTCCAGTAGCTGTCCGTAAAAATAACGACCTCTGCATCACGCTCTTCCCGTGTCAGAGCGGAAGCGAGCGATAAGGTTTCCCTGTAGGATGCCTGGCCGTAATAGGGCCGCAGCCCATCCACAGCCTTATCAATGACGGTGCGGTCGCTTTCATGGGAGACCAGCGTCATGGGACTTGCTCCCACGGACAGGAGGGTGATTTCGCTCCGTCTCCCTTGGTTCTTCACGTATTCCTTTATTCGTTCCTGCATCCATTGCAGCCTGGTTGCGGCTTCGCCTTCAGCCGATGGCTGAATCTGCGCGCTCATGCTGCCCGAGGTATCGGCAACGATGACCACGTGGGCGCTGCCTCCGCCAGACACCTGCAGAAAAGGCTGCATCAGTGCGAAGACCATCAGCGCAGCAGCAAGCAACTGGAGCCACAGCAGAAGCCGGTTCTGCAGCTTCTGCCACGGCCTGTTGGCCTCCAGGTTCCGAAGCACCCGCTCCCACAGCAAATGGCTGGGAACGGTTGTATCGACATATTTTCGTTTGAACATATACATAAGCACGATGGCCGGCAGCGTTAAACCGAACCATAGACTCAGCCAAGATTGAATCCCCAACGTGTCCCCTCCTTACTCCCGTGGCCCCTGACTAACACGACTTGGACGTTTTCTCAAAGCATCGGATGAAGGCCTGTCATCTGTTCCTGTTTTATTGAGTTCTCTTCTTGTTTCTTCTATATAGATCACAAACAGGTGCTCGTGAAGCCTGCATTTCATAGATGTATATTCTCCGGTGTTCCCCTGTCTAACAGCTTCCCAATACGTATGAAGCTCCTGCAGATGCTTGGACACGGGGCCCTGCAAGGGATCCCGCTCTATCCAGTAACCAGGCCAGCTCCCGCAAGCACCCCGAACATCGCATCCGTAAGCGGCATGTCCGCCGGAATGAGCACGTAAGACATCCCCCGCTCCGCGCACACGCGGGACAGCATCGTCCGGTACCGCTCCAGCTCCTCTTTGTAAGCATCGAGCACTTTACCCGTCAACGCCACTTCCTTGCCGCTCATCGTTTCACTGTCAACCAATCGCAAATCGCCGGTCAATTTAGGCTCCAGTTCTTCCCTCGACAACACATGTACCAGCACTACTTCCTGCCCGGTGCCGGATAAAAGGGAAAGCGCCCTGAACAACTCCTCCTCGCCGCCCTCGAGCCAAAAATCCGAGAACACCCAGGTCATCCCCGGCTGCCGGGGGAGTGCGCCAGGAACCGCAAGCGCTGCGCCCAAACTGCCTTCGCCTCCCGTTTCTGCCCCTTGCAGGAACGAAAACAGGCGATGGGCCGAGCCCTTTCCTCTCATGATCGGAAGGCGGGCGTTAATCGAACGGCTGTAACAGGCGATCTGCAGCCTGTCGTAAGAGGACAATGCCATGTAGCCGATGCTTGCGGCGAGTTGACGTGCGAGCAGCCATTTCGGACTTTCCTTCGTTCCTGCCGGATCTGCAGCAGATGGTTCGGATGACGATGACATGACAGCCCCCATCGATGCCGAGCAATCCACGAATAGACTGACCGTCAGCTCCTGCTCGTCCATGAATTGACGCACGAATGCTTTTCCCGTACGAGAATAGACGCCCCAGTCAAACCTGCGGACATCATCGCCGGGTGCATACACTCGATAATCGGCAAACTCGAGGGACGATCCGAGCCGGCGGGATCGCCTCTTTCCCTGCAGCGTCCCGGCAACCCGCCGCTTGGCATCCAGGCTCAGCCGCTCCAGACGCGGAAGCCATTCCGGAGGAAGCAGGTGCCCGCCCCCGCTCACGCGGATGCCTCCAGCGCTTGCAGAACCTCCTGAATGACATGGTCTGTCGTAATGCCGAGCGCCTGCCCCTCGAAATTCAGGAACAAACGGTGGCGCAGCGCAGATAAAGCCACGACGCGAATATCCCCTGTCGATACATGCATCCGCCCGCTGCACAATGCACGGACCTTGCTCACTGATATGATAGATTGAATGCCCCGCGGTCCGGAACCGAACTGGACGTATTTTCGCACCGCCTCCGGGGCCGCTGCCTCTTCGGGATGCGTCATCATGAGCAGACGAACCGCATAGTCCAAAATTTCCTCGGCAACCAGCACTTCCCGGGCTCCGCGCTGGATTTCCAGCAGCTCGTCGCCGGTCATTTGCCGCTCCACCTGGAATTTGTGGGAGGACGTCGTCCGCTTCACGATTTCCTTCAGTTCATCCGCGCTTGGATACGACACTTCAATCTTCAGCAGAAAGCGGTCAAGCTGCGCCTCCGGCAATGGATACGTTCCCTCGTTTTCCAGCGGGTTTTGCGTCGCCAGAACAAAGAAAGGTTTGGGCAGCTGATGGGTTACCCCACCCACCGTGACGGTCTTCTCCTGCATGGCCTCCAGCAAGGCGCTCTGGGTTTTGGGCGTGGCCCGGTTAATTTCGTCGGCCAGCACGATGCTGCTGAACAGCGGACCCTTTTGAAAGGTCATCCCGGTGTCCCCATGCTGCCCGAACGATAGGATATTGGTGCCCGTTATATCGCTCGGCATCAAATCCGGCGTGAACTGTATACGGGAAAAGGATAGCTCCAACGCTTCCGACACCGTGCGGACGAGCATCGTTTTACCGAGACCCGGAATCCCCTCCAGGAGGGCGTGCCCTCCTGCAAAGATACACCAGAGCATTTGCTCCACAACATCCTGCTGCCCGACAATCACCTTGCCGATATGTTCCCGCAGGCCTGATATTTTCTCCATCCATTCCTGTGGTCTCACTGCTATATCCGACATGGACGAAACCTCCATCTTCTTGGTAAAGTTCAAGTACTCATTCTAGCTTCCGCTTCCGTAATCGATTCTTCCATCCCCTACGGATTCGGATTGATCTGTATGAAATATTCCTCGACCAACCCTTGCATCTGGTCAGGCAGCGGATTGCGATCTAACGTTTTGCGCGCTTCGGTCTCATAAACGCGATACACTTCCTCATAAGGCCTGGACATACCCGGAACGGTCGGCGAAACGCCGCCCTTCTGAATATCTCCGCCGCTGCCCTTGATCTCGCCGGAATCGTTCTGCACATTGCCGCTGCCCTTGAAATCTCTAGGGATCGTCACAAGCTCGCGACCGCCTGAGCCAAAGCCGGCTCCGCTTCCGGTTCCGCTTCCCGATCCTCCGCTGCCGCCTGAGCCGGAGCCTGCTCCTGATCCAGAGCCGCTCCCCGAACCGGAACCACTGCCGGCGCCTTGACCTTGACCTTGACCTTGACCTTGACCTTGACCGGCCCCGGAGCCACCTTCTCCGGAGCTTCCCTCCGAGCCTTCGCCTTCTTCTCCCGAGCCTTCCCCGGATCCCGCCTGCGCCAACGCCTCCGCACTGCCGCCGTTACTCCAGGCATCCGATACCGACATCCCGGCAGCCGTCATCTGATCGGCCAAGCTCAGTCCTTGCGAAGCAAGGGAGGACGCCAGCGAAGCGGCGGATTGCGATTGACTGTCGGATGCGGCTTTAGCTTGAGCCGCTTTAGCCAGCTCCTCGGCCAGCTGCTGGAGCGCTTCTTCCAGCTCTTTCGGCAGCTTGCCTTCCTTCAGCGAGTCTGCCGCTTTCTTGAGCTCTTGCTCCAGCTTCCCGTCCTCCAGCTGCTTGGCTGCTTCCTCTGCCAATTTTTTCAAGGCATCGGCCAGCTCGTTCTTCTCTTCCTGGGACATCTTTTTCACCTGCTCGGTGAGTTTCTTCATTTCCTGCTTGAGCTCATCGGCCATGCCTTCGGCAAGCTTTTTCCCCACCTGGGACAACGCCTTCTCCTGCTGCATTTTTTGGGCCAGCTCCGACAAAGCCTTCGCTTTTTCCTCCTGCTGTTTCGCCATTTTCTCCAGCTCTTTCATCGCTTCTTCCAGCTTCTCCAGCGCTTGCTCGGGATGCTTCTCACGCTCCAGCGCTTTTTTCAAGGCATCCAGCTTCTCCTGCAGCTTCTTCCTGTCAGCAAGATCGATCGTTTCTTTCTGGAGTTCTTCCGCCAGCTTTTCAGTTTTGGCTGCCTGCTCCTTCATCCAGCTCTGCGCCTCTTTTGCCGCTTCCACCTTCTTATCCATCGGATTCGGAACAAAAACAAGGATGAGCACGGCAGCCAGCGAAGCGCCACAGATCAAGAGATGTCTTTTACGGTTAGGGTAAGGAAGACGCTTCGGCAATTGCTCTGCAAAACGTGCGCCATAGCGCTCCGCCTGCTCGCGCTGCCATTTTGCAGCCTGCGATTCCTCTTCTTTGAACGATAGTGCCGTTACCATCATGTCACTTCGCTCCGCTTCGTCAGGAACATGATCCATCGCAGAAGCAGCCTCTTCGATCGGAACCCGGTGCAGCCATCCCCATAACAAACCTACGAAGCCTGCCCCGACAGGAATGGCGACGGATGCAACGGGAAGCCAGGCTATGGGCACGAATCTCCCCAGCACCAGAAGCAGCAGCAGTGCGGCAAACCCTGCCATCAGTCCGTATAAAACATACGTTATGACGCGGAATCGCTGCAGCCGCCGTCTCGCGGCTTCGATAAAACGCATGATGTTGTCCATTGCTCTTCCTCCTTACCCTGCTGTTATGCTTTAGGTTACGCTTCGTCCCGCTTCATTTCCGATACTTGCGGGAGCTGTTCTTCGTTCTTATCCTTACGTTTCCGCCTGGCGACAGGACGGATATTCCGTACGGCAACCCACAGGGCGAGAACGATCACAACCGAATAGACGATGAAAAATTCCAGCCACAATTCAATGGGAGCCTTGCTGTTCAAGCTTCCGCCGTACAGCAGGAACACGTCTTTTGAGAAGGACGGGTTAAACAAACTCATCATCGCCCCAGCCGGATTCAAGCCCAGCAAATATCCGACCCAGGAATAGCTGCCTGGTGTTGGCGCCTGGCCGCTTTGATACATATTCTGCTGTTCAATTCCCATGAAGAACAAATACAGTAGTCCTGTTATAAGGAAGATAATCAGTCCCGCACCGTAGGTGACAATAATCGCGACGATGGTTCTTTTGAATAAAGTCGAGAACATCACCCCAAGCGAACCGAGCAGCAGCATCACGAATAAATAAAAAATAAAGACGGATATGAGCTGTTTCGGCGAAATCCCCCCATACAGGAAAACAATGCTGTATACCGGCAGGGTGGCCAGCACGATCAGTGTCATGAAGCTGAGCGCCGACACCAGCTTGCTCAGCACAATCGTGGCCGAGCTCTGCTGCGTTGTCAGCAGCATGCTCAGCGTTTGCTTCTCCCGCTCGCTGCTGATGACACCGGCGGTAAGAGCGGGCGCCATGAATGCGATGAGAACAAGTTGGGCAAAACTCAGCACATAGAACATCATTTGGCTCATCTGCGGATCGAATCGCTGAGGTCCCCGCTGTCCCAAATATAAGAAGAGATAAATGAAACCCATCGCAACGGCTCCGAGCGCCAATACATAAAATAACACCGACAGCATGGAACGCGTAGAACGCATCCGCAGCCGAAATTCCTTGTCAATGACCGGATTAATTAGCTTTCTGCTCCAATTCATTCGCGTGGCCCTCCTTTGGTAATTTCGAGGAATACATCCTCCAGATTGCTCTGCGCTTCCTGAAACGAGACAATCGGAATTTCCCAGGAGACCACCTGCCGCAGCAGAGCGCTCTGCTGCGTGTCATCCCCGCCGTAGTGAACATGGACGCCGGTGTTATCCGTCAATACCGACGTGACAAACGGTTCGTCCCGCAGCTTCTCGGCCAGTTCCTCTTCACGCTCGAGCGTGCGGATGTGGATGACTTTTTTTACGCGGAGACGGCTCTGAATATCGGCCACCTTGCCTTGGGCAACCATCTCGCCGTGCTCGATCACGCCGATTTCATCCACCATCTCCGCCAGCTCAGGCAAAATATGCGACGAAATGATGATCGTCTTGCCCATCAGCTTCAATTCCTTCAATATTTCACGCATCTCGATCCGCGCCCGCGGATCCAGCCCCGAAGCCGGCTCATCCAGAATCAAGACGTCCGGATCATGCACCAGGCACCGGGCAAGGCATAAACGCTGCTTCATGCCCCGCGAGAGACTGTCGACGTAGGTATCCGCTTTGTCGCTCAGGTTGACCAGCTCCAGGAGCTGCGGAATGAGCTGTTCCCGCTCGGCGCGCGGAATGCCGTAACTTGCCCCGTAAAAATGCAAATATTCGGTAGACTTCAGTTGGTCATACACGCCAAAGAAATCGGGCATGTAGCCGATCCGCTTGCGGACCTCCTTGGGATGCTGGGTCACGTCGAAGCCGCCGACCTTGGCAACACCCGAGGTTGGCAGCATCAGGGTGGCCAATATGGACATCGTTGTGGATTTGCCGGCTCCGTTCGGACCGACAAATCCAAATACCGTCCCTTTTTCAATATGAAGACTGATGTCCTTCAGCGCATGGAACGTTCCGTATTTTTTACTCAGGTTTCTAATCTCGATCATTGAGTGGCCTCCCCCTTCACAGACAGCTCCGGCATCATAAAGTTGGTCTGATCCTTGGCGGTGATCATGAAGCGGATCCGATTCCCCACGATATACTGCTCCGGATTCTTGGTAATGGTAAACACATTGTTCGCGTCTGTAACAGGCTCCCATGCGCTCTTCTTCGAGTTCCAGATCTCCATCGTAACGTTGTTGTTGAATTTGGTGCCTTTCACGGACAACTCCGAATACTTCACGTTGCCTTCCGAAATTAACGGGAATTCGGCAATCAAGCTGCCCTGTCCCATTTCAACCCCATGAGGGTAAACCCCGAACATCGGCGCATTCACCTGCGATATTTCGGGAGAGAGGAAGCCGTAAGGAATGTTAATCTCCCCGTTCAATCCCCAATCCATCTCCACGGGCTGTATCCAGAAATTGAGCTGATCACTGTCCACCTCAGCGCCTTTCAGCGTATAATTCGTCAAATGGTCCTTGCTCCATCCCAAGATGTAAGCATCCCTGTTAACCATTCTGTTGGAATATCCGTATTGGGACAAAATATCGCGCTCACGCTGTTTCGGATCATTCTGCGAATAAGGGTACAGCATCCCGGACAAGTCACCGCCCGTAAACTTGATGATTTGTTTCGGATCCTGAGGAACGGATGCAGCATCCCCCTTCTTGATATCTCCCAGCTTGTAGGCTTTGCCCCCGACAACCAGCACAACCTCGGTCAAATCGTTAATCGTGTCATTGGTGACCTTACCGTTTAATTCTCCTTTGGCATCCAGCTTCAAATCCATGCCCAGACGCCCCATCTCCTCGGTTCCTTGACGATCCACCCAGACCTTGGCTAATGACCATTGGGACATGTCGCGAAGCTCCAGCGTCGTGGACGCCTGCTCCACTCGGACAAAACTCTTATTCTCGCCCATTCCTCCAAACCTGGTCTGGGACTGCCCCGTTTTCAAATACGTATTCTCCGGAAATTCCAAAGCATAGTTCCCGCTTCGAGGCGTGAAAAATGCGGAAGCCGTCGATTTAACCGCATCCCCCTGACCGTTTAGTTCAATCAAGTTGATGGTGTGCGCGAGTTCCCGCGTCTTGTCCGATGAACCGACCACGTAAACGGAACCGCTCGCGATGACGGCAATGATCGGGATCAAGAACCACGCCCATTCCCGCTTGTCCGCCTTCTTCAAGATATAGTAGAGCAGCGGCGCAACGACGACCGCATAAATAATGAGCATCCACAGCAGCAGCGTGAAAGAAGGCATCTTCAGCGATGGAAAATACTCCAGAACGTAATTCAAACTGTCCATCAGCGAATTGTAGTACATGCCATTCTGCGCGCCCACCATGGGAAGGTTATTGCGCAATATCGATGCCCATGCATCCGGATGGCCTGCCCATGAGCTCACCGGCTCCATAGCCAGATCATAGGCTGCATATTGAACACTTCCTTGGCCATAGGCTTTCGAGGCAAACAAAGGTTGTCCGTCCGCTTCAATTCCGATTTGGGCGCCTTCCACCGCTTTCGCTGTGGAAATGGTAAATGCCCCATCCAGTTTCAGCGGTTTCCCGCCAAGCTTCTCCAGCTCAGCCAGCGAATGAACGGTGGTGGTCCCATCCGCAGCGACCGGCGTGATGTCGGCAAACGGTGCCGCTGTTTTGGCATATCCAGCGCCGCCGGCCAGAATCAGGGTGCCGCCGCCATTCACCCAATCTGTAATCGCCTTGCGTTGAGGCTCTGACAGCGTATCGGAAGCAAAATTGTTGATCACGATGACGTCCAGTCCGTTCAGCAGCATTCCATCCGATGGAACGCTGGCGTTCTTAAGCGGGAACACATTCACGCTGTTGCCCTTGCCGTTAAGGACATTCATGAAATTCATTGTATCCGGATCATCGGATAACACGGCGATGAGTGCGCCCTGATATGGAGAAGCCTGCACGTAATTTTTACCTGAGGCAAACGGAATCTGCTTCCCCTTGGTATAAGACCCTTCATAGAACAGGATCTGGTTATTATCTTTATTCAGCACAGCCCCTGGAATGCCGATCACGACTTCCTTCGGCGTATCCTTCGGCAGGTCCACCTGCTGGACGTAGGAGGTTTGATATCCGAAGCCATTGTAGTTCTGAATCTGCACGACCACGTCACCGGATATATCCCGGTCACTGGTTAAGGTCAGTTTGAGCGGATTCCATTTATCATGTTTAATCTTGCCTTGATAACCCATTTCGGATTGAATGCCAATCTTCGCTCCGTCGGCGTAGACGTTTCCGGCCGGGAACGAGAAGGATAACGATGCAACAATCAGCAGCGCCACCATCGGCAGCAACATCCACGTTTTTTTTGTATAAAACGACAACTGATGATTCCCCTCTCCACATATAAATTGCTTTCTCATGACAAATGACACCTATGTTCAGAAGATGTATGTAAAGGTTCTCTTCACAAGTTCAACTATATTGACGAGTCGAATCTATAAAAAGTTTGACGTTTCCTTCCATAAATAAAAATCCCACTCCAATAAGAGGAGCGGGATCAAGGGGTAATCCATTGCAGCGTTAAAGTGTTGGGCTGCTCCATTGTACTATCTATGATGAATCGTCCGAATACAGCCTCATATCTTACTTGTATCTCAGGCACAGGCCCGGTTACTCTGGCATCGCTCGCCATCGTGTTCGTTCTGTTTCCAAACCTGCTGGCTGTCTTCCTGTCTGATCATACGTACGCTTGCAAATCTTACGCAGACCGTTAGTTGAATACAACCGTTTTATTGTTATGCACCAGAATCCGATCCTCAACATGCCATTTGACGGCTCTTGCAAGCACCACGCGTTCGATGGTACGGCCAATACGCTTCAACTCGTTGACATCATCCCGGTGGCTAACGCGCTGCACGTCCTGTTCAATAATCGGGCCGCCATCCAGCTCTTCGGTTACATAATGGGCGGTTGCTCCGATAATTTTCACCCCGCGGTTATAGGCTTGCGCATAAGGCTTGCCGCCGACAAAGGCCGGAAGGAAGGAATGGTGAATGTTGATAATCCGGTTGCGGTAATGTTCGATAAAGGTTGGCGAAATAATCTGCATGTAACGCGCAAGGATAATCACGTCGATATCATCGCCGATCACGTCCAGCTGACGCTGCTCCGCTTGAGGCTTCGTATCCGCCGTAACCGAAATGTGGTGATACGGGATACCGAACGATTCCACGTATTCCTTCATATCCAGATGGTTGCTTACCACCAGTGCGATATCCGCGTCCAGATCGCCGGCCTGCCATTGCCACAACAGCTCTACAAGGCAGTGATCTTCTTTTGAAACAAAAATCGCCAGCCGTTTCTTACGGACCGCATGGTAGATATTCCATTCCATACGGAATTGATCGGCAACTTCCCGGAAGGACTCCTCCAGCTGGGGAAGCTTCGTGTTCAAATCCTCCAGATCAAATTCAACCCGCATAAAAAACATGCCGCCGGCCGGATCCATTGTATATTGATCAGACTGGACAATGTTGGCACCATGCTGGTACAGAAACTGGGAGACCGCCGCCACAATTCCCGGTCCATCCGGACAGGAGATCAGCATGCGGGCACGATTAGGGTACTGACCTGCCGCAGACGGCAGATCCTTCTTGATGTGAATTTCCATAAGACTAGGTGATCCTCCTTTTAAATCTGCAATTAACGTCAATCGGCCTCTCAGGAAAACATGCCGCGACTTGCGGACGTTATCCCGAGAATGCCTTAGTATTCTGATTATAAAGCCATTTAATGAAGCTTATGAAGTCAGGGAAACACCGGACAACCAAGCGATCAGGCGCTGATTGATCTGCTCCTCCGAAAGGTCGGACAGCAGGCCGGCTGCCATGACCATATCATACAGGCGCTCCATCGGTTCGCGAGGATCCGCCTTTTTGGCTTTGGCATCATTCTTCAGAAGCGTCCAGGTATCCAGCACGAACGAACGGGATTCGATGCCTTCCTTCGCAAAGAAAGCACCCAGTTCTTCTACTTGCTGAGCAAAAGTCGGCCCGAAACGGCCTTCCACATCCCCGCGCAAAAGCGCAATCTCGATCTCATACATCGGACGCTGCGTTTTCGGATCTTTACCGATCCACGGCGTCTCCAGAATGAACGGTCTGCCCTGAAGCTTCTCATGATGAACGACTCTTTGAATGGCTTCATAGCCGATCCATCCGGTTCCAATCGGCGTATGACGGTCTTTACCCGCTCCACGCGGATTCTTGCTGTCATTCACGTGCACAACCGTTAACCGGTCGAGTCCGATCAGCTTGTCGAACTGCTCCAGCACGCCGTCCAGATCATTTACGATATCATAACCCGCATCATGAATATGGCAGGTGTCGAGGCAGATGGCCAAACGGTCATTGTACTTCACCTTATCAATAATGGAAGCAATTTCTTCAAAACTGCGTCCCATCTCGGTGCCTTTGCCGGCCATCGTCTCCAGTGCAATCTTCACTTCGGTCTCATCCGTACCGCCGAGCACTTCATTAAGGCCTTCGGCAATTCGGTCGATGCCGTATTCCGCATCCTTATCGGTATACGCGCCGGGATGGAGAACGATATTCTTCACGCCGACCGCATGCGTGCGGCGGATCTCCTCTTGCAAAAAGCTTACCGCCAGCTCAAACGTGTTGGGCTTGTACGATCCGAGATTAATAATGTACGGCGCATGGACCACGATCTCCTCAATGCCGCTTTCCTGCATGGCGGCTTTGCCTTCTTCGATAAACATGGAATCGATCGGCTTGCGGCGCGTGTTTTGCGGTGCGCCGGTATATATCATGAACGAGCTTGAGCCATATGATGTGGCTTCAGCCGTCGCAGTCAGCAATCCCTTGTCCGAAAACGACACGTGGGAACCAATTTTCAACATGCTGCATCCCCCTTTTTTAACACACAATTACACCTATTTTAGCTTGTATATCGAAATAAATCTAGAAATGCGTTATAATTCTCATGAAAGTGTCATGTGACAATAATCATTGAGGTGATATACAAATGAAGAGCACAGGGGCCGTCATGGGCTATTTGTCGTCCAGTGCGCCGCCGTCATGGTTCATGAACTCCATTGCCTTCTGGGGATGGGTCATGCTTGGGTTGATGGGCATCGGCGGATTTTTCATGTTCCGCAAGTTTCTGAAAGTGCTTCCCAAAGCCGATGGTAAATCAAAGCTCGATTGGCAAAATTACTGGGTAGAACGAAGCCGCGCGCTGTGGACGGATGAATCCAAAGCATTTCTGGACGAACTGGTACAGCCTGTTCCGGGACCGTTCCGGGATATCGCCAAACACTCCATTGCAGCCGAAATCGGCAAAATCGCCGTCGAATCCGGCGCAAACGAAGTCACCCGGGATCACTGCATCAAAGGTTACATCGTAGCTACGCCGAAGCGAGATTACAAATTCCTGATGAATTTCCTCCAGAAGAAGGAAATCGACTACAAGCCATATCAGCATTTGATTAATAAGTAATGATACAACCTTAAATGGAACTACGGTTCCAGTCCCATTCAAATGCTCGGACAAACCGTTGGGTCCGGAAGATATCTCCCCCTAGTCCTCTTACAGAGGATCAGGGGGATTCGTTTTTTAATTTCGATATATTGAAGGGATACACATCAACTTAGCCTGTTTTTCGCTTCAAGAAAATTGTGGAAATAAGTCATAGATCAAGTATAATAGACTGTTATAAGAAATGTAATCCAATAGTCCTAGGAGGAAAGAATGACGTGAAGTTGAAATTAGCAATTATTATCGTTTTACTATTTACATGCATCGTGCCGGCCGCAGGAGCGGCGCCAGCTAATATCGTCAATGTGGATGGCGTTAAAGTGGGACTGCGACAGGCCCCTATTTTGCGAGATGGGGTGACCTTGGTACAATTCGCTCCGATATTCAAAAGCTTGGGCCTTTCTGTCAAGTGGGATCCCGCTAAACAGCAGATTACAGGAACCAAAAAAGGGATCAACCTTGTGCTGACCGTTGGCAACAAAAACGCTTATGTAAACGGCTCGCGAATGGTGCTCGAATCTCCTCCGGTATCCTTGAACGGAAATATTTTCGTTCCGCTTCGCTTCATTAGCGAAGCCACTGGAGCAACTCTGGCCGTGAATGGAAACACCATCAACATTACCAGTTACAAAGGGACAGAACCCTTTATTCCTAAGCCTACACCGATCCCGCCGGTAAAAACGAAAGCCGTAAAAATCGAAGAGGAGTTGGAATCCAAATACTCGAATCTCTCTTTCGGAAAATTGCACCTAAACAACTTAACTTATGGCGTAACCGATGATTCGGATACACTTTCCATTGCTGTAGAAATTTCGGATGAACAAACGATGCAGAACATTATCGACACCTTTGACAGCAAACCTTCAACGGGGCATCAGCTGACCAAGAATATTGCCAACCATGTACATAATAAATATGGCTACAAAAAAGTTAATATCTTTATCATTACATTCTTTGCGAGTTCCTCTTATCCAAGCGGATATGATGCCCAATATAATATTTTCGTTCCCGAATACAATGTATATGTTACACGCTGGCCCTTATACGGAGGATCTTATAATTACTCGGAAAAGGTAGCTTACTGGTATTTTGACCCAACCGGCGATACGGAGTACATGATTTATTCAAGCTCGTTATAAAAATTTCGCACTCACACTTCAATAAAAATTAGAAAAAGAACCCTGGGTATTATGTTAAGGCAGATCGCTGCCTTTCAAACCCGGGGTTCTTTATGTACTATAGAATATTATCCCCTGCGCAGGGTAAACGTCCATCCGGCAATAATAAAGGCATCCCCCTCCATCAGAGGATATTCTTTATAAGGCACCATGGATTCCCCTTTCAACACCGTACCATTTCTCGACCCCAGATCCTTCAGGACGTAATCTCCGCCTTCGCGCGAAAGTTCGACATGCGCCCGTGAAGTCCCCACACCCTGTGCGACGAATTGGGCTACGTCAGGGGATCGGCCGATGATGAAATGGGGCTGATATAGTTCAATCCGCTGCGGGTTGGCTGCATTCGGTTCATTTAGCTCGAGGTAAGCACCTGCTGAATGCTGCACGGCTGGACGGGCTGTTGCATCCGGACTTAGCAGGACGGTAGCTCCCTCACCTCCAGGGAACGAAAGCACCTCCGTCCGTTGGGACAACTGGGCATAATAATCCCCCTCTTCCCCATATGGATCCGCTGCCGCAGCTGATGCCTCAGATGAACGCGAATAAGCATGGCCCTGCGGAGATTGTGCGGAATATCCCCTGAATGGTGATCTCTCTCGGAGTTGAATGGAGATTTAGGGGTCCGCCATCTCCAATTCTCTTTCCCCTCCTCAAGCCCTGCTTCTGCTTTTCCAGCGTCTGTTTCCGAGTTATCCCCAAGAAGACCCGATAAAGGGTCCGCCTGAAAACGCGGGACAGACTTCCACTTGGAATGCTCCTGCGGACTAAGCTCTGTTGACTCGAACATGGGCAAGGAACCGGACCAATCGCCGGATCTCCGTGAGAGCAGCTGGAGTTTACCTGTCCAGCCAAGCCAGGTTACCGCAGCAAGCAGAATCGTAATACCTACCGACAACCCCAGCATCAGTGGAGTAGGCTGATTCATGTAAAGCAATCTCCAAGCTCCCGCTGCGGCGAGCAAACATCCTAACATAATATAGGTGCGAACCGGCGAGGCTTTGTCATTGTCCGAAGCTTCTGAATTTGTGTCATCCGTATCGGGCAGCCACGAAGGAGTGGAACCCAATGGGCTTCGACCCGCATGAGAATTCATTTCCTCGCTCTTGCCCCTCTTCCCGAACATCTCATTCGTACGTTCCTTCAGACCTTGAATTAAACTCTGTTTATCTGTGTAGATGTCACTGTCCGTCTGTGGCACTGCTGTCCGTCCATGAGTCGGTTCTGCAAATGCGAATGCAGAGCCCATGTTGCTTGATTGACTATCGGTATAGGGCGACCCTTGATTCAGACCTGAAGGCACTGCTGCATTAGCTTGAGGTACAGCACGATGGTCTTCACCCTCTCCGGCTAACAGCTCAATCACAAGCTTCTTTAGTCCCGGTAGATTAAAGCTCTGTTCACTGCAGAATGACATCAGTGCCTGTATCCCTCCCCCTTTTAGCTCCGTCACCGATGCGAGCAACCTTGTCATTAGCTCCTTGAGCATAAGCGGAAGACGAGTGCCGCTTGCTTCGGTGGCTGCAACGGGAACATAAGTTAAATATAAAGTGCCCAGATGCAGGGAACCTTCAATAAACAGATAATCCTCATGCAAAATATAATTCTCCGGTTGAAGCATATACAACTTGCTGTCCTCCAGAGCCGTGACGATCTGCAGCAGCAATCCAAAATATTCAGTCAGTGTCATGCGCTCGCTCTTTAACGTTTGAGACAGCATTTTTTTGCCGGTAATATCATATTCCAGCGTTACCTTATAATCGACTTCCTTCATATGCAGCTTCAAGAAATGAGGGATTCTCGACGAACGGATCATTCCCAGCTGTACATGATTAAGTTCTGATGATTGGATTCCTTCAGCCCGATCCAGCACCATAATGGTTCCACCGTTCTGCATAAAATCCGCCTTTAATCCGAGCATAATTCCCCCTCCTACAAGTGCAGTATTACATACGTGCTGATTACGCCAGGAAGGACGGCAATCATAAAGGGGAATCGCAAGTGTTCCTCCTGGCTGTTGCACCATGGCAACCAGCTCTTCATCACAAAAACGCCGGCGATACTGCCAACGACATTACGTACTCGCTTTATCGTTTCCCGACGCCATAGCAGGATAAGCAAACCGATGACACCGGCAAAAAGGACAGAATACATAATGCCATGCAAGGTAAACCATAAGCCGGTCCAGGCACCAATGCCCCCAAACAGCTTAACGTCACCCGCTCCCACAGCCCCTATAAAATACATGATCAACAAGATAAGAAACCCGGCTCCAAGCCCCTTCAAAGAAAAGAACAGCCCCTCCCACCCGTCCAGAACGCCATGATAGACAGGACCGGACAGCATAGCCGAAACAGTTAAAATATTCGGTATTTTCATGGAACGAAGGTCTGTAATGAATGCGGCGATCAAATAAACAGCACAAACACCAAAAGCAACGGACATGCGATATCATAACTCCCTTGCTAAACTATTCACTGGAATAGCCGTGATAGGATTCTAACTATGGATGTACAACCAATGCTTCTTGGAATGACTCTCTTAGACACTTCCTTGAAACGTTTCTCAAAGACACTTCCCTGAAACACTTCTTAGGGAATCCTTCATTTCGAACTCTTGCTATCAAGGTTTCAAGAACCTGACCGCGCGACCACCGTAAACGGCACCTCAATCCGCTGCCCGTCTGCTGTCTCAACGACAAACAGCCACGTTCCCGGCGTTGTATTAAAGCCTACGTTCCATTCCCATTCGATATAGCCGTTACCGTCCGCGGTTTCCCAGCCCAAATATTTAGCCGTACTCTGACCACTCTTATAATAGACTGACAATTGAGCACTGCTGCCCGGCTCCACTCGTACTTTTACCTTAGCCTGCTTGCTGGCAACGGCCGGATTCGGCTTCTCCAACAGCTCGATAGCCCCGTTCGTCCCCGAGCCATCCCCTGAACCCATCCCTCCTTCGCCGGTGTCGCCAATCCATAATCTCTCCTGAGCCTTTGCCTGCAGCACGATGCGTTTGTTCAAGAAAGGAACCCGGATCGGAAGCGCGTAATTCACCTCAATGCCGAAATAGGGACTCGCCCCGCTCTTCAAATTGGGAATGTGAACATTGGACACATGGATTCGATCATAGTCCAGAAGATGTTCAGGCATAAATGACTTCAGCATCGGCTTAACCACGGGATCGAGTACGGCTTCCACGGTTTGGTTCTTAAGCTGCTGCAGCGGCTCCTCGCCTGACGCTACGGCTTGCGTTATCCATTCATTAACAGGAGAAGGAAGAGAGTCGCTGTAATTCGAAACCCAATCAGAAAGCGACAATTTGGGAATCTCCCAATGGGATGTGCTTGGTGAGCCTTCTTCTGTTCCACTACCATCGGCATTGGCCTGCACGGCTAGCGAGACGGGATACATATGAGCCGCTACGATTTTGACCGTATCCGAAACGGTACTCTGGAGTGCTGTCGATATCAACGTCATTTGCACGATATAAATGAGGAAAATGACAAAAAACATAAACATCGGCAGCACAAGCGCAGCTTCCACCACCATGCTTCCTTGTTCCGATGACGCTTTACCTTTATGGAGAGGTTTCTGTATTACCGATAATCGTTTCATTCAAGTACCCCTAATCCTAATAGGAAAAATCCGCCTTGCGCTTTACCATGTAACGATTTCCCTGAACTTCGTCCCCATCGCTTCCAAATACAACGCCGATCGCTTTCGTCACCCCTGGAAGAAACCATAAACGCATGGCCGTCTTGACCTCTCCTGAAGCGTAGGTAAATCGCTCCGCAGGATTGGTGCCGGTGTTCAATCGAATCAATGCCAACATGCGCGACAGCTTCTTCTCGTTATTGCTGTGAATAAACAAAAATATTCGTAAATGATCCCTGTAAGTCAGCTCAACGGGGACATACTTGGATAGCTGAACGCTCCCCTTCTGACACAACTGGATCATATCCTCAATGGCCTTCTCAATCCCATACAGAATCGCTGCCGCCAAAATCGCCAACGGATTTCCCAATTTACTATTCACAATGAATCCTTCCATCGTCCGGATCGCGAGTCTGGAACCAAAGATCTCTGCATAGGCCGCCGAGATATTCCCAGCGGGGTTATGAAATCCATAAAGAATGTACTCCACTTCCTGGTTCCCAATGGCGAACTCCTGGATGACATCCCCGCCAGTGTTGGAACCATCAACCATCCCGGTTAAATTCCCAATATCAAAATGCTGATAGTAGTGAACGGCGTACTCATTTTGAAACAGTTCATCCCTGACACCGCCAAGCACGTTCCCCATAAATCCAAACATACCATCCATATTATCCATTGCCTGTTTACCGGCATCATACGGATCATCGTCCAAAGGCTTTCCCTTATTCATGTTGTCCGCTTCAGCATTAAATTGAAGGCTTTCGTCATAGTACTGCTGGAGTTCACGGAACTCATCGATAATGGCCTGATGTTGTCCATTCAACCCGTTAATCGCCTCAATGACTTTGGATGCCTGCTTCAGCTTCTGACTGGCCTGCTTCTCCATCGCCTTCCGTTCCTTATCCGATGTGCGGAACTGTTCCAATGACGCCTGCTGCCGATCTATAATATTTCCACTGCCTGATACTCCATAATTAGACACAAAACTTTGTAATGTGCGACTGGCTTCAAGCACCGTCCCCTTCATTCCCTCTCCCCCAGCGAAGACTGAAGAGTGGTGACCGCTCGGGCAACCTGTTGGTATCGACTCTCCTGGCTATCAATCTCTTGCCGGAAGCCGTTCAAGAACTCATCGCTGTGAATTAATTTGTCAGCTTGCTTCCGTATGGATTGAATCATCTCCGCTTCTGCCCCGGATGAATCGTTAGACCCTGGTGTTACATCATTCGTGACCTGATCATATCCACTATTAGATGAACGGTTCTCGGAATCCTTGATGACCTGCTTCATCTCTTCATTCAGATTCCTTGCTTCCTCCCATAATTGATGCGCATCCGAGAGCAGCTTGTCATTCTCCTTCTGAACTCGGCTGGCCTCCCTCGAAATCTGTGAGCCAATGGAAGAAATTCCGCTCCGGTAAGCCATGAGCAGCAGCGTATACTGTTGTTCCTTAGGAGGCCTGTCCGCATCTTCCTGTTGTTTAGCCTTATAATCCTCGTATTGCGATCCCACATCAGCGGCGGTATACATACTGCCCCCCAGCGAAGTGTCGGAGATCGATTGTCCCGGCGGATCCATAACAAGCTTCGAAAGCCGGATTGCATGCTCCCCTGCTTTTCGCTGCTTTGCCAGCATTTCATCCAGCGCCGCTTCCCGCTTGTCATACAATTTGCGAAGCTTCTTAAGAACATCTACCGTATTGGAAGCTTCCTTCATGGACTGCGATAACGGTTTGAACTTACCCACTAATTCCAAAGTGAAATCAATCGGCGCTTTATACTTCATTTCCTCAATAATCTGCCGGTTGAATATGTCATAGGTCCCTAGCGGACGCTGCAGCTCAAGACCCGAACTATCGAGCTCCATTGCCATTAACCGAAATGCATCGCTCCGTTCTCCCGGATTCATGCTGTCATTCAGCACATTGCCCATAATGAGATCGCCACTGGTGTCCCCAAGGGCATATAATCCATATTCCTTCTGAAGCTGCGGATCATAGGAAGACATCACGGAGCGTACGGCCGCTCTGGTCAGCCTTTCGCTCTGCACCTTCATCGCTGCTATGCGGGAATAATCAATAAAGATAGCTACAAACATGAATACAGCAGCCAGGGCGATAATCAAAAAAACAGATACAGATCCATCGGAAGATCGGCCGCCCTCTCTCCTTCTCCGACTCGACCGTGCTTCCCTATGCTTCGTCATGACTATCGCGAACCTCCGAACTTTTGTAGAACTTCTCCTGCGGAAGCCTTATCGGTTCCATTTCTCCCGCCTTGAAACTTCGATCCGTAATATCGCATTAGATCCACCGTGCGAATAAATTCAACAGGATCCACCACGATCGATTGTGCGCTGACCTTGATCTGACCTCCATCGTCCAATATTCGACTCAATGGCGTCAGAGATACCTGCTCATTTAACGAAGTCGTCACCTTTCGAATGAGCAGCTGATTGGTATAACTCATCTCTCCCGCCAGGCTTGTGGGAACAGCCATGCCGCCCTTGGACATTTTGAGTTCGGGCAGTTTCCCGCTGCCTGCTTCGCCATGCGGCAATGAAATGGACTTCGTTTTCTCACCCCCAGCCAAGCCGAATAGAGTTCCTATAACTTGATCATCCGTCAACCGCCAATATAGCGAATCATATTTCCCCTGCTCTACGGATCCCGTGGCTGCACTCTTATGGCTGTTATCCCAGCTATACGCAGTCCGCTCGGATGCTGCAACTGAAGCCTGGACCAGCATAGACTGTTGATAGATGTACAAGCATAGGAACAGCAGCAATACCGTCACCATCAACACAATGGGAAGCACCAGGGAAGCTTCCACCGTGAAGCTCCCCGTATCGTCCTTCCATCTTCTCTGAAACCGATTATTCAAGAAACTCTTTACTCTTGTTATTCACGTTTTTAAACAAGTTGTTCACCAAGGCGGTAATTTGATCTTTAAATATCAGCGCGATAATCAAAATAACGACAAGGATCAGAATCATCTCAAGTGTTCCAATCCCTTTCTCATCCTTCCAAAAAGCTTTCATACCGCTCTTTACCATGGACAACATCATAACGAATACACCGATCCCTTCTACATGTTCATCATCATAAATGCAGGCGCTCCGAGCAAAACAATCACGATCATGAATATGACCACCATTGGCAGCACCAGCTTTGAGGAGGCCTGCTCCCCCCTTGTTCTTCCGATGGCCTTACGCTTCTCCCAGAGAACTCGGGACAAATCGCGCAGTGCCAATACAAAGTCATTCCCGCCGCGTCGAAAATTAAGCAAAACAGTTGTTGTGAATATCGATACTTCCTGAACGCCACAACGTTTATTGAACTGCTCGAAGGCTTGCTGAAACGGATGGCCGCCTTCCCATTCAAGCACCATTCGCTTCAGCTCGACATACAGAGGGTGGTTCAAATCCTTATTCCGCTCTACACAATGAATGACCGCCCGCTGCACCGTCTCGCCGGCGCCAACAAGTAACACAATTTTGTTTAGGAGCTCCGGCAGCTCCATAACGATATCCTGCTCGCGCAACATTACCTTTTTGTGGAGATCCTTTGCCATAGCAACAGGCAGCAACACCCCCAATCCCAATCCAGCCAGAAGTCCGGTGACATCTCCCGACAACAATGACCATATACAGCCACCAATCAAAATGAGCCATGTATAAGCAAGAGCCTCGGTCATAAACAACAACGTCATTTCTGCGCTGTGCCGCAAGCCATGGATCTTCTGGACGGAGCCCTGCATCCGATAGAACACGATCGGAAAACGCATCGGAATCTTTCCCTGCTCCAGCAGGAACAACAGAGGCGGTGTTAACCGTTGCAGCCTGAGACCTTCCATGGGCACTTTACTGAGACGATGGTATCGTTCACCGCACATATGATTCAGCACCACCCAACCACCCACAAGCAGAACCACCAGCGTGCCCGCTACCCATGTCAACATGGCCGCCTCACCTCCTTACACCTTGATATTCATCATTTTGCTGATCCACAGGAAGCAGCCTCCTAGAGCGGCCAGCGCAAAAGTAGAGATCATAATCCCCGGTCCGCTGTACATCGTCTCCATATAATCGGGAGACGTCAGGTTCATGAACAGCAGCAGCAGGAACGGCGCAGCCAGCAGTGCCTTGGATTCGAACCGCTTCTGGGCGATCATCACGGATATCTCCTGCTGAATATCCAGCTTTTCTCCGATGACTGAAGAAGTTCTCCGCACGACTTCAACCAGATCGCCGCCTGTTCGTTTGCAAGTCGAGAAGACATCGGCAAAATTGTCCATATCCTCCATCCCCGCTCTTCGGGCAAAATCCTGCAAAGCCACTTCAATAGGCTCGCCGTACTCCATCCGAGACACGATGACTTTGAGCTCAAAGATCAGATCGCTGGTGCCTCCGGGATCCAGCAGCAGCAAATCCTGTACCGCGTCCCTGAACCCATTCTCTACGGAGCGGCCAGCGGACAATGACGAGGACAAGGAATACAAAGCTTGTTTGAAGTGAAGATTCAGTGTCTTGCGCCTGCGTTCCAGCATAAACCGTCTCCAAAATTTAGGGGTCGTCAGACCTGCCGTTCCAAGCAGCAGCGACAAAATCAGATTGTGATAAAACAGATAACCGATGGAGAAAAACATAAGACCGCCAAGGATAATGCATCCCATTCTCTGTCTCATCGAGAGATGATAGACGCCGTAATCCGGAAGAGTGTTGGTTCGAGCTGGAGCAGCTTGCTCACGCTTTCCAGCTCCATTCCTCTTCATGATCACCCGCTCACCTTGACCCTCTTCCGGAGTCAAGACTGAACCTTCATATCGCTTCACGATGTCACCTCCAACATCTTCTGCAGCGGCCAAGTCGCAATCCCAGCCATATGAAGCTTGTCCGACGATTGAAGCGGGTTCCCGCATGGCTCAAGAGACCCAATCACCCGGCCGCCTGACTCGCCCGTCTCGCGGAATCGGTACAGTGGATTCAGCAGCACCTCGCCGCCTCTCATTCCGATCACTTCACTAATCTCGGTTACGCGACGCGATCGATCCCTAAGCCGGGATAAATGAACGAAAATATCGATCGCCGAGCTTATCTGCTGACGGACTACACTGATCGGAAGATCCGCGCCGCTCAGCACCATCGTTTCCAAACGGCTGATCATGTCTTGTGTGCTGTTAGCGTGCCCCGTCGACAGACTTCCGTCATGCCCGGTATTCATCGCCTGCAGCATATCCAGCGCCTCGCTTCCCCGCACCTCGCCCACCACGATCCGGTTGGGGCGCATCCGCAGCGAGGATCGGATCAGATCGCGTATCGCGATCTCCCCCCGGCCTTCCGTGTTGGCATTCCGGGTCTCCAGCGACACGAGGTTCGGGACCGTCACGATCTTCAGCTCCGCCGAATCCTCAATCGTGATGACACGTTCATCAGGCGGAATATACTGCGATAATGCATTCAGGAAAGTCGTCTTCCCTGAACCTGTCCCTCCGCCTATAAAAATGTTGTATTTCCCCTTAACCAATATCCGAAGCTGTTCCGCCGCCTCCTCTGTCAGGGCGCCCCTTCGTACCAGGTCATCCATCGTCATCGGCGATTCCGGAAACTTACGGATCGTCATGGTCGGTCCTTTCAGCGCTATGGGAGGAAGCACGATATTTACCCGCGAGCCATCCTTCAATCGGGCGTCAACGATGGGGGTGGATTCGTTCACCACCCGGTTTACCGTACCGACAATGCTCTGGATGATATCCTCCAGGCGGCTCTGCGATTCGAATTGGAGCGGCAGCTTCTTCACCTCCCCATCCTGCTCAATGAATATATCCTGGTGGCTGTTAATCATAATTTCCGTAATTCGGGGATTATCCACTAATGGTTGAAGCACATCCAACCCGCGAAAAGAGTCAAATACCCTGCGCACCAGCCGCCGCTTCTCAGCGGCTGTCAGCTCCATGAGCTCGCGTCTTCTCCACACCATTTCCTCGATACGGGCCATCAATTCCGAATTGTTAATGCTCGCACTCAAATCAAGCTCGGAACGAACCTGGTCACGAACTGACTTGAACGGATCCTCCATCATCACTGCCCACCACCCGCTTGCACCGCCATGATACCCGAGCCCTCCAGCAGCTGCTGGCAGAGCTTCAATACCTCTCTCTGATAGATCGGTGAGGACAACAGCAACTCTTCCCGATGGAGCTGTTTCCATGAAGGAATATAAGGCAGTACGCTACCTATGCTTATATCCTTGCGGGGGAATCCGTTAACAAGTTGTCCTGTGTACCGATTGACAATGAATCGGCTCCGCTTCTTCAGGCTTCCGAAAAGCGCGGGATCCTCGAGCTCCAATTGATCCATCCACACACCGCTCTTATACATACTCATAAGATCATCCAATAAAACCCAGATTAGCACTCCGGCCTGTTCAAGAACCGCCTGCATTCGTTCTTCCATGTATCCCTCGGTATCCACGACAATGACATCATATTGATTGCACGATACGAGGGAAGCCAGCAGCAAAGCCGTGTCCTCCATGGTCATCTCCGTGATTTCCTTCACGTTGAAGCTGGGCTCAAAGGAATCGCACTTCAGGCCATGATGTCTGATGATATAAGGGGTTACTGACAAATCGGTCCCCGAAGCCGTTTCTTGTGAGGCCTTAATGTCGTACAACAATCTTGAAAAGCTCCCCTCCATACCCACCGAACCGGAAGGAAATAATGCACTGCTGTTCACCGTCTCCAAATTGAGATAGAACACCTTTAATCCCAGCACGCCCAGCTGCTTCGCCATGTTCATGGCTATCGTTGACTTCCCGCTCCCGCTCAAGGGAGATACAATGCCAATCACCGAGGTTGTTCCGACATTCAATTTCTCCAGCGCTCCACCGCTTCGCTTACAGTGGGTGATGATGACTTCCATCAGCTGAGGCAGCGGTTGATACTTGAATGTACTGCTGCCGCCCTCTACGAGAGAAGAAGATGAATGACCTTCACTTAGAAGCAGCCACGGAACCGAAGTCTCCCCCCGGCTAAGCCAGCTCTCCAGCATTTCCGTATCCCCCACGACCAGATTGGGTACTTCTCCCACTTCCATATAATGTAGAAATGAATCGATGCGGGTAAATGCGGTCACCTGAAGAGCCGATCCGTAAGAACTTCCATGCAAATAACTCAGCAGCGGTTCAACATACCGGGAATCCTGCACTGCCAGCACAAGTCGGGCCGGTATCATAAATCCAATCCCTCTCTTCTGTAACAACGCCAAAAAAGCACCGTCCAAGGCCGCAATATGCGGTCCATGAACGGTGCTTCCGTTGTCTGTTATAATTTGACATTAGAATATCACAGTTGCAGCAGAACGGCAAGATATTATTTTGATATACAGATAGCCCTTAATCACTATTGTCAAAACAAGGATATATGTCCTACTATATAGGCTTAGAACGAATGTTCTCTATATAAGAACTACTTATATAGAACCAACATTACATAAACTCCTAAACCATCTGAACCAAACTTCCAAGCCAGGAGCGTGACAACAAGTGAACAAACGAATGTTAACCGCTATGCTAACCGCCTTGCTGCTATTATCAGGCTGCAGCCAGCCGCTGATGTCCCCGGCGACATCAAACGAAGGAACCGCAACAAGCGTTAAATCCGAAGCCAAGACAAACAACACCAGTACAACGAATTCCAAACAAACGACCTATCCAACCGATGATCTGAATCTTCCGCGGGTAGCCGTTGAACTGGTCAAAGCCGTTGACGGTGACACCATCAGCGTGATGTTCGAAGGGAAGAAGGAGAATGTCCGGATGCTCCTGATCGATACCCCCGAGACGAGTCATCCGAAGCTGGGCGTACAGCCATTCGGGCCCGAGGCCAAGGCTTTTACGAAGGAACTGGTGGAACAAGCCGACCTTCTTGAATTGGAATTTGATATCGGTCCGAACCGCGATAAATACTCCAGGCTGCTTGCGTATGTATATGCCGACGGAAAAATGGTCCAGGAATCGCTGCTTGAAGAAGGACTCGCCCGCGTGGCCTATATCTATCCGCCCAACACCCGCTATGTGGACAAATTTGATGATTTGCAGCGGATCAGCCGGGACCAGGCGCTCGGGATATGGAGCGTAGAGAACTATGCCCAGGAAGACGGCTTCCATCCGGAGGAGCAGGACAACACAAACAACAAGAACAACGGCAGCCGTAATAACACAGCGGCAATCCAAGCTCCGAAAGAGAACAGCCAAGAGTCCAAGCAAGGCTGCGACATCAAGGGCAACATCAACTCGAAGGGCGAGAAAATCTACCATACTCCCGAATCCCCATACTATGAGCGCACGAAGCAGGAGCAGTGGTTCTGCAGCGAGGCAGAAGCCGTCCAGGCCGGTTTCCGGGCCCCGAAGTAAACCATCTGTTATATGAAATGAACCCTCAAGTTCATCTTATATAAATTTTAGCCTTAATTGAAAAGGAGCCACCAGCCATGGGGAACAAGAAACCTCCAGCAGCCAAACCAAATGAAAGTCAATCATCTAATCCAAACCCTGCCGCATGGTACAAAACCGTGTGGAGATGGCATTTCTATGCCGGCATCATTTTTGCGCCCTTTCTGATCATCCTGGCGATCACCGGCTCCGTTTACTTATTTAAGCCTCAGATTGAACAAGCGCTATATCGGGACTACTACACGGTAACCCCTCAGGTTGAACGGGTAACGCCCAGCAAGCTGGTCGGACAAGTTAAAGCGCTCTACCCTGACGCTACGATCACGAAATACCGCCCCGGCGAGTCGGATTCCCGCTCTACGGAGATCAGTTTGACCTCAGAAGGCGAATCCATGACCGTCTTCATGGACCCTTATACGGGAGAAAAGATTGGCGAGCTGAAAGACAAAGACCGCATCATGGACAAAATCGAGGAGTTCCACGGCGAGCTGATGGTCGGGACCGTGGGGGACCGGATCGTGGAGCTTGCCGCCTGCTGGGCGATCGTGCTCATCCTTACCGGCGTGTATTTGTGGTTTCCAAAAAATAAAAACAAAAGCAAAAACAAAGGAAGCCTCGCGGGCATCCTGTATCCGCGTCTGGGCAAGGGCAAGCAGATTCTCCGCAGGGACCTGCACGCCGTTCCCGCCTTCTGGATCGCGGCAGGCATGCTGTTTCTCATCATGACCGGCTTGCCCTGGTCAGGCCTGTGGGGCAGCAATTTTCAAACGGTGGCAACCAATACCGGTGCCGGCTATCCGCCTTCCATCTGGTCAGGCAGTGCGCCATCCTCCCATGTGGTTCAGACGAAGGAAGTCGCAGAGGTCCCTTGGGCGGCCGAAAATCTGGAGGTACCTAACTCCACCATCTCCGACTTTACGCCGCTTCCAATCGAAGATGTCATGTACGTAGCCCGAAGCGAGGGGATCCATCCAAGCTACACCATCAGCATTCCGCAGCAAGCGGACGGGGTGTACACGTTGTCGGCCTATCCGCCGAAAGCCCAAGACGAGGCTACCATGCATATCGACCAGTACAGCGGCGCGGTGTTGGCGGATTATCGCTATGATCATTATGGAGTCGTTGGCAAAGCCGTTGCCCTGGGCATTACACTGCATAAAGGAACACAGTTCGGTATCGTTAACCAAATCTTCAGTTTGCTTATATGCATAGGCATCATTTTCATTGCGGTGAGCGGTCTGTACTTGTGGTGGAAGCGAAAACCGGAGCATGGACTGGGGGCACCAAAAGCACCCGAGGTTAAAGCCAAGAACATGAGGGTATTCCTTCTGCTGCTCATCGCTTTGGGGATCCTGTTCCCGCTTGTGGGCTTGTCGCTCATCATCGTGTGGATCATCGATTATGTCATCGTTCGGAGGGTACCGGCGATCAAGACATTTCTGAATGCCTGATTCGGTCTTTACTCTAACTACAATAAGGGGTGGCGGTTTCATGATCATGAAAAGCCGTTTTATATTATGCGCATTGCTATCGTTCCTGCTGCTGAGCGCTTGTTCGGCCAGTCCCGAAGCAGTCAACCGGTATGAAAAAGAAATCCCGCTGATCGCCGAGGTAAACATACCGGAGACGTTATCCGTTCATCAACCGGAGACCATTGAGATCATTCTCACCCAGGATGGCCAAAGAGTACCTGGTGCGGATTTTGTCCACTACGAACTGTGGAGCCATGACGGCTCCCTGCGGGATCCCATGACGGATGCGGTAGAGGTCGGTGATGGCGTGTATACGGTAACCAGAACCTTCGATAAAGAGGGGCTATATTTCATCAAGCTGCACAGCGGCAACAACGGTTCCATCATCATCCCCCAGAAACCGTTCGCCGTCGGCAAACTGTCCGAGGCCGAGCTTGCCTACCTGCAAGCGGGGACCCCGACATTTCAAGAGGGTACGGCAGATCATCATCATTAAAGCAAGCTGGATTAGGACAAAAACCGGCGCCGAATCTCCGGCGTCGGAACCATGCATTCCGTCGATTGTCCGAACCACCGATAGCGGTTCTTTGCCACCCAGCGGTACACCAGATTCCGTAAAAAAGGGGGAATCAGGATCAAAATATACGACAGCGGCCAAGGAAAGCGAAGACGCCGTGCAATCCGCAGAGCTCCCGTCGACCTTGTGTAATACCTCCCCTGTTCAATCAGCACCATCGTTTCCGTAGTATCTCCACGAAGCCCTCCCTGCCTCAACAGCTCCTGCCCAATCTCGGATTGCAGCGAAGCGAAGCGAAAGGCACCAGCAGGATCTCTCTTGATAATGAACTGCGTCAGACCCTGGCACAAATGGCACACACCATCAATCAGCACAATCGCATAGTCCTCATGATTATCGGTTGCACGATCCTTCATATATTTCCTGGCTCCCTTCAGGCCTAAAACAAGAAAAAACGCAGGAGCCCTCTCCTACGCTTGATCAAGTACGCTTATTGGTTTATTACTCAGCAGCTTTGTTCAGCCACTCGCCGTCTTTCATCTGCTGGTCGAATTCGTTCGAGAATTTCTCCATGCATTTGCATATGAAATCCTTACGACAAACCGGGCAAGGTACTTTCCCAAGTCGGCTAAGCGCAGTCAGTTTCCATTCCGGGAAGCGGTTATAGAATACGCGAATATCCGTTCCGTCAGCCGTGTGGATAATGAATTCGTAAAGCCCTTCTTTTTCATTGCTTCCAGCTGTGGTCACATTTGCAATCTGCGGTCTGTATGGCATGTTCATCACCCGTTTATTTTATTTAAATTCCCTATGACTGGTTTGTACTTTCTGGTACTTAGTCATATTAAAGAATTTTAGGGGTGATGTCAACCGAAGAACACATCCAGGATCGAGCCAAGCTGCCCCCTCTTTTTACCTTCTAATATATCCGGGTTGAACACTTCCACATATCCGCAGTTCGTACAGGAAACAAATAGGAAATGATTGTGCTGAATATCAAACATCTTGCTCAGCCCGGCCCCTGACATCGAGACCTCTTTCGTCTGGCAGTGATTCCCTCCGCATTTGCTGCATACAAACCGTTCCTCTATCATTTGTTCAATACTCATCTTAAGCGCCCCTTTCCAATTCATAGCTTTAACTGAAATACGGAGTATCATGTAAAAAGTTTCATATTCCGCATCGTAAGCCGACAAAAAAGGATGGCCCTCCATTTCAGAGGACCATCCGAATTCCTTTATGGTTAGCTTACGCTTAACTCCACGTCAATGTTGCCTCGGGTAGCCTTGGAATAAGGGCAGAACGCATGCGCCTTCTTCGCGAGGTCCTCCGCCTGGCTTCGTTCGATTCCCGGCATTTCGATCTTCAGCTTCACCGCAAGCTTAAAACCGTCAGCGCCATCGTCCTTTCCGATCATGACCTGAGAATGGATCACGACGTCCTTGAGCTCGACGCCCTCTTTACGGGCGATATGAGCCAGGGCGCTTTCGTAACAGGCGCCATAGCCGGCCGCAAACAGCTGCTCCGGATTGGTTCCGTCACCGCCCGGTCCTCCAAGCTCCTTCGGCATGTTTAACTTGTGATTAAGAACCCCATCGGTAGATTCAACAGAGCCTTCACGCCCTCCAATGACTTTTACATCTGCTGTGTATAATGGTTTCATGCTCGTTCATCTCCTTCATGCCCTATTATGGTCTCTACATGTACTCTTTAAACTTGCAGCACAAATTGAAACGATAATTGGGCAAACTCGCATAAGAAACCGCATGTCCCAGCTTGCTAAGCAAACAAAAAAGCCGTTTATCAAAGGAAGAATTCCTCTTGATAAACAGCTTCTTCATAAAGTATGCGGTAGAGAGGACTCGAACCTCCACGGGTATACACCCACTACCCCCTCAAGATAGCGTGTCTGCCATTCCACCACTACCGCATGTTATAAGGGATGTTCTGTAGCGAACATTCCCTATTATACTGTTCCGTCACACAAAAGTAAAGATCCAAATTATGGGGGGGTCGGTTAGACGCATGAGCAGCTAGGTCTTATCGTTTCGTTTTTCCTTCCGGTATGCCGAAAACTCGATGTATTCCCGGATAAACTCCTTCTCATTCTCTGCCAATCCGGACATGATGGGAAGATCGGATGATTCCGGGTCCACTTCGTACTCCCCACGCGCTTCATTGACGCGGGTAGGGTTGCCCTTGCCAATAATCAACCAATCCAAGCTTACGGAAAAGAATGCAGCAATCTCAATCAATTTATTTGTACTCGGCGTTGTTTTCCCCCTCTTCCAATCACCAAAATTTCCTGTGCTGATCCCGAGGGTTTCACAAAACGCCTTCTTGGTCATACCTCGGCTTTCTATGAGATGTTCGATTCGTTGGTAAATAGACTGCATCAAACAACCGCCTTCCTAGTTCTCTTTGAAAGAAAATTACTTATGTACGTATTTTTCTCTTGCAAAACCACTTATTTACGTGTATAATCAAATATATATTGCCTAAATTATACCATAGTACTCATGGATCGTTGTATCTTTTACTCATGAGTCTATTCAGTATGAGGAGCGAGTCATTTGCCCTACGATACCATGATCACATCCTGGAATAATGCGGTTCATTCCTTGAACAAAGGATTGATGATCATTACGCCGGATGGCATCATAGACAAAATTAACGATCCACTCATTACCATGGCCGGAAGATATGGTGTTTCCCCTGAGTTTGGATGGCAGGGGGCATCTTTTTTTAATCTCGCTTCCAAGTCCCTGAGTCTGGCTTCATTTGGTCACTTTTTCCGTGAGTTGGATTTGCCCTCCGTAAGAGATGTTATGTTGGGGAAGCAATCTGATTATTCCTTTGAATATGCCGTACAATGGAACGGCCAAGAGAATTGGGTTTTATGTGAGGTACTGCCGCTGCTTATCAACAAGGACAGCCGTATTCACGGAGCTATGATATCATTTACGGATATTACGAAGTTCAAACGCAAGGAGCTGCTGCTGGAACAAGCGCTGGCTCACAGCTTTCCCCTTCCCGGGCATATTCCCATCTGCGCCGTATGCAAATACGTTCACCACGCGGAAGAGTGGGAGCCTGTGGAGAGCTATTTGGAGAGCCGCCTCCCCATTGAATTTACCCACGATATCTGTCCGGATTGCATTCGCAGATTATACCCAAAGTACTCTTCCATCCTTGATGATCCGGAAATACTTGATTAACTCTTTGCCTATGTATACAGCAACGCGGAATAAGCAGCTTCATGATCCGGCTTTATCCCTGGATATGAGGCTGCTTATTCTGCTTATTCATGCTTATTCATGCTTATTCATGCTTAAGGCATTATTAAGGCATTATTATTACGCGTTCACAAAACGAAGCAGAGGGCTTATCAGAGCAGGCAGCACCGAGACGTGGCCTTCTCCCTCAATTTCATGGAACGTAGTCTCCACCACCTCATCATGCCCTTTGAGGAATGCATAGAGTTCCCTGGCGTCTTGAACCATGGACGGCTTCTCCTCAGCTCCAACATACAGACGCAGCTCTTTACGCTGTCCGCTCTGTTGTAAACGGAGCTTCCCCTCTTCCCACCGTTTGTACAGCGCGTAGTTCTTCCACCACACCGAGGGACAAGCCGCAATATACCGCGAAAAGGTCTCCGGTCTGGTGAATAATGTATACAAGGTGAAAAAACCACCGAGCGAGTGCCCGAACAGCGCCTGCTTCGAACGATTCACCGCGTATTGCCGCTCCACGGCCGGCTTCAGCTGAAACTCGATGAACGTAAGGAATGCTTCGACGCCGCCTGTTTCCGGCCAATCCAATCCGTTAGGGCGGACCGGCAATTCATGGTCTTCAGCATATTCAGTAAAGTTGTAAAAACGCTCGCTGCTCACGATCGGACTGTCACTATCAAAGCCGATCCCGACAATAAGCGCCGAGGGAATGCCGCGGGGGGTCCGGGATTGCAGTCGGATTGCCTCCGCAAGCGTTCCGAAGGTCGCATTGGCATCCAGCGAATATAATACAGGATAACCGCCTTCAGGTGGTGGTCCCATCGGTTCGGCAATGAAAATACGGTATTCGCGGCCTGTGACGTCGGATTGCATGGACCATGTCACCGTTCCCGGTATGCAAAACAGAGGATCCTTTTCGTGGTTATTGCAGTTAGCTCGCACCATCTCAGATTCTTGGTCATATTCTTCCTTGACGAACAACCACCGCAGCGCATCCGGAAATCTTCTGGCCATAAAAATGGGATCATGGGTCCCATCAGGATCTACCGCCAGTTGGAGCCGCTCGGGGCTCACCCCTTGTTCGATCCAGAATCGATGCGCCTCGACGTTATTCGGATACATATGTTTCTGCGCATTGTTCTTATATGCGCCTTCCAACTGTCCAACGGACATATATACCCTCAGCCCGGCAGGCAATTCCCCCTGCTCCCTGATGTAACCCATAACCCCGTCATACCATAACGAAGCCGACAGCATCCCGATCCGTCCGAAGGTCTCGGGACGCCAATACCCCGCGAACATCGAGATCAAACCGCCAAAGGAACCACCAATGATGGCTGTATGTTCGGGCGCTGCGAGTGTACGGTACTGTCTGTCTATGTACGCCTTGATGACATCCGCCACCTCATCGACATAAGCTCTGCCCTCCCCGCCGAAAGGCGGATTGCCCTCCAGCAGCGGCTCGGCCGGCCAAGGCGTGTACTCACGGTTTCGATTTGTTGACGAAATCCCGACCAGGATGACCTCGACGAGTTGGCCTGCTGCAAACAGATGGTTCAGATAATTGAGACAGTCCGTGAACATATCTCCTTGATCCTGTACGTAGGCAACAGGATAAGAACGGTCCGACTCATGATAGGAAGGAGGCAAATACAGTGTGAGTTCCCTGTCCTCAACCACCAGCTGTTGATAACGATTCATGTGATCCTCCCGAAAGCTGCTTTTATTTTCGCATACGAATTAATAGATAGATAAAATATGGAACCCCAATCACGGACACCACAATGCCTGCAGCCAGCTCGGCCGGAGCGAATATCGTTCTACCGATGAAATCGCCTATGACCACAATCGCCATGCCTGCTATACCGCTGATCGGGATGATATGCCTGTGCTGCAGTCCAACCAGCTGCCTCGCCAGATGCGGAGCGATCAGACCGACAAACCCGATGCTGCCGGATACGGCAACGCTCGCGCTGACCAAACCGATGCTGCATAGAAGCAATACATTTTTCTCGCGTTCAACGGTTACCCCGACACTCTTCACGCTTTCCTCGCCCAGCTGGAACAAATCGAGCACTTGAGAGCGGAGCCAAATGACAGGCGGCAGCATGATGAGCCAAGGAAGCATCGTGACCACGAACTTCCAGTTAGCGCTGTGAAGGCTGCCGGCCAGCCAAGATACAGCCATCTCATAATCCGATGGATTCATTTTCAGCGAGAGGAACATCGTAATAGCACCAAAACCAGATGCAATCGCAATCCCCACAAGAATTAGCCGCTGCGGATCCAGCTTTCCGTTTTCTCTGGCGAACATAAATATGGCCGTAGTTGCCGCCAAACCGCCAGCGATACCGAACATCGGCATCATCATAACCCCGAACCAGCCGGTCATCGTGATCTGCCCTTGCAGCAGGAACATAAACAACACAACCGCCATGCCTGCGCCTGCATTGATGCCGAGAATGCCCGGATCCGCAAGACCGTTGCGGGTAACCCCCTGGATAACTGCACCGGCCATACCCAGCGCAAAGCCGACGAGAGCGCCAAGCACAATACGAGGCAGCCTGAACTCGAACACAACGAGATCGAAATCCGAATTGGGATTCATGCGGAGCAAAGTTTGAAATACTTCCTTGATGGACATATCAAACGTCCCGTTGGTCAGACTGAAATATACGGCAGTCAATACAACCAAGATTCCTCCAGTCAGAACCATCGGGAATCGATAATAGGTGTTACGCACGCTGAGTCCCTCCCCTCGTCTTGATCAAGTAGAGGAAGAAAGGAACCCCGATCAACGAAGTTATAACGCCCACCGGCGTCTCAAACGGGTAATTTACAAACCGTGCGAGAATATCGCATAATGCAAGAAACATGCCGCCAAGCACGCCTGACACCGGTATGATCCATCGATAATCCGAGCCGGACAGGAAACGGGCAATATGAGGAATAATCAAACCTACAAAGGCAACCTTACCCGCCAGGGCTACAGATACGCCCGTCAGAATCACAACAGCCACCATCGCAAGGGCCTTAATCAGCCATGTATTCACACCGAGCCCTTTGGCCGTCTCGTCCCCGAGCGACAGCAGCGTGATCGATTTGGATAATACAACGGCAAGACACAAACCAACGATTGCAAACGGAATGCTCAGTTTAATCAGTTCCGGGTCCATGGCATGCAGCCGGGCATTGTACCAGAAGCTGATATTTTGCGATATCTGAAAATAGGCCGCCAAAGCCTCTGCAGTACCGCTAAGAAACGTCCCGATTACGGTTCCGAGTATAGCCAGTCGAACCGGGCTGAGCCCGCCAGGAATAAGCCATGCCAAGCCGAACACGACGGCCGCTCCGATGGCTGAGCCGATCAACGAGCTGACGATATACATATTGGAGCTGGCGTTCGGGATAAATACCATGAACAGTGTTACCGCGAACACCGAACCATCTGATACTCCCATGATGGATGGGGACGCCAAATAGTTCCTTGTCATTCCTTGCATTAAAGCGCCTGATACCGCGAGAAAAGCGCCGATAAGCATGGCACCGACAACTCTCGGCAATCTGGAGCTCACAATAATCTGATGATCGATGCTCTCCGAATCAAAAGCAAAGATGGAATCCCAAACGGTATCCATCGTAATATTTTTGGCTCCATACAGGATGGAGGCCGCTATGAGCAAGAAACAGACTGCCGGGGCCATCACAAGGATGACAGCCGGCAGTGATTTTTTGAACCTCATGAACAACACGCCTTATAGGTTTATACTGAAATGTTGGATGTTACTTTGTCAAGCTATCGACTGCAGCTTTCAGAAACTCGATTTTGCTGTACGCGGTTCCGCCTTGAGCCAGTGGATCCACCACGTTGACAAAAGCGGTCCCGTTCTTGAATGCATTCAAGTTCTTCATGATCGGATCATTCTGAAGTTCTTCCAAAGCATTCGGCGTATCCTTATTCTCATCTGGCGAGAATTGGACAAATACATAATCCGGATTCATCTCTGCAATTTTCTCTTTCGAGATCAGTTCCTGTGCTTTGGCTGCCGCTACTTCAGCCGGTACTTCAATCCCCAAATCCTCATACAATACCGGGTTAAAGAACACGCCTGCCGGATAGATGTACATCTCGCCCGCACGAATCCGAAGCGCCAGAACTTTCTTGTCCTTCAGGCTATCTCCAATCGTCGCTTTGACTTCTTCCAAGCTCTCTTTATATTTCGCGATTGCCTGTTCCGCTTGTTCCTGTTTGCCGCTTAACTCGCCGAGCAATTTCAGGTTGCTCTCCCAGTTGGTCGATATATGGGAGTACGGAATCGTGGGTGCGATTTTATTTAACTGTTCAATGACTTCAGGCTTGGCTTTGGACGATGCCAAAATCACATCCGGCTTCAAAGACAGGATCGTTTCGAAATTCGGCTCCATTTTCTCGCCAACCGACTGGGCGTTCTTCGTAATCGATTCAAACATCGGCGGGAATTTACCCGAGAAGCTAATGGCCCCAACCGGGTTTACTTCCAGCACAATGGCATCCTCCATGGCTTCAACGGCACCGGTGATAACGATGCGCTCCGTCTTGGCAGGAAGCGTATATTCCTGATCGAGATATTTCACAACTTTAGTATCGGACGATGCTGGAGCCGCTTCTTCTTTCGAAGCGTTTTCCTCCCCGGCTGTGTTCGCGCTCTCTGCTGCATTATTCGCGCTAGCTCCGTCTGTATCTTTAGCCTCGCTGCCTCCACCGCAGGCGGACAGTACCAACGCAAATACCAGCAATAACCCCAAGACCCATTTCATTCGTTTCATCTCTCTCCAATTACCCCTTCCATGATCTATGATTCACTCAACAATTGATAATGATTATCATTATTGATCATAGTATAGGATTTGCTCTCTTAGTACCATGGACAAATCACCGGATTCCTCATGGACAATTTCCGGAAAACAACCGAAAGGCTTCCTCCGCCATCTGCTCCATCGCAATGGGAGAGTACTCGCGCCAAGGGTAAGAGGATAGTTGGTGCAACGTTCCGTCTCGCACCGCAGGAATGGTCATCCACTCCGGCGTTGCCTGCAGTTTTCTCCAATTGGCCAGCGTTTCGGAATCCTGACGGATCAAGAGCAGCATATGGTCTGCCCGGCTCTCCTTGATCTGCTCAATCGTTAAACGTCCAGCCTCCTCCCAGTCCACAGACTTAGCCGGCTGAAAATTAAAATAATCAAATAATAGTTCCTTCATGCCCGGATGACTGTAAGCCATCAGTTCATCCTGATGCAGGCGTGCGGTCAAAAGCGTGCGTTCTTCCATCATTTCAGCGGGGAGCTTCCCACGGTAAGTCGATATTTTATGATGAAACGTATCGATCCACTGCTCTGCTTCGGGCAGCTTGTTCAGCAATTTAGCGAGCCCTAACAGATTAACCTGCCACCCTCCCTGCTCTTCAGGCATTTCGTAGAGGGGGGCAATCAGCCGAAGCTGCTCCTTCTCCCAATCTTCCACCCCCTGTGCACAAACGATGAGCTCCGGACGTGCCGAGGCCAGCTTCTCCAGATTCGCATATTTATTATGATTCTGACGGTATGCATCCAGATGAACGGGGATATCCGGCCCAAGAATGTTATAGTAATGCTGTGACCACTTCGGATGAAGCGGAGCCGCATACGGCGTGAAATCCAGCGGCATGGCGTAACCCAGGAGGGCCGTTGAGCCGTACATCGCCAGTTTATTTTTCCTTGTTTTCATATACACCGAGGGGGATATCCCGAATGCCTTCTTAAACTTGCGGCTAAAATAAAATTCATCCTTATACCCCACCATGTGCGCCACTTCACGCAGCAATGAATCCGAGCCCAGCATCAACTGCTTCGCCTTGTTCAAACGAACATGCGCCAAATAATCCATCGCGCTGTGCCCGTACGTCTTCTTATATACTTCAACAAAATATTTGGGACTCAGCTCCGAAAGGTTCGCCAATTGTTCAATCGTTAAATCTTCATCATAATGTTCCTCGATATACTCCTTCACCCGCTCCAGCGCTTGCCGCTTATCATTCTTGGAGTAAGGGCTGCATTCGGCAATCATCGTATATAGCAGCTCTTGAAAATCCAGCTGAACCCTCCATTGCTTCATGGGCTCCTTACTGTGAAAATCCTTATACATCGACCGGCAGACGAGATTCAAGCGGTCCGGAGAGCTGATGACAAAGATGCCGTCATAGGGCATGAAATCGGCGCAATCCACCTCATGCAATCTACCGCATCCTGATATCCCTTCCATGAAACTATAATGAAGGATCGCGACCGAAGCCTGCTCGTGCTCCTCGGAACTCCTGTGATCGACACTCGTAATTCCGAAAGTAGTCCCCGCTGCACAACAATAAACGCATCCCTTATTCATACGGGTGATTTGCTCGGCCTGTTGTAAACAGGTTTCTCCGCTAAGCGGGATAATCAGGGCTGGCTGCACTGCCAACTGCTGCTCCAAGGAGAGCTCTTGCCCATGAACAATATCCATATTCCATAAACGGGCCGTGAGCCCGCTGTATTCACGCGAATCTTTTTTGCTACTGCTATTCGTTGACAGGTTTAACATATGTACAGACCCCAACCTTAAATGAGAATGGTTATCATTATCATATAATTATCACACACCGTCCCAAAAGTCCAGCACGATATTCTCTTTTCCACCTTGTCGCATGCTGATGTTAGACAAAAAGAAAGCAGCCACGCGCTTCCTGTCAGGAAGCCGTAGCTGCTGCTTTTCAAATATTGGGTATGAAGGCGGATCCTTCGCATGAGAGAATATCAGTCCCCTCCAAGAAAAACCTCTTCTCAAATGCGCCGGATTGTCATTAGTTCCCCCGCTGGCGCTGTCTTGCTCTTGCCTCGCCGCCTTTGCGGCCCGCTTCTTCACGGCTCATCTTGCCGTCCCCGCTGCTGCCGCTGTCGCTTCTGGCTTCGCCGCCCTGCTGTCCAATCTCTTGATAGAACTCACGTCCGTGGGATTCCGAGGTAGCCTCGCCGCCTTTGCGTCCGATGTCCTCATAGAATTCCCTGCCATGGGAATCGGAAGTCGCTTCCCCGCCCTTCTGGCCGATTTCCTGATAAAATTCCTTATCATGGGAGTTTGACGTGGAGTCTCCTCCCTTTTTACCGATGTCCTGATAAAACTCTTTGTCATGGGAACGGGAAGTTGCTTCGCCGCCCTTCCGTCCAATTTCTTGGTAGAACTCTTTGTCATGGTTGTTCGCAGTTGCTTCTCCACCTAAACGTCCTGCTTCTTCACGGCTCATCTTTCCATTGTTGTTATTAGCCATTCTGAATCACTCCTTATAGGTAATTTGAAGTTGTTGCTCGTCCACGTTATGATATTAAACTCCTGACCAGAGATGAAACACTTGTTGTGCATAAATGTGCAATGAAAATCGATCAAAACCGTGATGAATCCTATGTAAACCTTGATATAAGAAAAAACTATCAACGTACATTCTAAAGAAGACAGAACTCGATTAGATGTTATTTTCTTGCATGATCAGGTAAGGGCATGCTTCGAAGTTTATACTTTCTGATATCTTAAGCGAAAAAAAAAGCTCCGCACAAGGTACGGAGCTTTTTCTTAATATTCGTATGCGGTAGAGAGGACTCGAACCTCCACGGGTATACACCCACTACCCCCTCAAGATAGCGTGTCTGCCATTCCACCACTACCGCATAATATAAGGAGTACATCGTTTCGTTGCTTTGTAAAAAATGGTGAGCCATGAAGGGCTCGAACCTTCGACACCCTGATTAAAAGTCAGGTGCTCTACCAACTGAGCTAATGGCTCTCGATGACAATCGTGCTGCTGCCATATAAGAAAGTTATATAGAAAGTGGTGACCCGTAGGGGATACTCTCTCTTCGTTCGAGACTGCGAAGCTTATCCTAACGATGATTATGCTCCGACGAACCGACGGGGTTCTCATCCCGAGGTTATATAGAAAGTGGTGACCCGTAGGGGATACTCTCTCTTCGTTCGAGACTGCGAAGCCTATCCTAACGATGATTATGCTCCGACGAACCGACGGGGTTCTCATCCCGAGGTTATATAGAAAGTGGTGACCCGTAGGGGATTCGAACCCCTGTTACCTCCGTGAAAGGGAGGTGTCTTAACCCCTTGACCAACGGGCCACTTTAACCACGTCGCCGTGACGACAAGATTGAGTATAGCATAATTCCAAAAATGCTGGCAAGCTTTTTTTTCGTAAATTTTAAAATTTATTTTTGGAGCTTTTTCGGCCAATAAATCAGCCTAAAAATTCCGGTGTTAACTCCACTTCTTGAACGCTATTTCCTTCTCGATCCACATGGTATGCATGTGCATTTTCCCTTGAGCTTACGATTCGATGCAACCGTCCGTCCATAAAATGTAATGCAACCCCATCATCAGCAGCATATCCTGCTTGTACTTCACCTTGAAGCACGAGTTTATGATAGGCAGGTCTTCTTTTGCTCTCACCATCATAATGCGGGCAATGACTGCCTTGTAATATACCCAAACCCCCAAGCTTGTACAAAGGCGCGTTCAACGGGTCCGTCACCCCTTGCTCAAACCAACAAATGGAACCAGCGCTTAACCCGGTTAAGATGACACCCTGTCCATACGCCTCTTTGAGTATCTGATCCAGGCCCCATTCCTTCCACAAGACCAGCATATTCCGGGTATTGCCCCCGCCAACATAGATGATATCCTTCTCGAGTACAAAAGACCGAAGATCGGCAAAGTTCGGCTGAAACAGCGACAGATGACTGGGAGTACACGGCAGTGTCCGGAAAGCATGATAGAAACGTTCAATATAACCATCCGCATCTCCGCTTGCCGTCGGAAGAAAACACACTTCAGGCAATTCTTTCGATACTTGTGCCAAAACATAGCGATCAAGCAGCAGATTATCCGGTTCCATCGAAAAACCGCCGCCACCCATTGCAATGATCTGCTTCATTGAGCTCTCTTCCCCCATTCACGCTCAACGAAAGAGAGAGGGATACTCTCCCTTCGGTCGAGACTGCGAAGTATTCCTAACGCTGCTTATGCTCCGACGAACCCTATCCAGGGTTCTCATCCCTATGCAAAAAAAGCTCCCGATCACTTGGTGATGGGAGCTTTCTTCGATGTAACGCTCAACGAAAGAGAGAGGGATACTCTCCCTTCGGTCGAGACTGCGAAGTATTCCTAACGCTGCTTATGCTCCGACGAACCCTATTCAGGGTTCTCATCCCTATGCAAAAAAGCTCCCGATCACTTGGTGATGGGAGCTTTCTTCGATGTAACGCTCAACGAAAGAGAGAGGGGTACTCTCCCTTCGGTCGAGACTGCGAAGTATTCCTAACGCTGCTTATGCTCCGACGAACCCTATTCAGGGTTCTCATCCCTATGCAAAAAAAGCTCCCAATCACTTGGTGATGGGAGCTTTCTTCGATGTAACGCTCAACGAAAGAGAGAGGGGTACTCTCCCTTCGGTCGAGACTGCGAAGTATTCCTAACGCTGCTTATGCTCCGACGAACCCTATCCAGGGTTCTCATCCCTATGCAAAAAAAGCTCCCAATCACTTGGTGATGGGAGCTTTCTTCGATGTAACGCTCAACGGAGAGAGAGGGATTCGAACCCTCGCACCGCTTACGCAGTCTAACCCCTTAGCAGAGGGTCCCCTTATAGCCACTTGGGTATCTCTCCATATGGCTCCCCGAACAGGACTCGAACCTGTGACAACTCGATTAACAGTCGAGTGCTCTACCAACTGAGCTATCAGGGAACATTAAGTTGGATATTAATAATTTATCATGACTTCATAGGGGAGTCAAGCTTCAGGAGTGTAAGGCGTCCGCTGCACTTTCCGCACCGATACCGGGCGGGATTCATCTTCCGTTTACGCAGATATTCGGTTGCGCAGACGCTGCAGCGTAGTTTATATCGGTATGGTTCCGGTTGACGACGGCCCGCGGCCTTGCCCTTCGGCAAGGATTTGCAGAAACGGCTCCCTCCAACGGCTTGCAGCAGGCTTTTGAAATCAGCGTCCCGATGCCGATATCCCCTGCCCGCGATATGCAGATGATAGTGGCACAGCTCATGCTTGATGATCTTCTCCACCTCTTCCTTGCCGTTCGTAGCAAGCTGATGCGGATTGATCTCGATGTTATGGCTTTTCATGAAATAACGCCCGCCTGTTGAAGACAATCGCCGGTTAAACGTAGCCTGATGCCTGAACGGAACCCGAAAGCTTTCCAGCGAGATTTTCTCAACCCATGCCTGCAGTTCTTCATTACTCATCTCGTTCATCGTCACCATGTCTGATCCTTCCTTTTGCCGTATAAATGCTACTTGAATTTTAACTTCTCTCTGGGCTACACTGTCAAGTAGAAAGTATGGAGGGAGAACCTGCAATCATGCCGAACATGCGCTACGTTATTTTAAAAGGACAGGACGAGCTGTTATTTGTTGAAATGCCCAGTGACTATGCTTACCAGCTCAGTGCTCTAAATTTACGCCTCAATAAGGAAATCGATAAACTCACCGCCGCAGGCAAACCTCAGCTGCCTCTTGCTGTAGCCGAATGCGACAATTTGGATCTGCTTCAGGAATCGCTGAGCATTCAAGGTGGTCTGGAATACATAAATGAGCTTGAGCAGGCCTTTGCTTCCCTTAAGGAAACGGAATATCCGCTCATCTCATTGCTTACCGAAATTCGTGCTCTCCAAGCGCAGCTTGAGCAATGGTACGAGGAAGAAGCGTTATAATCGAGGTAGACCTGCACGCTTTGGGCTTTTTCCCCATATGCTATCCATACAGATGGAATTAGCAAGAGGAGGAGATACCCTTGCCGCAATGGCTCTGCAATCAATTGACACGCGCTTTTCGCAAAAAGGACAGACGTCAGATCAAGCTGCTGAATGAATGCTGGTACTTTTACCGGAATTCCCCGGGCGAAGAAAACTCGAATGCCCGTTAGTGCACTGCAACCGATCCATAGGTATGACAATAAGCCGGACGCCCTGTCCGGCTTATTTTTGCATTTATTATGATGGCTGAATGGACGAATGTTATACTTATAGATCGCTGCGTTTAGCTGGCCAGGAGCCCTGAAGCTTCCGGAGAAAAACAATTTGTCCCGTATGATACGCATCATGCATGATTAAGCTAAGTATTCGCTGCGGCGATTCGATGATCTCTGCCTCCGTCATCACTTCCATCTTCTGTCGTAAAGCGGCATGAACATCCTGAAGCTGCTCCCGAGCCGTATTCCATGCCCCCTCACTTGTGTCATGAATAAGAAACGTCTCGTCATTGCCGATTCCTTCATTAGGAAGCGGCGTTCCTTCCAATCTCGCGAGCAGACGCTGCTTGTAATACAGCAAATGCTGAACGTTCTCCCAAATGGAATTTGCCGCCTGCCCTTCCGGTTTCCACAAAGCCTGCTCAACTGTTACGTCCTTCAGGGCAGGAAGAATCGGCGGATACCAATCCTCCTGCCCCATCGCATAATCCCAGTTTTGGAGCAGCAGTTCCTTCATGTTCATAACCATCGCCTCCGCATCAAATTTGTAACCAGCATAAATCAAATAGCATGTTACATAAAAATTAACACACTTCGGACCCCATTACAAGTAACTAGCAACATTAATATTTACTTGTTACAATAATGAGATGAGAAAGGATGAGTTTCATGTTATGGGATGATTTTATAAACAGCGAATGGCATGACTGGAGGGGCAGCGGCCGATCCGAGGACCGGCTTGCCCGAGAGGATTGGCTCACCGATTTCATGAACCAATATCAGCTTCAAGTCAGCCTGCCCCTGGCCCCGGATGAGCTGGGGCAGTTGAGGGAGCTTCGTTCCTTCCTGTTAACGTGCGTTCAACACATCGTTGCGGGGGAGTCACCCTCTCCCATGGAGATAGAGCAATTAAACCGCTGGATGGCTGCTGGACCCGTTATTCGTCATCTGGAGATCGATGAGGAACAAAATTTGGCGCTGTCCTATATCCTCCAAAATCCTGGCCTGCAAGCAGCGGCTGCCGAGATTGCCGGCTCCTTTGCGCAAGCCATCGAGCAAGGCGAATTATCCCGGTTCCGCATCTGCACGAATCCCGATTGCCTCTGGGTATATTACGACGACACGCGTAACCGTTCCAAACGGTACTGCGACGATAAAATGTGCGGCAATCTGATGAAGGTCAGACGATTCCGGGCGAAGAAAAAACAGCAATCTTCGGACAGCGAGGACTAAGCCGAATGCTTATGCTGCGCGCAGTATACCTCCACATCCATTTTGAAGAAACTGAGGTGAGTAATCATGAGCATCAAAAGGGTGACTCAAGCAGAATTGCCTTGGGTCAATCAACAATACGTGCACATCGGCTTTCAGCCAAGTTCACTGGACAATGAAATCATTGCCATCGTCATGTCGCAAGACGACTACGCAGGAGTCGGTCGATTGGTTAGACTTAATGAACACGAGGCGGAGCTCGGCGGTATTTATATTCTGGACAAGTTTAGAGGCCAGTCCCTCGCGCACGAAGTCGTCTCGTTTCTGGTGGAAGAATCCAAAAGACTAGGTTTTAAGACGGTTTACTGCATTCCATTTGAGGAGCTGCAGCATTTCTATAAGAAGTTTGGTTTTCATGAAATCGATGTAAATGCTCCCGCAGTCGAACCCAAAATTTCAGCAAAATATCACTGGTGTCGCGAAAGATACGATAAAAAAGTACTGCTGCTAAAGCTGAGCCATGGCTAAGCCAACCGCCAGGACATGCCCCGTTAGCTCTTACTCCAAGAATTATTCAAAAAAAGAGCCGTTCTCCCCAAAGGAACTGCACCTCCAAATGTTAGGTCATCGCTAACAACTGGGGTACAGTTCAAGGAGTTACGGCTCTTCTTCTATTTTACGCAGCAGTTCCTATGACTGATCTTTCGGCTTGCGCATCGTCAATCCGACGCGGCCTTTCTTCAAATCTACATTCAGCACCCACACGGTAACGTTATCCCCCACAGAGACAACATCCATCGGGTGTTTGACAAACCCATCGCTCAGCTGGGAAATATGCACCAGTCCGTCGCTCTTGATGCCGATATCCACAAAGGCGCCAAAATCGATGACATTGCGTACCGTTCCCTGCAGCTCCATTCCCGGCATGAGATCCTCGATCTTCAGTACGTCCTGACGGAAAATCGGCAGCGGCAATTCCTCCCGCGGATCGCGTCCCGGGCGCTGCAAGCTGTCCAGTATATCACGCAGCGTCGGCACGCCAACCTCCAGCTTCACGGCAAGGTTCTCCGGCTGCTGGGCATCCAGCAGTTCAGCGAGCTCCTTGCTTCCAAGCTTGTCCAGACTTACCTGAAGCTCCTTGAACAAACGGTCAACCACCACATAGGATTCCGGGTGAATCGGGGTACGATCCAATATGTTCTCGCCTTCCGAAATCCGCATAAAGCCCACGCACTGCTCATAGGTCTTGGCACCGAGACGCGGGACCTTCTGGAGCTGCTTCCGGCTGACAAACTTCCCGTTCTCTTCCCGGTATTTCACGATATTTTTGGCAATCGTGGCATTGATGCCGGCCACATAGGATAGTAGTGACGGCGAAGCCGTATTCACATCCACCCCGACATGGTTCACCGCAGACTCCACGACGGCCTTCAGGCTCTCCTCCAGATGCTTCTGGGTTACGTCATGCTGATATTGGCCCACGCCGATCGATTTCGGATCAATCTTCACCAGCTCGGCCAGCGGGTCCTGCACACGGCGGGCAATCGAGGCCGCGCTGCGCTCGGCAACATCCAGGTCCGGGAATTCTTCCTGCGCCAGCTTCGAGGCCGAGTACACGCTTGCTCCCGCTTCATTGACGATGAGGTAGGCCAGCTCAGGGTCAGCAAGCTCCGCAATGACTTCTTCGGCTACGAACTGCTCCGTTTCACGGGATGCCGTACCGTTTCCAATGACAATAAGCTTGATGCCGTATTTGGCAATCAGCTCCTTAAACTTGGCGGCCGCCTCCTGCTTCTTGTTGGCCGGCGGCGTCGGATAGGTTACGGCCACCTCAAGCAGCTTCCCCGTATCATCGACCACCGCCAGCTTACAACCGGTACGGTAGGCCGGGTCAACGCCCAGCACACAGCGTCCCTTCACCGGCGGCTGCAGCAGCAGGCTGCGCAGGTTCCCGGCAAAGATGGAGATTGCCTGGTTCTCCCCTTTTTCCGTCAGCTCTCCCCGTACTTCCCGTTCAATCGATGGAGCAATGAGGCGCTTGTATGAATCCTCGATCACCGCCGTAAGAATGTCCGTGACGGCTGATGGACCTTTAAGCACCTGCTTGCCGATATACGCGTGAATGGATTCGGAAGGAACATCCAGCCCTACCTTTAGAATATTCTCGCGCTCTCCCCGGTTAATGGCCAAAATCCGGTGCGGCGGCATTTTCTTCGCCAATTCCCGGTAATTGTAATAGTTCTCGTATACGGATTCCACTTCGGTATCCTTCGCCTCAGAGGTCAATATGCCGTGGTCCAAGCTGTATCTGCGAACCCAGGAACGAACGGTTGCATCATCGGCAATGTTTTCAGCCAGTATATCCATCGCGCCTTGCACGGCCTCTTCTGCCGAAGCCACACCCTTCTCCTCATCCACATACTTGGCTGCCTCAACCATCACATCAGCCTGCTTCGGCTGCGACCATATCCACTCCGACAGCGGCTCAAGCCCTTTTTCCTTGGCAACGCTTGCCCGGGTTTTACGCTTTTGCTTATACGGACGGTAGAGATCTTCTACCTCCTGCAGCTTAACGGCGGCCGTAATCGATGCCTTCAGATCTTCCGTCAGCTTGCCTTGCTCCTCTATGATGCGGATGACTTCCCGCTTACGGATCTCCAAATTGCGCAGATAGCCAGTCCGCTCTTCAATATCACGTAATTGGTTCTCATCCAGTTCGCCTGTCATTTCCTTACGGTAACGCGCAATAAACGGTATGGTATTGCCCTCATCCAGAAGTTCAACGGTCGTGCGCACCTGTTTTTCGGACAATTGAAGCTCCTTCGCGATCTGCTTCACGATCCGTTTCGATTCTTCCTTGCGAATCTGTTCCTCATTTACTTCCACAACAGCTTCTAATTCAGACAATGATATCCCTCTTTCTTCAATGAAACTATATTTGCTATTATCCCAAACTTAAGCGCTCATTTCCACTACATCGCTCACTTCATAAGGCTTTAAGCTGCTTTTAATGTCAATTTCATCTGATTTTAAGATTAAATTTATATTCTTAGTGTACGAAAATGCTGCTGCCGGATATCCGCACCTCATTACAATTAGGGGGTCACCTTAGATGAATGACAAACATGCGATTGCCTGGTCCGTTGTCTGCCTTTTGTTTATCGCAGCGGCGGTCACAACGGCCTACATCCTCATACCTACAAACGCGTAAACCGCCGCTCTCTTAGTCTCATGCATCCATTGCCGTGCCCTTCGAACATACCCTCCATATAAAAACCCTCAAGGAGTTAGTCCTTGAGGGTTTTTAGTCATAACATTCTATGTGGAAAACGTTAGCGCTTGAATGGAATCAAAAATCAATCAAGCCCAGACTTATTTGCAGGGAATCATCCACCTTACTCATCATTTCATCATCAAGATGGGTGATTTTGTCGGTTAGCCGCTGCTTATCAATCGTCCGGATCTGCTCTAGCAAAATGACGGAATCCCGGTCAAATCCATGCGACGCCGCGTCGATTTCGACGTGAGTCGGCAGCTTGGCTTTTTGAATCTGTGCCGTAATGGCTGCAACAATCACAGTCGGACTAAACCGGTTGCCGATATCGTTCTGAATGACAAGGACTGGCCTTACGCCGCCCTGCTCAGAACCGACAACAGGTGATAAATCCGCAAAAAATACGTCGCCCCGTTTAACGATCACTGTCTACACCCCGCTTACTAAGCGGTCTAGAGTGTTGTCTGCATCTTCCTCCGCGTGAAACGCCTCAGAAGCCATGGTCAGGTTAATTTTGGCCATTTCCATATAACCTCGCTGCATGGATTCACGAATGTAACGTTTCTTCCGTTCATTCAGGTACAACTTCATGGCTTGCCTAATAAGCTCACTGCGGTTGGAATTTTCCAGCTGAGCGATCCCGTCCACTTCCTGCAAAAGATGATCCGGTAAACTGATCATGATTCGTTTGGTGTTCTGCATATTGGCCACCCTCTATTACACCCCCACAACCTTCTCGCCCTGTGCACCAGTATTACATTATTCAAGGAAAATTATACAAAAGAATATATATGCCGAAGGTATATCAAGTATGCTGCATATCATTATAAACTACAATCGACACTTTCGTACAGACTTAAACGACATATTCCTAATTCGGGAAGATCTGTACTTATTCCTTCTTTCCTGAATAAATTACTTATGGTGACTTGACTTTTAAAGGTTGCTCCAGAGTGCATTTACGGTCTTCACGGGTATATCATTGCGTATATACTGACGTGGTACCCGGTGGGCAATCATGCAGACGACCTCGTAGTGGATCGTCCCCAGCTTGGACGCCAGCTCATCTGCCGTAATGCATTCGTCAGACTGCTGACCGATGAGTACAACCTCTTCACCAGCTTTAATTTGTTCCGCCTCATCGGCGAAAGGTTTGAGCGATACCATACATTGGTCCATACAGATGGTTCCGACAACAGGGACGCGGCGGCCGCGTATCAGTACTTCCACTTTACCGCTCAGCATACGAGAGAAGCCATCGGCGTAACCGATGGGGAGGGTTCCAATTTGCTCTTCCTCCTCCGTTACATACTTCGTCCCGTAGCTGATACCGGAATGCGGAGGTAAATTTTTGACGTAGACAAGCTTTGTCTTTAACGTCATGACAGGGCGGAGGCTCACTGTTTTTCGATTCACCTCGTCTGAAGGATACAGTCCGTACAAGCTGATGCCGACACGAACCATATCATAGGATAATTCGGGTGTATCAATCGCAGCAGCGCTGTTGCCCGTATGTATGAGCGGGATATGGTAGTCCTTATCCCGAAGAGCGTCCGCTACGCCCTGAAAACGGCGGTACTGTCCCAACGTATAGTCTTTGTTCTTTTCATCCGCTCTTGCAAAATGGGTAAACATTCCTTCGACAACAACCTGCGTCAGCGAAAATACTTCTTCTATAAAAGAAATTGCATCTTCGCCTGGAAGCAGGCCCAAACGACCCATTCCGCTGTCAATCTTGATGTGTACCTTGAGTGGCTTCTCCGGCTGGACCGGCAGTGCCTTTATCGCTTGGAGCACTTCCGAACTGAACAGGGTTATGGTTACATCATGCTCATAAGCGATCTCTACAGCCTCCGGTGGTGTATATCCGAGCACCAGGATCGGGCTGGAGATGCCTCCTTGCCGAAGCTCGAGCGCTTCATCCAGGAAAGCTACGCTTAAGTAAGCCGCCCCCAGTTGCTGAAGTTCGCGTGCCACTTCTACAGCTCCGTGACCATAGGCGTTAGCCTTCACACAAGCAAGCAATTTCATGTGGCTTGGCAGCGCCTCACGAAAAGCGTTATAGTTGGCGCGCAGATGGTCCAGGTTGATCTCCGCCAGGGTAGGTCGATATATCGCTTGCAATTCCAGTCACCTTCTTACCATTTTGAAAAAAGCATTATGCTTTACATTAGATTAATGGTAATGTTCCCGGGGGCAACTGTCAATTGAGGCAAATTGCTTATTTATGAGGCTCGTGGTTCCCCCCGGGTGCGAAACTTGGTGAAACATCGGAATCTATGCAAGAAATAGTGATGAGCCCACGGATGGAGTGCCTTTATTTGGAAAAGAGGCGAATGGCCTCATTGTCGGAATTTTGCCCTCCTTCAATGCTCGGTATCCGCCTACTTCGTATTATTTACCCGATTCTCCCTGCATGGAAGCAGCGACTTTCTTCATTTCTTCAACAGGCAGGTTGGCGCTCGTAATTCGGTATTCCACGCCTTCCGAATTCCAGGTCAGCGTTCTTTGCTGATCGCCGGTGAGCAGGCCAACCGTTGTGAAATCGATATACACGGCCTCGCCCGGTACGAGGGAAACCGCACGATCCACCGGTCTGGATTCCATAATCGTGTATTGATACACACCGTCATACTTCAGAATAACCGCATGATCCTTGCTCTCCGGAACTTCCATCGTGTCTTTGTTCGTGACCCCTGCAGGCACATATTCCGGATAGATGATGCCGAAGGATCCCATATCGCGACCCGAAGCCGCTTCCGTCAAACCTTCGGTTCCCTGAGTGCCGTTACCTTCCGTACTGGAAGCCACTGGTACCCCGTTCTCGTCCACTTCCGCCATGGTCCCCTTCGCATCGTTCATGGCACTTAGATTCTTGTTCGTATCAAATGAATCCTTGGTCAGGTTCGTATCAAAGGTAAAGGTGTTGAATTTCACCTCAACAACCACATTCGCTTCGGAATCCGACACTTGTACCTGTTTCGGCGTGTAGTTGTCCTTGGCGAGCCAAATCTTCTGACGAATCAAGGAATGGCTGTGGTAATTGGCGGCCACATCAAACACGTAACTATCCTTATCCTCGGCAAACTGACGGGTGTTGTCGCTCAGAATGCTGCTGAGCAGCGTTTGGTACAGATATACCTGTCCCTGATTATCCGGCCAGTCGCTCTTGAAGCGGAAGCTCTTGTTTAAGCTCGGCGTCAGAACGAACACGCCGTCATCGTTGCGAAGCACGATTTGCGTAATATCCTTTTGCCCATTGGTTAAGCTGATCCGGTAATAAGATGGAGACTGGTACCATACCTCAACCTGATACTCCTGCGGCGCCGAACCGGTATGTATGGTCATAACGCCCGCTCCCTGGTAAGCGCCCTTGGCACTTTCCAGCTTATCAGCCACCTTGCCCAGATCCTTTACAACGCTGTCTGCATTCTTCTTCCCGCATCCCGCCAGTATTGTTGTTAAGCATAATACTACCGCGAGCAGCACCCATGAAATCCGGCGCATGTCATCATCCCCTTCAACACTTGTTTTGACTTGATTGATACATGTCTATGAGGGACTTGGTCACATTATGCAGACTAGCCTGACAAGCACCGCTGCGTTCCGGACTCGGCAGGCATTTACACTTCGCTTAAACGAAAAAGAGCCGAGATTGAATCCGTCGATCGCTGATTCATCCTCGGCTCGATATATGAAAATAATCAGTACAAACCCTCTTCTTATAGGACTCTGTAAGTATAGAAACTGATCGACCTTAGCCAACTCTAAGGGGCTGTGTGCATAGAAACAGACTTCTCAGCAGCCGTATTCGTATAAGGCGCGAACCATTCCTCATCTACATTGTCAGGTGACGGAAGATTACGAGTAGTCGAGTCAAAGACCCAGAAGATCCCTACGCTGAGCACGGCGATTCCGCATCCCGCGATAATGGAGGAGCTTGCCGCAACCACGCCAAGGGCACCTCCGATTAGGCTGCCAAGCGGCATGGCAATTCCGCTGAGTCCGCTAGCTGCCGCGAACACCGTACCCAATCTTTTCTCGGGTATTGCCTTCTGAATGACCGAATTGATGATAACGTTCGTAATCCCTCCGGGAAACCATGCCAGACCGTACACCAGAACGACAAGCCAAGTCCAAGGGGTGAATACGCTGAGACACCAGGCAGCGCCCGATAGACAGAAAGCTCCGGCAAAAATATAACCAAGGGGCAGGCGCTCCAGCTTCAAATATGGAGCCAGGATCGCTCCCAGCAAACTTCCGAAAGCCTGGGCCATGAGCAATATACCGTAGACGCCGGCTCCGCCGAGGCTGTCGGCAAACGCTGGCATAACCGTAAAGGTAGCGCCGCCCGCAGCATTGATGACAATCATCCCCATTTGTACCCGTGCGAGCGGGGTTGCCAGAATATAGCGAAGACCTTCCTTCATGTCCGCCCAATAACTTTTAAGGGCATTACGCTTAGGTTTTGAAGTTTCTGTATTGTTCATTGATGTTTTATTATCGTTGTTATCCGAAGTTTTGATGGATTTCTTGATTTTCAATTGCGAGAATAACAGCGCTCCGATGAAGAAGCCAATGGAATTCCACAAGTAAAGGGATACTGCGCCCAGCACAATAATCAACACGCCGGATATTGCGTTGCAAGCGACATCGATGCCTTGATAGGCTAAGGAGAACAGCGAGTTGCCTTGCGTCAGCTGCTTCTTATCGAGAATTTTGGGAAGGGCCGACATTTGGGCCGGATATACCCACATATTCAGCGTGGACAGAATCGGTGTAATCGCCAGTACAACGCCGACCGTCAGAAAGTCGAAATAAAATGCAAGCGGAACGATCAACAGAAGAAGCGCCTGAAATAACTGGGTGTACACCAGAAGCCCCCGTATAGGAACGCGGTCAATCATCGGACCGGATAGCAGTTGAATGATTCGGGGCAGAATCGAGAGGAAGCCGGCAAGCCCCGTATACAGCGTCGAGCCTCCGAGATCGTACACCAGCCACATGGCCGCTACCGCGTACAGGCTGTCGCCGATATTCGTAAGAATTCGGCCAACGAACAACAGCAGGAAATTGCGATTTTTTAATATTTCCATAGAGGAACACTCCTTGATTTAAAGTTTAGTAGTTTTGGAGAGAAGAGGCTCTGGAAGCCCCTTCCTAATCGGACGTTTCCGTCGAAACCACGTTGATCCCGACGGCATACTCCTTACTGTCTTTCCCTTTGGTCGTGAGGGTTTTGTTCACCCATTTTTCAAGCAGCTCCTTGAATTCCGTTGTCATCTCTTCATATTGGTCTGCGTCCAACTGCAGCCTCAAGCTGATTCTTGTACGGGTCGCCGCTGCGTAATCTTCGGCAAGAACCGGGTCCATCGTTTGCGTTCCCTTGGTGTTAAACCACTTCGCTTTGGATTTATAATATTTTTCTACGATGCCGCCGACCGTCCGGGTCTCCACCAAATCTATCAGCCCGCCGTCATATAACTTCTGAATATGATAGTGGATGCTCCCCGGCGAATCTCCCAATTCATCCGCTACTTGCTTTGAGGTTTTGGCCGTATCCAGTATGGTTCCGAGAATTTTTACCCGCTGGGCGCTCCCGAGCAGCTTTGCTTGTTCCACCGATATTTCGATGCTTTGATTTTGATCTTGTTCCATAGCTCAACACTCCATTCTAAATTCATTCTAATTACGTAAATTATACGGTTATTTTCGTTCATTCCATTTTAATTTATCATTCTAATTTTTTAGATCGGTATGACACAATAATAAACCACCTATTACCATTTGTAAATAGGCGGCTTATAAATTGTTTATTTTTTCCTATACGGGTTTGACCATATGATAATAAACATGCCCGTTAATCATGATTTCCTTATCCGTTTTATATCCTCTTCTGTCGTACAAAGAATGGGCGCGATGATTGTCCGTTACCACAGCGAGAGCAATTTTACGATACGTAAGCTCCTTTGCCCGGTTCTCTGCATGATCGATGAGCGCCGAACCGATTCCCTTTCCTCCAAACCGCGGAGAAACGGATAACGTATCGATATAATACTCATCCTCGTCTGCCTCTTTGTCCAGCGCTGCGGAAGGGTCATTCTTAAGCTTCCGCAAACGATCCAGAATCGGACGATCCAATTCGGCCGCTTGATCCCCGCCGTAAGCAACGATAATGCCCGCTACCTCGCCGTCGATCTCTTTCACGGCAGCCTGACGGTAACTGAGCCTGCCCTCGTCTGCCCGGAAATATTGCTCCAGCACTTCAAGCACTTTCTCTTCACTATCTTCCCCTGTTAATTGATGCGCCACATCGTGCAGTGCGTCATACAGCAGCCTTACCGCTGCAGCTGCATCCTGTGGTCTAGCTGATCTGATGCTCATGCCTATTCATCCTCCGATTACAATTCAATGCATTTTCATATTTCAAGTATCCCAGTCCTCAACCTCATAAAACAGCTCCATCTCAGACGATGCTGTAAAAGAACGCCGTTTAACTTCAGGATCCCCGATCTTCTCGTGCAGTCCAAACCCTCTTGATACCTTGAACGTAAAAGACAAGCCATGAGGTACCATTGCACTTCCTCTATATATGCCATCTCCGCAGTACGGAATCTCAAATCCAGCATAGATCGTGGAGGAAGCCGGTGTGGAAGGCGGTACCTTCACCTGAATCGTGATTTTCACAAGCTCAGGCAATTGTTCCACGATCGTAATCTCTTTATCTGCGCTCAAGCTTCCCATCTGCAGCGTAACCCGGGTACTGCCGGATGTTCGAGGCTTCATCGTTCCGTCCGGCAGCAGCGTGAGCAATTCCGGCTCCTCGACATGGTAGGTTCCGTTCATCAACGATTGCACAAATCCGCTGTCGTATGTAATGACCGGGTTCAGTTGCTTGACGGGTCCGTTCACCCCTACGACGCCATCTCCATGCAGCTTTATCGAGGCTGGTTCTCCAATGTCGCCGAAAAAATACAGCAGCGGCGCTTGCGCTCTGCCTGCCCAGTCGCTTTGGCTGTGAGCCGCTCCCTGATCAAGGAACAGCATGAGATCTTCCCCAGGCACAAACCCGTCTTGGATCAAACGTTCTGCTTCCTCCCGTGCGTATTTTTCCATGAAGACCCCTTCCGCGCCGCCCATATCAAGCCATATCTTAAGATTGGGATGCGTCCCGTATCTTTCATAAAAGGGATGTTCCTTAAGCTCTCCCTGAGCATCAAAATGAGCTTTGACGAAATAAGGAGACATGACCGCTATACTTCCGAACACGTCCGGTCTTCTAAAGCCTATATTGTAGGTAACGATCCCGCCCGCAGACGAACCCATCATGGCCGTGTGCTGAGGGCCCCTCAACGTGCGAAAGTTCTGATTGATATAGGGTATAACTTCTTCAATAATAAATAATTCGTAGCGTTCGCCGGCAAACGGGGGATCAAACACCTCATGCATCCTTGGATTGTCATGGAAGTATTCATTCAGTCTTTGATGAGGAACCGTTGCGATGCCAACGATCATAATCTCCTGCATTCGTCCCTCGGAAACCAGCCGATCCGCGGTGACGTGCATATCCCAGGAACCGCCTCTCTCATCCGCTGAAAATACATGCTGCCCGTCATGCATATAGAGTACGGCATAATGCTTATCCGTATTCTCATGATAACTGGGTGGAAGATATACATACAAACTTCGGGTATTGCCTAAGTTAACCGATGGAAAATCTGCAATTTCTACCATTCTTGAGGACATACTGACCATTCTAACCCCTCCTGACTATTTTTGCACCAACATACGCTTGTTTCCCGATAATTCACTCCAGGCGATGCCAGATAACAAAAAAGAGGCACAACCCGATAAAATCAGGTTGTACCTCTTAGGTAAGCATTGCCTTACTTCACATTATACTGGGTAAATTCCCCATTTTCAATATCAGGATTTGCCTTCTGGCGGCTCTTTCGGCACATAATTAAAGATCTCGCCATCCACAAAAGTATCAATCAATCGTTCCAGCCATTTATAATAAGCAACGGCCTCACGCATCTTCGCCTGATCCTCTTGCAGCACCGCTGTCAGTTCTTCATCATCTTCATGTGCTTTACGGAGCTTCTCCGTTTCGTCGAGCGCTTTGCGCAGAACCAGAATGTTGCTCTCCACCGATTTTCTCCACTTAATATCAAAGAAATCCACAAAGCTCTGGTACCAGTCATACTCCACTTCATACAAATCCTTGCGGGAACCCTTCTCCCACACCTTGTTTACCATTTTATAATCGAGCAACGTCCGCACGCCTGTACTCATGCTGGTCTTGCTCATCTTCATTTCCTGTCCCATTTCATCGAGGTTCATCGGTTTATCCGCAAAATAAAGCAATCCGTATAAATGTCCCGTTGAGAGTGGAATGCCGTACAAATCCATATTCCGTCCAATATTTTCAATGACACGCTTACGAATCTTATGCACGGCTGCCTGCCGTTCATCATCTAAATGGTACAAGCCCATGCTTGCAGCCTCCTCTTTCTGTAGCCATCCAAGAAGTCATGTCAATATAACAAAACTAGGTGGACTCGAAGTGTAGTGTGAACGTTCTCCATGAAATCTAAACAAGCCCCGACCCACACACATTCTCTGATCTATTGTAGGGAAAGCTATTTTAAAAGTAAAGAAGATCGCTCTAGAGGATATTGGAGCATATGGGAGCATTTCAAAGGATAACTTTGTACAGTTTTTACTGTACGTTCTTTATGTACGGATATAACGTTTGATACTTTACGTATCGGTTGTTACAATGGGTGACATGGGTTTACGAGACGACAGGAATAAGAAGACTCGGTCAAATGGACGCGTCTCTATACAATAAAAGGAGGAGTACTTTTGGCTATTCTGCAAGTTAACAAAGTCAGCAAGTTGTTCGGCGCGAATCCGGAACAAGGGATTCAATTGCTGGAGCAAGGCTGGAGTAAAGCGCGAATTGCGAAAGAGAAGAACATAACGGTTGGCGTTAACCGTGTCAGCTTCGATATTCACGAAGGCGAGATTTTTGTCATCATGGGGCTGTCAGGCAGCGGTAAATCTACATTGGTCCGTTTGCTAAATCGGTTGATTGAACCAACATCGGGCGAAATATTGATCCACGGCAAAGATCTCCGAAAAATGAACAAGGAACAGCTGCGTGAAGTACGACGCAAAAAAATCAGCATGGTGTTCCAGAAATTCGCCTTGTTCCCTCATCGTTCGGTTGTAGAGAATGTGGAGTACGGATTGGAAATTCAAAAGGTACACAAAAGCAAGCGGCACGAAGCAGCCATGAAGTCGCTTGAGCTTGTAGGCTTGAAGGGCTGGGAGGAAAAGATGCCCGATCAGCTTAGCGGCGGGATGCAGCAGCGTGTCGGGCTAGCCCGCGCACTCGCTAATGATCCCGAGATTCTGCTAATGGATGAGGCCTTCAGCGCACTGGATCCGCTCATTCGCAGAGACATGCAGGACGAATTGATCGAGCTCCAGGATAAAATGAAAAAAACCATCGTGTTCATCACGCATGACCTGGACGAAGCTCTTCGAATCGGCGACCGCATTGCCTTGATGAAGGACGGTTCGATCGTGCAGATCGGAACGCCGGAAGAAATCTTGACCCAGCCTGCCAACGATTACGTTGAGCGGTTCGTGGAAGATGTGGATCTGTCCAAGGTGCTTACCGCTTCACGCGTTATGCGCCGTCCGGAGACCATTACGATGGATCGTGGACCTCGCGTTGCGCTGGAGCTTATGCGTGAACGGGGAATCTCGAACCTGTTCGTCATCGACCGTTCCAAGAAGCTGCTTGGCGTCATTACGGCCGAAGATGCTTCGGATGCCATGAAAAATAACCGTAAGCTTGCGGATATACTCATCACGGATGGCCCGAGTGTTGGACCCGATACATTGCTAAATGAATTGTTTGAAATTACGAGCATGGCTAAAGTACCGTTGGCCGTTGTGGATGAGAATGGCCGATTGATGGGCGTTATCGTCCGCGGTGCTGTACTTGGTGCCCTGGCCGGAGAAAGCAAAAGCGAGGAGGTGACGCAAGATGCCTAAGATCCCTCTCGCAAGCTGGGTTGATTCCTTGGTCGAATGGATGGGAGACGTCTTCTCCGGATTCTTTGACGCCATCTCCTTCATCATCGAAAACATCGTGCAGCTGTTTACGGATTTGTTCATGCTGCCTCATCCGTATCTGTTCATTGTCATCCTGGCCGTCATTGCCTACCTATTAGGCCGTCTGCCGTTGACTTTGTTCACAGCCATCGGTTTTCTGCTCATCGATAACTTGGGTTACTGGTCACAGACCATGAGCACGCTCAGCCTGGTTATCACAGCAGCCTTAATCTCCGTTATACTGGGTGTTCCGCTGGGTATATGGGCGGCCTACAGCAAGTCGGCATCCCGCGTGATCATACCGGTTCTTGATTTTATGCAAACTATGCCGGCATTTGTGTACTTGCTCCCTGCCGTTACATTCTTCAGCTTGGGCGTGGTTCCCGGGGTTATCGCTTCGGTTATTTTCGCCATACCGCCAACGATTCGCTTGACCCGTCTTGGCATTATGCAAGTATCCGGTGAACTGACGGAGGCTGCAGATGCATTCGGTTCGACTTCCGGACAAAAATTGTTCAAGGTTCAGCTTCCGCTGGCCATGCCAACCTTGATGGCCGGCATTAACCAGACCATCATGCTGTCCTTGTCGATGGTCGTCATCGCTTCGATGATCGGTGCCCAAGGTATCGGTGCCGAGGTCTACCGGGCCGTAACGCAGCTGCAAATTGGTAAAGGTTTTGAAGCTGGCTTGGCTGTCGTCATTTTGGCGATTGTCCTTGACCGCTTTACACAAAATATATTTAAAACGAAAAAAAGGGGTGCTTAATTTGAAGAAACAGAAGTTTTGGTTGCTGCTCAGCTTGGCTGCTATTCTGGTTCTGTCTGCTTGCGGAAATGGCGGAACGGATGGAACGACGGACAAAGGGGCTGAAGGCGGTTCAACTGCTTCCCTCGGTGAACAAGTGAAACATGAAATCATCGGTATTGATCCAGGTGCAGGCATTATGAAGGCGACCGCAGCGGCTATTGAGGAATATGGATTGACCGACTGGAAACTGGTCGAAGGCTCCGGAGCTGCCATGACGGCAACCCTTAACAAAGCCATTAAGAATGAGGATCCGATCATTATTACCGGTTGGACTCCGCACTGGATGTTCTCCAAGTATGACCTGAAGTATCTGGAAGATCCGAAGAAAGTATTCGGTGAAGCGGAAGAGATTCACACCGTTGTCCGTCTTGGACTGAAAGAAGATCATCCGGACGCTTACAAGTTCCTAAGCAATTTCAAATGGACGTCCGACGATATGGGTCAGATTATGACGGCGATTCAAGAAGGCCAAGACCCTGAAGCTGCCGCGAAGGAATGGGCAGACAACAATGCGGAGAAAGTCGACGCCTGGCTCGAAGGCGTTCAACCCGTTGACGGCAAAACCTTCAAATTCAGTTATGTCGCTTGGGATTCCGAGATCGCCAGCACCAATCTGCTGAAAGTGATCATGGAAGACAAGCTCGGATACAAAGTTGAGGCGCTTCAAGTCGAAGCAGGCCCAATGTGGACCGGCGTTGCCAACGGAGACGTGGATGCAACCGTAGCAGCATGGCTTCCGTTGACGCATGCAGACTACTGGGATAAGTTCAAGGACCAAGTCGAAGACCTTGGCGCTAACATGGAAGGCGTGAAAACCGGCCTGGTGGTTCCGTCTTACGTGGAAGCAAATTCTATTGAGGATTTGAAGTAACGATGAAAGCCATCCCATGGTTTGTGGGATGGCTTTCTTTTTTTGGTGGTCAAGATTAGTCGGCCTGTTCTGGGAGGATGTATCCGTTCCGGTCGCTGTTGAAACCAGGAAAACGGGATGATATTCTTGCGGTATTTTCCCGGTTTCAAAGGCGAACGCCAGGTCTCCTCCACGCATACATCCTCTTTTCCTAAGTACGGCCTCCAATCTTTCCACCCACCAAAAGAGAGCCATCCCTATCGTCTGGGATGGCTTTTTTGGGGGCTGGGCGCGGGAGGGGCTAAGCTGACCACTGCTACACGGTCAGCTGCCTGATTCTTACCGGACATGCTGTGAATCCTCTGGACTCACAGGCTTGCCAGGCCAGCTTCCTTGCCCTGTCGGGGGCTTGCAGCTTTCCCCGATACGGCCTCGACATTGCACTGCTTCAGCTCGTCCCTCGCTCACAAAAAAGATCATGCCCACGATGGGCATGATCTTTTTTCATAAGCACTACTCTTTTATCGTTACCGTCACGGGAGAATATTCGGCAATGACGGTTTGTCCATGCACGGATACGCTGCCCTGCGGCGTAAGGTCTTTTTCGGTCATGATCCCCAAAGCGATGGTGAACTTATTAAACTTGATCGGGATGTTTTTCTCCCGGCGGATCTCCTCGCCGTTCACGTAGAAGATCGCTTCGTCCTCGGCACGGTTATACGTAATTTTGTACGTGTTGAATTCCCGCGGTGTAAAATGCGTATCTTCCTCTTTGAAAATGCAGAAGTAGCGGGTCTTGTCCGATTCCGGCACCTGCACGCCCGGGAATGGCAGGACGGCATACACGCTGGCATACTTGTCGTTCGAGGCAAAAAAGTCCAGTGCTGCGCCCGTGCTGAAATCAAGCAGATTCAACGATACGTAGCCGTCATACAAGTCGCCGGGAACCGTACCCTGGGTGCGTGCCCGAATCTGCAGCTCGAACGTGACCTCACCGGATTCCGGCACTTCCACCTCTTCGTTGGAATAATACATATGCTTGGCATTATCGAGAATTTGGATTTGATCATTCTGGCGGCTGAGCGGCGCCCGCACGTACAGGATTCCGTTGCGGACGATCACGACTGCATTCGGCTCGCGATATTCCCAAAATGAACCGTCCGGCAGCGGAAAACCACCGATCTTCCAAGTCCCGGTCTCGGACAGGATAGAGTGAAAATCACCAAAAACGCTTTGTTGTTCCATCTAATTCCCCTTCTTCCTTACAAAGTCTGAATGATTCCTTGAATGATCAATGACAGGATCAGCACGCCGCCGCAGCGCATGGTGGTCATCGTAGACGCACCCATCAGTGGTAAATACGCTTCGGAACGGTTGTTGTCCTTCAGTCTTCCATAGACAAGATACAACGGAATCATCGTAAGCAGTGCAATCAATGCGTAAGGCGGGAGCGCCCCGGCCAATACGCAGGCTATCAAAGACAAGCAGGCCAGCAGCAGCAGAACTCTCGAGAAGCTCAGCGCTCTTTTTTCACCCCATACCACTACCAGGGTCTTCTTCCCGGCCTGACGATCCGCCTGCCAATGCAAAAAGTGATGATTAAACAAAATCAGCGTTGTCAGCAGCCCAATGGGCAGTGACAGCAGCAGCGCCCGAACATCCATATGAGAGGTTTGAACGTAGTATGCGCCCATCACCGGCAAAATACCAAAGGATAGCAAAATCGCAATCTCGCTGAAACCCTTGCCGCGGTATCCGAATTGAATCGGCGGTGCGACATAGAAATAAGCGATCAGACCGCCAAGTCCGCCAAAGATGAAGGCCCACCAACCACTGATCAAACTAAGGATAATACCGCTCAGCGCCGCAATCCCGAACAGCATCCAGGTAACGATCTCGAATTTACGGAGCGACCAGACGCCCTTCGTAAGAAAACCGGAATTCGTGGAGATCGCATCTACATGCTCCTGCGCTTCCGTGTCCGTTCCGTTCTTATAGTCCCACAAATCATTCACCATATTGGAGAACAGATGGGCAGCGCCGCTCCCGATCAAGGTCAATAAAAAGAGGCCGATATGAAATTCACCTGTCCATACATAAGCCCCGAGTGCTCCTAAAGCAACCGGAATCAGCATAACGGGAATCACTTTGATTCGGGAAGCTTTTTTAAACTGTTCAAGGGCATCCACTTGGTTATGCTCCTTTCCTTCTATAATACAGAATAGAACGCCTGCAGACAGCTGCAGACGTTAACGTTGTGAAACATGGAACTTGCATAAATAAGAATATCATAATTGTCGAACTTTGTAATCCGTTTGTTAGAACTTGGCTACGGAGCCATTATACCGATGAACGTTCGATCAGCTCGAAGGCAAGCTCCTTGCGAATCGGCTCTTTCCGCTCCCCTTGAATATGCGCATACAGCATCTTGAAGGCCTCCGAACCCATATCAAAGAGTCGGTTATCAATCGTGGTGAGACCCAGCATTTTGCCGATCGGCTGGTTATCGAAGCCAATGACAGCGAGCTCTTGCGGAATGGAGAGTCCTCTCTTCTCAGCTTCATAGATCAAACCCGCGGCCACATGGTCACCCGTTACCAATAAACTACTTGGACGTTCCTCCATAGCGGACAGCCGATCCATGATTGCCGCACCGTCTTCCAGATCGATACAGCCATCCAAAATCCATTCCTGGCGGTAAGGCTCCCCGATCTCTTTAAGGACTTCTTTATATGCCACTTGGCGTGCTCTCGTGCTCGGACTGTCCAGTCTTCCCACCGTGAAGCCGATGCGTCGATGCCCCCGCTTTATCAAAAATTGCATGGCACTGCGAAATGCCTCAGCATGGTTTATATATATAGAAGAAAATAATCGTTCACCCGCATCCTGACAGCATACAATCGGTCCATAAGCACAATAGGCCTCGATCTGTTTCGGAGTTACGGCCGATGATAAAATAATAATGCCGTCAATCTCGCGGTTTCGCAGCATCTCCAGCACTTCCACTTCCTTGTCCGGCGCATACCCGGTTTGGCACAGGATTAGGCGATAGCTAGCGGCAAGCGCTTCTTGGCCGGCTCCCTCCATCAGCAAGGAGAAGTAGGCATGATTAATAAACGGCAGCATGATAGCAATATTCATCGTTTTCCCTGTAATCAGATGAACCGCGTTCATATTCCGGGCGTATTTCAACTGTTTCATGGTCTCCAACACGCGTGTCCGCTTATCTTCCCTGACATAGGGATGGTTGTTCAGCACCCGGGATACCGTTGAGACCGATACGCCTGCCAGCTTGGCAATCTCTTTAATGTTAGCCACAATCCATCAAGCCCCCTCATCCACCGGTTCCTTCCTGATACTATCATGTTTGCTTTCCCTATTCAAAGGGAGGCATTCCGGGAGTAAAGAGCGGATACGTTCGAGTGCACACAATACCCACGCATAGCTTTTTTTTAATACGATTACACAATATCACCCCTATGGAGGTATCGGCATGTCAAAACTGTTCAAGACACTGGGAGCTATATGGCTAGCCTGGCGATCAGAAACCACCCCTTGGAAATTCCAGGGCTAATCTCAGCGCACTGAAGGGCTATAAGATGAATGCAAAAGATGAACAACGATAAAAAGAAGTCTTGATCTGGTATGCTTTTCATACTTTACACTGAGGTTGGGTGGAAACCTTCATTCATTGTCAGCGTGACCGGCAAGGGCGTGACGGCAAGGGCAAGGCTTCTGCCTTTTTATCATGATTCGTGAAACTTGGATCTTGTCCATTACGTTATCCTTGTATTAAGGAGCTGATGGAAAAATGGAGACGTTCGGCAGAGGCTGCCTGTACATTATAATGGGTATGGTTGGATTGTTCCTGCTTGCCATTCTATTGGGGACGACGATTACGATCCCCTGGTTCATCTTCATTCCGCTTATCATCATTGCCTTTGCTATAGCTGCATCCAAGAGCAAGAACAAGGATGATGATTAAGCGAACCAGCGGATAAGCCGCCGGATGCTAGAGAGGTTGCTACCCGTCGTTATCGGACCCATATACGAATTTAGACCCGATCAACGCTTCTCTAGCCACTGTACATGAAAAAGACTCCCTTCATGGGAGCCTTTTTTCTTTCCTTATGATTCCGATCATTCTTTTTCTTATCATTTTATTTGGAGATATTCTTAAATGCCTCTGTCTGCTGCTTAATGCCAACCTCTGTGGCAAAACGCTCGATACTGGAGGCTCCGAAGAATCCCTCCACGCCCTTGGTTCTGGACAATACATACGCCGCATCTTCAGGTTCTGCAATCGGACCGCCATGGCACAGAATCATAATGTCCGGGTTGACGGCTTTACCCGCATCACAGATCGCTTGAATCTTGTCCACGCAATCGTCGAGCGTCAGTGCCGTTTTCGCGCCTATGGTACCTTTGGTGGTAAGTCCCATATGGGCAACCAGAATATCGGCTCCGGCTTCGGCCATCTTCTTCGCTTGATCGACATCAAACACATATGGGGTGGTCACCATACCCAGCTCATGAGCCTTCCGGATCATCTCAACCTCAAGATCATAACCCATGCCCGTCTCTTCCAGATTCGCCCGGAATACGCCGTCAATCAAGCCCACCGTCGGAAAGTTCTGCACGCCCGCAAAGCCTTGCTCCTGAAGCTGCTTCAGAAAAATATCCATGATCCGGAACGGGTCCGTGCCGCAAACCCCCGCCAATACCGGCGTATGCTTAACGACCGGCAGCACCTCATTCCCCATGTCCACCACGATCTGATTCGCATCCCCGTACGCCATCAATCCTGCGAGCGAGCCGCGCCCCGCCATCCGGTAACGGCCCGAGTTATAAATAATGATCAAGTCTACGCCGCCGGCTTCGGCGCTCTTGGCCGAAATCCCTGTTCCTGCTCCCGCTCCCAATAACACCTTACCCGCTGCTACCTCTGATTTTAATTTTGCTAATACTTCTGTTCTGATTTGCATGGCCATGATATATGTTCCTCCTTCAGTATGAATACTTGGTGCGTTTGGCTTCCCCTTCTCACTGCCGTTTCATCAGCTCCATCAGCTTATCGGCTGCAGCCACGGCAAAAGCTTGGTCATTAATGTCCGTATTCATCTCGATCAACTCAACGTTCTTACGATCTATGCGTTGTCTTAAAGTATCAAACAGCATCTTATCCTCTTCAGGTCCATGGAATGATTCCCCTTCTACATCGAGCATCGATACGCCCTTCAAAGGGAGCATCAGCACCGTAGGCCCTTGCGAACCATTCAGCTTCTCTGCAATCTTCTCGCCAAGCTGTCGGTTCTCCCCAACCGTGGTCCGCATCAACGTAACCGAGGGGTTATGCTTGTACAGATTCCGTTCCCGGAATATCTCCGGCACGGTCTCATATGGACCGAAATTGACCATATCCAGCGCTCCGGTCGATACAACCTGCGGTACCTTGCAGCGACCGGCTGCTTCCAGCCGATGCGGACCAGCCGCCAAAACGCCGCCCACCAGCTCATCGCACCATTCCGTTGTCGTCAAATCCAGCACACCGTCTATATATCCGGCCTCAATGAGGCTTTCCATCGTTTGTCCGCCCGTACCTGTTGCGTGAAATACAAGCACTTCGTAACCATGCAGCTCCAGATGCGCCCTGGCATAATCGATGCAAGGCGTCGTGACTCCAAACATCGTCGCTGCAACCAGCGGCTTTTTATCCACCGGGGGCGCCGATTCGAACTGAACCATACCGGCGATCGCATGTGCCGCGTTCGTGAATATTTTGGTGGATACATCCACGATGGACGGGAACATGATAATATCACTTGTCCCCACATAAGGCGCTGTATTGCCGGATGCGACCGTGGACACCATCAGTTTCGGAACGCCGATCGGCAATGCCCTCATGCCTGCTGTGACGATCGAAGTACCTCCCGTACCGCCGAATGACAGCATGGCGTCGAATTTGCCCTCTGCATACAGCCTCGGTACAATTTTTCCCATCCCTTGAGCCAACGCTTCAGTCCCTGCCGCCCGGTCCTTCCGGGCCGCGATCTCACGTATATCTACTCCAGCTGCCGCTGCAACCTCGTCGTTGGATACATCCGGCTTGAACATCGGTTCAAACACACCGCTATGGATCGTAAACGTCTTTAGCCCCAAGCTCTCGATGACGGATTTAACGTATGAAAACTCAGCACCCTTCGAATCAAATGTCCCCGCAATAGCTACCGTCTTCACCGTGCAGACCTCCTCCATATCTCATCTAAAGGATCGCTTGCACTCGTCCTGACAGGTCCGGCATTGGATCCCTACAAGACCATAATACAGCGCTTTCAAACAAAAAAGATCGTATCGATGTACGATCTTTATGTATATTTGTCTTTCAAATGCTGACGGTAGGATTGAGGAGAAGTTCCCGCGTATTTCTTGAAGGTTTTGCTGAAATGAACATAGTCAGGGTAGCCCACCAATTCGGCTATTCTGCCCAGTGACAGCCTGCTGTACTTCATGATTTCCTGCGATTTGTGAATCCTGTACTTGGCTATATATTCCGGAAAGCTGCACCCCACTTCCCTGTTAAAAAGCGCGCTCAGATGCGTTCGTGAAACATGAATTCGCTCTGCCAGCTCGGTCATTGAAATCGGGCCCCCGTAATTCTCGGCAACATAATCCTTCACAAATGCAACATAATCCATCGGCTCTTCGAGCCCCGAGAGCTTCTCCATCAGCTGCCGATCCTGCTCCAGATGGCCCGTTGCCTTAAAACGATGTGTTGCATCCACGATGGCCTCCTCCGTCGGTGTTCGTTCAAAGCTCGAACCGCCCACGTAACCCATGGCTGATGTGTTGTCATACATATATTGAACATCGATCGGCGTATGGACCGGGCCGCCATACACCAGCTTGATCGGCCGCCTGCCCGAAGCGTCACATACTTCAAATATGTCTCTGGCGATTTCCGCCCCCTTCTCCAGCGACCATGCTTTCGTGGTGCCCATCAACCCGCCCGCCGTGACCCCCAAATGGGCGCAGATGATATCAGCTCCCGCATCCAGCATCCACTTCGTCTGCTCCGGAGTAAAAACAAAGGCCATCGTAAACATATCTTGCTCATGAGCAGCCAGGATAGCCTCCACCTCCTGCATATAGGTAATGCCTTCTTCCTCCAAGGCTTCACGGAAATGTCCATCAATCAGTCCCAGAGTCGGATAGTTGATAATGCCAGCAAAACCGCTGCCGCGGATGTATTTCAAGTAATCAGGGAGTTGAATGGTTGGATCTGTGCCGCATAGGCCGAAGATTACCGGTATGTCACGGACTACCGAAAGAATCTCCCGCGAGCCGAATTCCATCACCATTTCATTGCAGTTCGCATAGGGCATGAAACCCGCCAGGGAGCCGAGTCCCATCTGCCGAAAACGACCCGAGTTCAGGGCCAATATCAGATCAGCCCCGCCCTTAACCGCATATTTTGCCGAGATTCCTGCTCCTGCCGCGACGCCAATCAATCGCTCCTGCGTCTGTATTCCTTTATGTAATCGGTCTAAAATTTGTTCTCTGGTCGTTTTCAAAGCTATTGGTCCCCTTTCTTCAATCTGACCGTCATATCTCATCGTCGCTAAACTTATTATAAATGAATATCAATAGAGACGCTTGTTGTAACTATCCTGTAATCCCCGAATAACCGACTCCTCCGTCACACTATCTTGATTCACATGATCCGTAATGATCTTGGACGGATTCGGCAGCTGTTCGCCTGATATCCAGGAATCGGGATTCCATGCTTGCGAGCGTATGAAGGCTTTTGCACAGTGCATATAGCATTCCTCAACCGAGACCCCAATGCCAAGCCATGGCCGTTTGCCTTGCACGCTAAGCCGATCCAGGATTTCTTCATCCCTTACCAAGACGGCACTGCCGTTAACACGCAGGGTCTCCTTCAAACCCGGTATGACAAACACGATGCCGACCCTCGGGTTGGTCAGGATATTTCGCAGCGAATCAAAGCGTCGATTTCCCGGCCGTTCCGGAATAACCAAACAGGATTCATCCATCACATGCACAAACCCCGGTGCATCTCCCCTGGGCGAAGCATCGCAGTAACCGGATGCGTCCGAAGTAGCCATAAATAGCAGCGGACTCTTGGCAATGAAGTCTTTGCAGTGATGATCCAATCGATCAATCGCTTTATGTTTGACCACGTGATTAGACTCGCCGAACAGGTCCCGAAGCTCCTCCTCCGCTGTAATGATGGACTGAAATGGAACTGTTGTCATCATAATCACCCTCCTTTTAGTTACCCCTCAAACCTTCTTCTTATATCCAATCAGATTCTGACTCTTGTCCTCTCCCATCATATGAAAAGAAGCCCCCCGCAAGTTCCAAGAACCTGTGGGAAGCCATACTCCATTCTTATAAGAAGACAAGCAGCAAAACACCGACGACAAAGCAATAATAGGCGAAATATTTCAGGTTTCCGCGCGCCATGATATTCATGAGCCATTTCATCGCAACATAGGTACAGATCAGTGTAGCAATGAACGCGATCAGATAAGGAATTAGCAGCGAAGAAAAGTCGGGATCCGATGTGATATCCGACACACCCAGCACCATACCGCCGAAGCTTATAGGGATATAGAGCATAAAGGAAAACCGAAGCGCTGTCTCCTGCTTCATCCCTACAGCGATCGACGTAATAACGGTTGAGCCGGATCGGCTAATACCCGGGATCAGCGCAACCGCCTGGGCCAAACCTACGATAAGCGCGTCCTTGAATGACAGGTCATTGTCCAGCTTGCGGCCGCGAAGATTCCTTATCAGCCAAAGGGCGACCCCCGTGAACAGCAGCGCAATACCAACCGTATGTACAGAAGCAAATATTTCTTCGATCTGATCTTTGAACAACAGACCAATAATGACAGCCGGAATCGTACCTACAACAATATACAGAATGAACAAGAAGTCGGATTTATACTCCGGTTTTCGTGTGCGTAAATAATTTAGGCCGTTCACGATCAGTCTCTGCAAATCCTTGCGATAGATAAACGCAATCGCAATCAACGAGGCCGCATTGGTTAGCATTTCGAATGACAGCCCATTCTGCTCCATGCCCATGAGTCTCTGGGCGACAATCAAATGACCGCTGGAGGATACCGGAATCGGCTCCGTAACCCCCTGCACAATACCCAGCAGCAAGTACTTCAACCACATGATGAAATCTTCCATAACTCTCCTACTCTCTTTACAACATTTGTATGGCTTAAAAAAATACTAGTCTATCATATCCCAAAAAAATAGCAACAATCAAACCACGAGCGGGTCAAAAAGGTATGTAAACAAGAGAAGCCCCTCTAACCACGGAATTAGAGGGGCTCCTAATCTATTGTTAAGAGGTGATTCCATCATATGATCTGCAGCTTAATGAAACCTTAAAGCTTCATTAGGGGGACATAAAAAGTTGTAAGTACACCAGTGATCACTATGGTGAGATATGGGAAAGGCTACTGTTCACAGGTAATAGTTCTATTTTCCCATTAATTTCTATTATTCTACAATATCCGTACATTTTCGCATTAAATATAGAAATATATACCTAGTTCTGATAGACTATTCTATAATATTCCTGTTTTAACAGGCTAACAACAAGCGGCGGAAAATTTCCGTGCAAGCAAATCCCCTAGCCGATAGGGACTTCAAGAAAAGAGAAGAAGAAATGAAAAGCCTGGCAAAATCCACCCTGTTCATCATGTTGTTATTGTTCATGCTAACTGCATGCAGTTCAGGGAAAGACGCAACCGAAACTTCATCCGCCCCTTCACCATCCGAAAATGAAGCGGCAACAAACACGGCCTCTGAAAATACGGAGACGAATGAAGAACCTGACAAAACTCAAACATTTAAGGGAGAGAATTTCTCCTTTTCCTACCCTTCGACATGGAAGGATGCAGAGCTTAACGTCCCTCAAGTCGTCGCGGCATTCGTAAACCCCAATCCCCAAGGAGCTTTTGTTGATAATTTAAATGTCGTTATTGAGGAATCGTCTGCTACTCCCGAGGAAGCAGCTAATGTTGCCGTACAAGGTTTAACCAATGGAGATGGGGGACCATTAATACAAAATTTCAAAAAACTGAACTACATCGACGTTCCCGAAAAGGCGGCGGGAATCCTGGAATCGGAATACACTCATGGAGAGTCCAATGCCCAGGTCATACTGACTCAATATTTTGTCCCAAACGGCAATGAGCTTTATACGCTTTCCATTTCCTATTCCAAGACAGCCTACGATAATGGAGGAAAAGCGAGTGTCCAAAACATAATGGACTCGTTCGAAACCGTTAAAGTTAGTAATCAGGTGGAAGACTCGAACGCTAACGATGGCAGTAATGTCGAAGGATTAACGGAAGAAAACCTTTTCGCTGAAATCATGGCTTATGTGATCCCTATTGAAATTGTAGACGCAGCTCTAGACGAGCTCACCTATAACTATTTTGTTAAGCATTATGAGTTATTTCCAGCGCTTACACCCGAAGCTCAAAAGAGAGCGAAGGCAGAAGTCGATCCCAATATCACGTCTCGTCACCTCAACAAAAATCTGAGTCCCTATTTAGATCAGATGATCGAGGTAAGTGGATACGTTGTTGATATCGTTGAAGAGGAATTCGACGAGGGCATTACTCTTGCCGAAATACACATCGTAGATGATAACGATAACTCCATTATCGGTTTTTACGCCCACACTACCGGCGATATTCTGCAAGACGATTACGTCACGATGCGAGGAGTGCCGGCAACATTTTATTCATTTGAAAATGTAGGTGGAGGAACCACGAATTCCGTTCTTATCGGTGTGTCCACGATTGAGAAAACGGAATAGTTTGTTTCTTATAGATGCTCTATTATACGGTGATACCTGGACATAAAGAAAAGCACCTTTAGCGGTGCTTTTCTTTATTCTTTATAAATGACCAAAATATCGTACGTTCCGTCGGCAGACGAAAGCTTAACATCCTTGACATCATCAGGATGGATATTATGCAGGAACTCATTAACCTGTTCTTGCAAATCGTCCAGATTGGAATCGCTAAAGAGCTCGACTTTCAACGTTTTTAGCATGTAAGCACCCCCCACATCAAACTTCGACATAAAGGGGGTTTTCCCTGCTGGAGTTGAGTAAACCGGGCGTTTCATCCCTCTAAGATACACTGGCCATTTTAACGTCTGGTTTCTCATACACGGCTTATCAACACCTAAATTATGGTATATTGGTGGAGTCGTTGTTTGATTTTAGAGGAATTATGATAAAAACATTTTTGGTGGTGAAACAGGATTATGCGAGTCAAACACAAACGAATCATTGGGATTACTGCCTTACTGATGTTACTTTCTACCGTTCTCTTCTGCGCCATAATTTATATGATGGAACGCCCTGGAGGATTATCGGATCGGCGCATGTCCCGCGCGCTGGGGCAAAAAGTTACCCTTCATATCCCTCTCGGGAAAACCCCGGATAAAGCGGTTGAACGGTTTAGAGGTCCATCGTCGATGGAAGTCATTCACCGAGAACCTGTTAAAGGGGGCATCCTTTTATTTATGAGACGATATAATCAATCGGATAGCAGCAATCTTCAGGTAGAGTATGTACGAAAAACATGGATGGGATGGAAGTGGGTTTGGGGCGGGGGATTCGGGATCAGTGAATCTCTACAATCAAAATCATCATTAAACTATATGAGCATGCCTAAATTAGATCATATCTCCACCCCCTTTCCCATGGTTTTTGGAGATATTCTGAATCCTTCGATCAAGAATGTAACTGTCAAGAGTCAGAATAATGGTACATATCAAGCTAAACTGGCGACCGTAGGAAATGAAAAAATGATCTGGTTCGTGTTTTTGCCATCGGCCGTTTCCACACCTTTTGATATCGAGGGCTTTAATGAAGAAGGAGATCTCATCGCTCGCAAAACAATAACCGACCCGAGAGACAGCGGCTCGGTCCAATTTAGAAAATGATTTGAAGTTGTCTGAGACGCAATGTTTACCAACAAATTGACTTAGTAATAGAGGAGCTCATCCACCTCGGCTATATCCGGATCATCACTGATGAATGTTGTTTGCCTTGTGATGTCGATTTCGTTTTGGTCGATATAGTTACGCAATATGACCTTCAAGTCGAGCATCGTGCCTTCAGCAAGCGAATACTCGTAAGAATCCAGCTGGATATAGCCTTCGAATTCGTCCGGATCCGTCAGCGTACGTTCAACAGGCGGTATATTCACTGACGGCGATAGCTTCATCAGTTGGATCTTAGTCACGTCTCCCCGCTTAATCGTTCCAGGAAAAATAAATCCGCCGTCAGGAGTTACCGCTGCACTTCCGACGCTGTAGATGGGAGGGCCTTTAAACAATTCCCTGCTGATCAACTCGCCGTTCCTATCGACGCTCAGCACATCATATTGACGTTTGTAATCCAGACTGTTTCGAGAAAAATGTTCTCCCAGCATGGCGTAGCCGTCTTTGGTTCGGACAAGACGTTTGACGTATTCGGAGTTCGTCCAGTCTCGATATGTTTTTTCCCATTGCGCTTGTCCGTTCAGGTCCGTCTTGGTCATGGTTGACACTTTTTCCACTGCCAATGACATCCCCCCCCATCCCCCGAAGCCGTAACGGAAAAGGCGGTCCAGCCGCTATCCGACTCTTTGAATTGTTCCGACCAGACCTCTTTGCCTTGGTCATCAATTTTGGCCCCGTTTCATATTCCGCCCGGCCTACGCTGCCAACGGCCAATGTACCCTCCGTCATTTGCCGGAATCAAATCGTTGAACGCCACGCTGTCCGTATAATTGTATTTGTTATACCACAACGTGTTGCCGTTTTTATCAATCTTAAAAATATAGGCCTTTTCATAGATAACCCACTTATGAGCCCACTCCACAGCTGACCGCGCCGAATCGGCAGCCGCGTGACTGGAAATGCCTAACTCAAACATCAGCAGCAATCCGACAAAACCCGCAATCAACAATCGAGAATACTTTTTGGACACAATCCTGCCCCCTTCAGCGAATGATATTTGTGAGTTTGTAAATATCTTCAATTCCTTTTCATTATTCATTCAATCCTCTGGAATTGGAATCCAACAAACTTCATAATCCCCTGACGCAATGGGGCTTTTTTTCATTTATGGATAAACAAAAAAGATCAGGACAGTTTCACTTTATGAACCATCTCCTATTTACTGAAACTTCCATTTTGTTACTGCGTAAGTATCATCAAGGGGTTGATTTATATGTTTTGGATGTTTTTTGGCGTCATAATCATTCTACTTTGCCGATATAACTTCAAAAATCCGGATTCCGATTGGGTACGTTGGGGAAAAAGATTACCGGAGGACTACGAACAGGACGATCATGATTTATTAAAAACTCAGGTTAGTGCAGCAATAGGTGGATTTGGGGGTGGTGTACTAATCTTAATGTCGACTCTGGTTCAACAAGGAGGTAACGCCATGTCATGGGGCACACTTTTTCTTTTTGCTATTATCCTCATAGGAATTGGCATCCTGTCCAGAAAGTATCCGACATTCGGATGGAGGATGAATGAGGGATGGAAAGTCAAGGGAGATTCTGAACCAAGCGATACTTACATTGATTTGGTGAAATTCGGAGGACTAATCTCCATTTGCCTGGGATCCATATTTTTTGTGCTTGGAATGATAACATTATTGCTTTGATGTTTCATGCTGACGAGAAGATTATCTTATCGCTGACATTGTGATCTTTTTGCGGCACAATCTGTGGGGCGGCTGCATAAACGGCAGTACCTCCCAACATCAATAACGCGGTCATCGCTAAAACAATTTTTCTCTTCCTCATTCCCCTTTCTTCCTCCCCTTCGGTTATTTCCCTAAACTATTAAAATATCGGATATTATACCAAAATAATCAATAGATCAAGAGAAGAGAACAGTAGGACTAAACTATGACATACACTTATGTTTGGTTGCTTTGATTGGGCAAATTGTTAGTGTAACCGATATAAAATTATGTCCAAATTTTGCCGAAATAAGTGTTATACTTGACGAAAAAAGGAGTTGTATCACTTGAAGAAATCTTTTGTTAAAACCATTGCCACTCTAGGACTTGGCATGATGATTGGATCTGCAACCATTGCAGCTGCAGCACCAGGTACAATTCAAGCCGTTTTATCAAAATTCACGATTATCGTAGATGGACAAAAACAAAATCTCAAATCAGATCCGATCATATACAAAGGTACAACCTACCTACCGGTTCGTGAGGTTGCTGAAATGCTAAACGCTGAGTTATCTTCTTTCGATAACAAGGCTAAGAGAATAGAATTGAAGACTGGGTCACAAACACCAACAAATGCCCAAGTAAATTCAAATCAAACAAATGCACCGGAGCCTCCATTAAATCTCAGGCTTAATGAAACCGCTACTCGAGGTGATATGACACTTAAAGTTAACAGTGTAAGTTATACAAACTTCGTCCCATCTGGACCTGGAGCAACATCTGGGATAATTGCTGATAAAGGAAACAAGTTCGCTGTTATTCAATTTGAAGCAACGCTAAACGAAGAGCCTAAAAATCAATTTGCTTGGAGTGCATTAGATTTTTTTGATAGCGCTACTATTGGTGATAAGAAGATAAGTTCAGCTACTTCATATGACCATACCAATCTACTAAAGGGTGAGACAAAAACGATTCAAATTACGCTCAACCTTCCAGAAAGTATGGATCTCAGTTCTATTACCTTTAGAGATCCAAGTAAAAATTCGATTTTTGGTACGATGAATCTTAAATAATCGATGCCAACGGCGGCAGCGACCGGATACCGATATTTGGGACCACTCCCGCAAGAAACGTGACCTTTTTGAGATTTCTAATAGAGAAGAGACCCCTTGAGGTCTCTTTTTCATTTATTAAACTTGCCAATAAACTGAACAGCTCTGGAAATACCATGCTCCGGATTTTGACCCACTCCACGTTCATCGTTAAATATCCCGTATAACCAATTTCCTGCAGGGCTGTAAAATAAAATCACTGTAACCTCTACCTAGTGGCACTTCCCGAAAAAATCCGCCCTCTTCAATCCTCTTTAAGTCCGGTATATCACGGTTCCGGTCTATTGATTCCGTTGGATATTTCCGTGAGAAGTTTACTTAGTCTAGACTATAATTTTATAATTTCAGTCTAATGCTTTATTTTCCCTGAACAGAAGGCGCAGCTAAGCAGATCAAGCTCATACTTATTTAATCGAATTTCGTAACCTGTCCGTTTTAGCAGAGGCTGAAAAATAACTCATTTCCACGACGGAAATAGGCTTTGTTTTTGCTTTCTCCTTTTCTGCTTCTAAAGCCTCACCTTGACTTTGTTCTGCGCTTTCCTGGCGAGGTCTCCCTTCCTTCAGCTTGATATCAATAAAATCAACGATCTGCTGAAGTGAGGAGATTTGATTCACGATATTTTCACGGTGGCTTCTTAATTGATCCACCAACTCCGTATATTCCACGGAATCTGTGTTGGCTGAGGCCGCCAAAAACGGCCGCATCGCCTCGAGCGGCATGCCCGTTTTTTTAAGGCAAGATATCAACTTGATCATATAGATGTCTTCTTTTCTATAGACGCGATGCCCGTTTTCCTTTCGATCCGCCCGAGGTAGTAGCTTAATCTTTTCGTAATATCGAATGGTATCCTCGGAAATTCCGGTTTGCTCGGCGATTTGCTTGATCGTATATGTTAGTTCTTCCACTGCGTCCCCTCCCAAAATTGCATTTTGCCCATTATACATCTTGGATCCGACTCCAAGTCAAACTTATTCTCCTATCTCTTTCCCTTGGCTCCTCTTTTGTTTTCGCATCTTGACTTGGATTCGACTCCAACTTTTATGATGAGCTCTAACAGGGAGAAGTGTCCCGACCATATAAAGGAGGAAATGTATATTGGACTCGAATCGACGCGACATTTCACGCGGTTAACTGCGCCTAGTGCCCGCATCAGATTGGAACTGCAATGATTAAAAAATAGGAGTGGACATCTATGGACCGTAAATATCAGCCTTTAATGGAGCCGTATCGTTTTAAGAATGGTATCCAAGTAAAAAACCGCATCGTTCATGCACCGATGACAATATCTTATTCTAAGCAAGACGGTACAGTATCTGATGAGTTAATCGCATATTACGAAAGTCGTTCAAATGGAGTTGGAATCGTTGTCACTGGGAGCGCCATAATCTCACCCAACGCCAAGGTATTTGGCGGCGAATTAGCGGCTGATCGCGATGATCTAATCCCAAGTTTACAACGCCTGGCGACAGCCATTAAGAAACGCGGGGCAAAAGCCATTCTGCAAATCTTTCATGGTGGTCGTGAGAGTTCGCCAGAATTGGTACCGAACCGTGAGATTGTCAGTGCGAGTGCGGTTGCTAAAGAAGGATCGAGCGTGATCCCTCAAGAACTCCAAGAGAAAGAAATTGTGGACATTATTCGAGCATTTGGCGATAGCACTCGTAGGGCAATCGAGGCTGGTTTCGACGGTGTGGAAATTCATGGGGCAAACCGATTTCTTATTCAACAATTCTTCTCCCCATACACAAACCGACGCGATGATCGATGGGGAGGAAATATAGACAAACGTATGGCATTTCCACTCACTATTGTAGATACAGTAAGAAAAGTGGTGGATGAGTATGCGAAACAGCCGTTTCTTGTGGGGTATCGGTTATCGCCAGAAGAAGAGTTGACGCCCGGTATTACCATGGCCGACACACTTATATTGGTGGACGCCCTCGCAAATAAAGATTTGGATTATTTGCATGTCTCTTTAATGGATTTTTGGTCTAAACCTAGACGTGGCGTAGAGGACAATCGCTCCAGAATGGAGATTATTAACGAGCTCGTGAAACAAAGAGTTCCCATTATCGGCGTAGGATCGATCCGTACGCCCGACGAAGCGCTTAGAGCGTTACAATCGGGAGTTCCATTTATTGCGCTTGGACGAGAACTGATTATCGATCCAGATTGGGTTGAAAAAGTAACTCTGGGTAAGGAAAACGAAATTCGTACAGAGTTAACTTTAAATGATCAAGCAAAATTAGGGATTGCTGATTCGTTATGGCTGAAAATCATCAATACTCCAGGATGGTTCCCTATCTCAACTAAAATTTAACAGACTGTAGCTACATCACAGTAAATGCTACTGCTCTTAAAGACATATATACATTTGTGACCTTATACAAGAAAAGAGACCCCGAGGGGTCTCTTTTTCATTGATATGACAGGCTTTTGGGGCCTAATGTTACATCATGCCGCCCATACCGCCCATGCCGCCCATGTCAGGCATTGCTGGTTTTTCTGGTTCTGGCTTGTCAGCGATAACCGCTTCGGTTGTCAGGAACATAGCCGCAACGGAAGCTGCGTTTTGAAGAGCGGAACGCGTTACTTTCGCAGGGTCAACGATACCTGCTTCGAACATGTTCACCCACTCATCCGTAGCAGCGTTGTAGCCGATACCGATCTCTTCTTTTTTCAGACGCTCTACGATAACAGAACCTTCTTTGCCAGCGTTTGCTGCAATCGTGCGGATTGGCTCTTCCAGAGCGCGCAGAACGATATTCACGCCTGTTTTCTCGTCGCCTTCTACTTGAACAGCAGCAACAGCGTTGTATACGTTAACGAGCGCCGTACCACCACCGGATACCATACCTTCTTCAACCGCAGCGCGAGTTGCGTTCAGGGCATCTTCAATGCGCAGTTTGCGTTCTTTCAATTCCGTTTCAGTAGCCGCGCCGACTTTGATAACCGCTACGCCGCCAGCCAATTTAGCCAGACGCTCTTGCAGTTTTTCTTTGTCGAAATCGGAAGTGGTTTCTTCCAGTTGGTTGCGGATTTGCTTCACGCGAGCTTCGATGTCTTCTTTGTTGCCAGCGCCATCCACGATGATGGTGTTCTCTTTGGTTACGCGCACTTGACGAGCAGTACCCAATTGATCGATGGAAGCTGTTTTCAGGTCGAGACCGAGCTCTTCCGTAATCACTTGGCCGCCAGTCAATGCAGCGATATCTTGCAGCATCGCTTTACGACGGTCACCGAAGCCAGGAGCTTTAACAGCAACAGCGTTGAACGTACCACGCAGTTTGTTCACGATCAGCATCGCTTGCGCTTCGCCTTCGATGTCTTCCGCGATCAGAACGAGCGGTTTGCCTTGCTGTACGATTTTTTCAAGGATCGGCAGGATCTCTTGCGTGTTGGTTACTTTTTTATCGGTGATCAGGATGTATGGATTCTCAAGAACAGCTTCCATTTTATCCGTATCGGTGATCATGTATGGAGAGATGTAGCCGCGGTCGAATTGCATACCTTCTACTACTTCCAGCTCCGTCAAGAAGCCGCGGGATTCTTCAACGGTGATAACGCCGTCTTTGCCCACTTTATCCATTGCTTCTGCAATCAGTTGACCTACTTCATCGTCAGCTGCGGATACGGAAGCGACTTGAGCGATTTCCTGGTGGTTTTTAACTTCTTTTGCGATGTTTTGAAGCTCAGCCACAGCTGCTTTAACCGCTTTGTCGATACCCTTGCGGATGATCATTGGGTTTGCACCAGCTGTTACGTTCTTCAGACCTTCACGGATCATGGCTTGAGCCAGAACCGTTGCCGTTGTTGTACCGTCACCGGCAACATCGTTGGTTTTGGTAGCTACTTCTTTAACAAGCTGAGCACCCATGTTCTCGAATGCATCTTCCAGCTCGATTTCTTTAGCGATGGTTACACCGTCATTCGTGATGAGCGGGCTTCCGAATTTCTTCTCAAGAACCACGTTACGGCCTTTCGGTCCGAGTGTTACTTTAACTGCATTTGCCAAAGCGTCTACACCGCGAAGCATCGAGCGACGGGCGTCTTCACTGAACTTAATGTCTTTTGCCATGGTATTACATACCTCCCTAGTGGATTATGAAATAGTGAAACAAAGATATATTCAGGCGTTCATTAGCCTAAGATCGCGTGGATGTCGCTTTCTTTCATAATCAAATATTCTTTACCTTCGTATTTGATTTCTGTTCCAGCGTATTTGGAGAAAATGACGCGGTCGCCTTCTTTAACTTCCAAAGGTACACGTGCGCCGTCTTTCAGGGAGCCACTGCCTACAGCAATAACTTTACCTTCTTGCGGCTTTTCTTTAGCAGAGTCAGGAAGTACAATCCCGAATGCCGTAGTTTCTTCTTGTTCGATCGGTTCTACCAATACGCGTTCACCTAAAGGTCTGATCATGAAAAAATAGCCTCCTTTAAATATGTTGTGATGCTTTTTTCAAAGCTTTATGTATTAGCACTCGACAACCCTCAGTGCTAACAACCAATTTTATGATACTCAAGTTGTCTTAAAATTTCAAGTCCTTTGCATGATTTTTTGATCATTTTTTTGCAATCCGGCCTTAGGGAGGGGTTGTCCCTAAACCCCCTTCTCCATTGTATCCATGACCAGCTAAAATATGCCTGAGTCTTAAGGGACACTGTGCGGCTGGAACTATAGATCCAGTCATCATTCTCGGAAAATAAAACAGCCCGAAATCAGGGCCCTCCCTTAGGAAGGGTGCCATCTTTCAGACTGTTTAACGTTCAGCGAAATGTCCGTCCCCCATCGCTTAAAGCCTAGGGTCGATTTCCTTTTCTTTCTCCATCTCGAACAGCAGCTGCATCGCAATCGCTTGGTAATCCCCGTGGCTCGGGGAAATCTCGTCATACTTTACCCCAAGCATGCGCTTTCCAAGCTGATGCTCGGCGATCGAAGTGCGGAGCTTCTTGTGCGTGTTTTTTTGTTTCAACAGCTTCGCGTATTTATGCGGAAACCGGTAATCGTAACCGTAAATGATCGAGAGATATTCGGGATTTCGCACCTTTAGGTAAGGGGCAGCGTTCTCCCGCTCCTTTTCCGGTTTGATCACAACGCCTTCCATTCGGTTCCGGGTCGTCAGCGTGGAGAAGAAAGCCTCCGCCTGTTCATAGCTCTCCCGCTCACGCAAATCCAGAACCAGAATCTTGTCGTCATTCAGGAAACGGAACATGGCCGAGGTATTCATATCAGGCATGACTTCTTCTCCGGTATCCCGAATTTCTTTCAGAATGGCAAACGGCTTGTAATCCAATTCCGCGTCCCCCGCATAAAGTTCGAGCTGCTTCTTGTACATGCGATAAGCTTCCTCATGCTTCTCGAGCGGCACATAAGCTTTCCGAACTTCCCGTATATATTTATACGATTGATAGCTGCTCGAGCCATGCTTCTCTATAAGCGCGGACTTGGATAGTCGAAACTGTTCATTCTCAAAGCCGCTTGCGTCATAGGCAGTGAGCAGCTGAGCGTAAGCCTCCTCAAAACCCGTCTCTTTCAGAAACCTTGTTTCCGACTCAAGCGCAGCCGCAATCGGTTGAAATTGCCTGTCGATCAGGCCTTTCCCGAGTGCCCTCCATGGCAGCAGCTCCCCATCCAACAGCATCATTTCGATCCCTTGGGCCTGCATATGAGGCGAAAATCTCTCCAACAGCCGTTCGTACACCACAGATAAATCAATCCCGCTGATTCGGTAACCGTTACGGCTGACGGCATAGCAGCGCTTAAGGTCCCGGAACAGATAGATGCTGCATCTGGAGCCCATATATTTAGGCTGGAGCACCACATGTTCAATCCCTTGGTCCTTGTAATAATCGAGTCCTTTTGCGAGGGACTCCAGTTCTCCCTTAGCCAAATCCTTATCCGCCGGCGACATCGTTCCGGAAATAAAATTGATTTTATGCTCCGCGCAATACAACAATCTTCGCTGGGCTTCGCGGTCTAAATCCCGAAGATCGATGCTGCTGCGCTCTGATCTGGCAAATAAATCCGGCAATTGTTCATGAAGGAACACAGGGTCTTGTTCCCTAAACGGCGACTTAAAGCTGCGATAGACCGGTTTTTGACCGATTTGAACGGCCGTCAGCATATGCCCGTGCACACTTCCCGTATCGATGTGAATTTTGTTCTTGATCCGAAACGGTCTCACCGCGGCGACATGACCGAACACATGGTAAGGATGATTGCTGACCGCTTCTTCGCTTAAAAATAGAAGCTGCTGCTCAGTCGTGACTTCCGGGTTGCTCCGTTCCAGACGGAAGGAACGCTGATGGCGCAGGGAATTCGAGTCGAGTTTACCGACATATTTATTCCGGCAAGGAGCATGGGTTACGTAATAGGAAGGTCCCTGCTGTCCCACATATCGATAAAATGGCTTAGCCCGGCCTACAAGTTCATCGAAGCGCTCCCGCAGCGCTTCATCTTGGCCTAACGTTTCCGTAGAATCAAAGTAGGAACGCAGCAGCTCCGGCTCGGCCCCCTTGATCTCTCCCTTCAGGTACTTATAAACGAAGTTCTCATGATTCCCCATAACGAAAAGGAAATGCTCCATATTGTCGTAGAGGAAATCGATCATGGCCCGGGTTTGCTTCCCTTTGTCGATCCAATCCCCGGCCAGAATGATCCGGGTGTTTCGCAGTTTCTCCGGAACGGATAACTTTCCGTCCGTCATCCCGTAACCATAACTCCTCAAAAGCCCCTGAAGCGCGTCCACACGCTCGTGCACGTCTCCGATCACAATGTATTCCATATCCTGACTCAGAATCGAGGACAGATACTCCTCTTTATTGTCCACAATCACTTCGTAAGCAGGTTTCGCCAACTCCTTCTCCTTGTTAAGAAAATCCTTCGCACGCACTTTATGAATGGCATCGTATCCTTCCCGTGCGAGGACGGGGAGCACCTCCTTTTTCAAGCGGCTAATATGCGTGGATATCAGCTTCTTGGAGCGATCGGAGGCGTAGTAATCCTCCCGTTTCCGGTAATCAAACAGAATGACTTCCACACGGTAGTTGTTCTCATGCGCGATTTCAAGGACCTTGCCCCGGAAATCATCGGCCAATGCCGTTGTATCCACTACAACAAAGTCAGCCTGAATCGGAAAAGAAGTCGTCAATCTAAGCCGCTCAAATAATAACTGAAACGCATGCGAGCTCGCCTCCAGCATCACCTGATCGTATTTATCATAATCATAACCGAGCAGCTCCTGACGAATGGCGTCCGATGATAGGTACTGGACATTGCTCCTGTAGTTGCGCTCAGGGTATTCCCACTGCAAGGATGGAATCAGGATTTCCTTCGCAAACGTCGTTTTTCCGCACTCTGTCGGACCGACCAGCATAAAAATCGTATGCATTTTGGTATGCAATTCCATGGCCTTACTCCCCCTTCCTCGTAACAATCATTCCCTGCGTTGTATGCATGCCGTCCACACTGTCACCGATCATCACATACTCATATTGAACGCCCAGATTCTGCAGGATTTCGTCACACCACGATCTAAACTTCTCCTGCCCCATTTCCCACTTATGATCATCATGCCTGAAACCATCGAGCTCATAATACGGGTTGAAATCGGCATTGGGCGTCGTAATGATCAGCTTCTCGAACCGGATCTCCTGCACGACTTGGCGGATGAGGTCCGCCGCTTCCGCTTCCGGCATATGCTCGATCACTTCGGTCAAAATAACGTCTACGGACTCATCGTCATACCCCTCAAGAAAGTGAGCGATCGACGGAAAGGTCACCAGATTGTCCAGCCCCTTCGCTTCCGCTTTACGCTCTACCACTTCCAGCAAAGCTTCATTAATATCTACCGCATAATAGGTTTCCTCTATTTTTCCGGCAAAAGAAAGGGCGTAAAAGCCTTCACCGCAGCCGATATCCAATATCGGCTTGTTGAATGGCAGCACTTGAGCGATGTAACTTCTGCGCTGCATAGCCGTGTTTCCATATGCAAAATTGATGCTGTATCTAGGCGTAAACTCAAGCTCCTGCTTGAACTGCTTGAATCGATCCCGATGATTCAGAAAATTGCGCACGAACAGACTTCGTATGTAGTAGGGGGCATCGATGACATTCAGACTGCGAATGTGCTTTTCAAGCACTTTATCCGAGGTATCGAGATATTCGCTCCCGAACATTGCCAGGAACAGGCACAACACATTGACCGTATGCAGCAGATGGTACAGGCTCTTCCCGGTGGTTATGGTGAGGGCATAGCTTTTATGGGCTTCGTGCCGAAGCAAGAACGAGTATTCCTCGAGATGCTTTTGAAAAAATTCAATATAACGCGTCTTCTCAATATGAATGAGATTGATGTAAAAAACATGCTCGTGTCCCTCCGTGTCCCGTTCATCGTGCTTTTTGAAGGGAGCTGCAAAAAACTCGTTAATGGCAGCCAGCGGAAACAAAGGTGTATTATAACGGGACACGTTCAAATACTCGAAGCTCTCCCCTTGGTGCTGTTTGAAGGATATCTCGTTATCCGCATCCTTGAAATACACGTTAAACGCAGCTGACTCGGAATACCATCCGTATGCCGTTCCTTGCCTCACGCTCCGAAGCTGCATGCCGGAGTTCGGGTTCTTCTTCATGAGAAACGAAAACTGCGGATTCGTTGATGTGAGCTGTATAATTGCCAAAATGACTCTCTCCTTTCGTCAAACCGTGAATGACTGCGGTCCACCGGTTCCCCATGCTTCAACCAGCGCGTCCCGAAACAAAGCATCCAGCCTTTGATCCAGATCCGTATCTTGATGCTTCTTATCCTTGGCTAGCAGCTCATATTCGTTCAATTTCTCTTCAATGAATGCATTAATGTTAGGAAGCCTCGGTTCAACATTCATCTCTTCACCTGAACGTTTGCGGAGAAGCAATTGATCAATCTCCTGTTTCAGCGCACTTCCCTGATTTAATAGGCGATTCGTAAGCAGCTCGAATTCCATGGGAGGCATCTCGTTGTAGGTTTGAATCCAGTCGCATGCCAGGATCGGACGCAGGACATAGAAATATTTTTTGATCTTAACGTCTCCCCCTTGCAAATACATCCGGTAATTGCCTTTAGCCATGTTCAGGTAGTGGTGCATGCAAGATTTTGGCGAGAACGCAAGCGGAGATATGCTGCGGATTTGCTGGGCGATGCCAAGCGTCTCCTTATACTTGATGGGGGACTCCAGCCATTCGAGCAGGGGCGGATTCGACTTGCGAAAAAGCCCCAGCGCTTTTTTCAAATCCCAACCGCTCATATCCAGCCTGTCACTGATCGGCCGCTCAATCACATCTCGCTTGTCGAAGATCGATAAATACCACTCCACGGGTCTGATATAGATAAACCTTACGTCATAATCGCTGTCTGTCGACGGAAAGCCCCAGGCCCTGCTGCCTGATTCGCAGGCATACAGGATAAGGACGCCTTCCTCCCGCTCAATTCGCTCAAGTTCTTGCTGAATCGTCGAATTCATTTCCTGCGATATATTCATATCTGGTATCTCTCCTTCTGTAGCTGCCGTCTGATGTCCGATAACCTTATTGTCCTCCACACGTTCCAATTTCAACAGGGCGAAAGTATGGCGATAACAAAAAGATGTTATAATTTCCATCCTTTATGCAGTTCCCTATCCTTGCTACAATAGTTACAGACAGCATCACGTACGATCTAATATATGACTTGAAGGAGGGCGCCATGGCTCGGGAAAGCTTCGATAAAGAAATCCAGTTCCTTCGCATTCTGGCGCTGGCCGGAGGAGCATACAACCGGCAACAACTGGCCGATCGACTCGGTATTTCGGTACATACCTATGACAAAACGCTTCGAAATTTAAAAAATAGGATTGAATCGCTTCAGCCGCAGCTCTCGGAAGAACAAAGTCTCACCCTATCCGAAGGCCTGCGCTATTCATACTATGAAACCGCAGATCCGCTCCTGCTGCTGTTGTTCCGCGGCAAATCGCTTAAGGCATCGGAAAGCTTGAGGCTGTCCACGATCCTCACCCAGCTGCAGCATCAGCAGTTAACCGCCAAAGAACTAATCGACCTATGCGGCGATCACTTGCCTGACGGGGAGTCTCTGCCGGATGAGAAGACGATACGCAGAGATCTCAAATACCTGGAGGAAGTCGGAGTCATCGTGAAGACAGGCACAGACCGGCCTTACCGATACAGGGGCGCCCGTGATCTGATCGATTCGTTGTCGGATGACGAGCTGCTTGATCTCTACGACTATGTGGACGTCATGTCGAATACGCAGATCCCGTCCGTGCAGGGTTATATGCTCAGGGATAACTTAAAGCGGGTTTTGCGGAAGCGTGACATCGCTGCGCACTCAACCGCTGCTTATATTTATAAATATCATTATCCTTCACGCATATTGGACGAAGCGCATCTGCATACCATTTTTCAGGCCATTACCAAAAGAGCTAGAATCCGATTCCTGTACTTATCACCCAAAAGCACTTCACGCTATGCTTCCCAAAATACGAATCCGCTGTTCCACAGGGAGTCCAAAGGGCTTCGGGAAACGGTGCTGCCGCTGCGCGTGATATATGACCATCAATACGGCCGTTGGTATCTGATCGGTTATAACGGCAGACAAGGTCTCATGAAGTTTCGTATGGAGGGATTGACTCAGATCGAAGAAGGCGATGTGGTTAAGGAAGAGGTCTTCCAGCAGCGCCTGGAGGAGGTGCTGGCCGAATTCGAGAATAGTTGGGTTACCGATACCCGTAATCCCACCAAGGTCGTGGCCAGATTTTTTAACCCGGAGGACAGCAAAGTGAATTTCGTGCTGAACCGGGTTAAGGCGCAAGGGCAATGGGGGACCGTTACGATAGAATCCGACGATTCATTTCTATATGAAATCGAAGTGAACGGCACCAGCGAAATCAAGCCCTGGCTCCGGAGCTTCGGCTCCAGCTGCGAGGTGCTCAAGCCCCGCTCCCTTCGCCTGGAGTTCATCAAGGAATGGAAGGAGATTGCCGCTTATTATGAGCCAGAATCCATTCGAGAAAATTTTTAATTATCAGATTATGACGCGGCTTGAGGAAACTGACTCGATTGCCATAACCGCTCAAGAACGGGGATGGCTCAAAATGATGCTGGTGCACCCTGAGGCAGCTAACGCCTTTACGCCTGAAACCTTAATGCGTCTCGAACAAATCCTTCACATGGAGCATAGCGGTGCCGAGATGAAGGAGATTATCCTGGAGAAGGCCAAGGGACAGGAACGAAGCGTATATCACCCGCATCTTCGCACCTTGCGAAGAATGATCATGCAGGATCAGGGCTTTCGCTTAAGCTATCGAACGAAGCTCGGAGAAACGCGCAGCAATCAGTCCGGTTTCCCGTTCAAATTGGAGTATTCCATGATCAAACGGGAATGGATGCTGATCTGGTACAGCAAAAGCCGAAGAGGACTCATGTACACGAAGCTGGATCATATTCTATATATCCAAGGGACCTCACTTCCGTCTTTTCGAATCGATCGCATCAAGGAACGGCTGCAGAATCTGATGGAAAATCGCGAGAAGCAAGCCCTCATTGAAATCCATCGCCGATACAACGGGGAATTGTCACGGATTCTGTACGCTTTCTCCTGTTTTGACAAGACCGTCCATTATGATGAAGATTCCAATACCTACCGCATTAAAGTCTCCTATTTGAAGGATGAGTGCGACTTTCTGCTCTCCCGTATTCGCTTTCTCGGACTGCGGGTAAAAGTCGTGGAAGGAAACACGCTGCAGGCCCGAATGCAGGAAACCGCAGCGATGGCGCTGGCTAGATATGCGCAAGATGAACGTCAGGACGATATGAATAGATCCCTATGAGACCTGGAGCGAATGCACTTATGAAATTTGATTTCTAACCATTCGATCCTCCAACAAAAAACAACCCGCAAACCATACTCCCGTGGGGATTGGTTAAGCGGGTTGTTCTTATTCTAAGTAATCCTATTTTTCCAAAAAACGTCACATTCCATCCTCTTCGTCTACCCGTATGTACCGGCTGTCCCGTTCCATGTCCGCCTCTAGCTGCTTGCGGTAGATCACGGAAGACAGAAACACGCTGAATTCGTACAGCAGCAGCAGCGGAATCGTGACCAGGAAATCCGATATGAAGTCCGGCGGCGTAATGACAACCGCGATGAATACGAGCGCGAAATACGCGAGTTTGCGCATTTTTCGAAGCCGCAGCGGATTCAGAATGCGAATTTTCGTTAAGAACATCACCACAAGCGGCAGCTCAAACAACAAGGCCAGCGGCAATACGAGATTGAACATAAAATTCAAGTAATTGGTAATTCCGTAGGTTTCCTGAAGCCCCATGCTCTGGGTAATCGTTGTCGTGAATGACAGCGTCATCGGAAACACGACGTAATATCCGAACGTGATCCCTACAATGAACAGAAGAAACGCATAAGGCACGTAACGAATGGCCGCTTTCTGCTCTTCTTTGCGAAGTCCCGGCTTGACGAACGCCCACAGCTGATAGAAGATCAGCGGAACGGAAATGACAAGCGAGAAAATGGCAGCGATTTTCATATAGATCCCGATACCATCCCAGAAGGAGAAGGCGTGCAGCTCAAAGTTCTTGGCTTCTTCAGCCGCCGTCAAATAATGATAGATCGGGTCCGCAACAAAAAGCCCGCCGATCAAACCCGCTACGAATACCACGAGCACAATAATAATTCGTTTGCGAAGCTCGCCCAAATGCTCAACAAGCGCCATATCTTTCACTTGCTCCGACAAGTTAACCACCACCCTGTATGTGACCCTGACAAAACAAAATCCCTCCCGAAGGAAGGGACTTCAAGCCTTGCTTTATTTCTATTCCGGAAGACGCTTGTCTTCAACCTTGGTTGGCTCAGCGACAACGGCTTGTTGGGGAGCCTCTTCTTTCTTCTTCGCCGGTGCATCGTCAGCAATAATCTCCCGCGCACCGTCCTTAAACTCACGGAATGTTCTTCCGACCGCACGTCCAAGTTCAGGAAGCTTGTTCGGTCCGAACAAGAGCAGCGCCAAAATAACGAGCAAAATAATACCCGGCACTCCAATTCCACTCATATCTATTCTCCTCCTCGTCCTGCTCAATGCCTTTAAAAGGACTTCAGGATGATCTAAATCCGTCATGCCTTGCACTACAACAGGTGTTAACTAATGACCATAATCCGACTACTACAGTTGAAACAAGCTCATATACCGCCATCATACCATAATGTAAATCACATATACAGTCTAGAAACGTGACAGTTTATTTACATAATTATCTAGTAGATACTCTCTAGAGCTGCTCCCGATATTGGCCCGTTACCATTAGCAGTGCTTCCGGAAGCTGATCCATAACCGCCGCCAGATTCTCGTGCACGCCTTTGGGCGAACCCGGAAGATTAACAATCAAGGTACGGCCGCGGACGCCGCATACGCCCCGAAACAGCATCGCGCTCCGATTCTTCTGCATGACAGTAGCGCGCATCGCTTCCGCAATGCCCGGCACTTCGCGTTCGATGACCCGCTTGGTCGCCTCCGGCGTAACATCCCGGACCGCCAGCTCCGTTCCGCCAGTCGTGAGGACAAGGTCCACTTGATAATAATCCGTAAGTTCGATCAATGCCGCAATAATTTCATCCGGCTCGTCCGGTACGATCCGGTATTCAATAATTTCTCCGCTCAGCTCTTCTTCCACCAATTCCCGGATCACTTGAGCGCTCGTATCCTCGCGTTCCCCCCGCGAACCTTTGTCGCTCGCCGTCAGGATCGCCGTTTTCCACACCATCTGCCCTCTCTCCTTCCCACTCGTCCGAATCTCCTATCTCTATGCATTCCTATGTTGTTTCTTGTATGTAATCCCCGCTCTTTCCTCCTGTTTTGCTTACCAGGTAAGTCGGGCCGATGACCATGTCTTTTTGCAAGGCTTTGCACATGTCATAGACCGTCAGCGCAGCGGCGGAAGCTGCTGTCAAAGCTTCCATTTCAACACCGGTTTTGCCTGTGGTCTTCACAGTCGTTTCTATATATAACTCATCTCTAGCATTATCGCTGAACTCCACATTCACGCCGGTCAACGGCAGCGGATGACACATGGGAATCCAGTTTGACGTGTTTTTGGCAGCCATGATAGCCGCAACCTGCGCTACGGCAAGCACATCTCCCTTGCCAATTTTCCCCTCCTGGATGCGAATCAGCGTATCCGGGTGCATACGAACCGTAGTCTTCGCTACCGCTGTCCGGGCTGTTACATCCTTATCACTGACATCCACCATGCGTGCTCTGCCTTGGCCGTTAAAATGGCTCAATTCCATCTCTTATCCCTCCGCTGCAGGTCTGGCCGTTGCCGAATGTCCCAGCTCCGTAACCAAACCGTCCAATACCCTATCATGTTCTTCCATAGGGACATGCTCCAAGACCTGAACCTCGTAACCGATTCCCATCCACAAAGGTTCACCGATCTGAGCGTTGTCTTGCGCTCCCTGACTAAGCCTGTCCGACAGCCGGTCATAATAACCGCCTCCGTATCCAAGTCTTCCGCCCTTCCTGTCAAACGCAAGCCCGGGCACCCAGATGATATCAGGTCCGGAATGATTCCATTTCTGCGACCGCAACGGATCTGGCTCCGGAATGCCGTAAGCTCCGGGAATCAGCTCATTCCATGCCTGAAGTTTATACAATTCCATCGAACGGTCTTGGGGCAGACTTCGGGGAACGATAACCTGAATCCCCTGCTTCCACGCCCATTCAACCAGCGGCCGGGAATCCAGTTCGGAGCGAAAGGGGACATAAATCATCATGCTCTGAAATTGAAACCGATTCATGACCTCTGAAGCAAACTTGCAGGCTTGCTTCGAACGCTTCGAACGCTCTCGCCCGGATAACTCATCCCTGCGTAATGTCATCACTTTGCGCAGGGCTTCTTTTGCGGATACCCGCTTCAATTCTTCCTCAGGGTTCAACACGTGATCTTTCCTCTCACGCTTATAATTAATTTTAGTTTACCACTGTTCCTTCCTTTAGCCAAGAATGCCGGAAGTCGCCAATCATGGTCGATTGTTCGGCCATTTTCATGTACACTTACTTTAAGATATCAGAACGTATAAACTTCAAAGCATGACCATCCTGAGAATGTACGTCGGTAAACGTTTTTCTTAAGAGATAAGATTGTTTATACATCAGAGGCTCCCCTCCTTATCTCGCAAGAAAAACTCCCGCTATATGCGGTCTGTCTTCTGAGAATGTACGTCGGTAAACGTTTTTCTTAAGAGATAAAAATGTATTAACATCAGAAGCACCCTCCTTATCTCGCAAGAAAAACTTCCGCTATATGCGGTCTGTCTTCTGAGAATGTACGTCGGTAAACGTTTTTCTTAAGAGATAAGATTGTTTATACATCAGGGGCTCCCCTCCTTATCTCGCAAGAAAAACTCCCGCTATATGCGGTCTGTCTTCTGAGAATGTACGTCGGTAAACGTTTTTCTTAAGAGATAAGATTGTTTATACATCAGGGGCTACCCTCCTTATCTCGCAAGAAAAACTTCCGCTATATGCGGTCTGTCTTCTGAGAATGTACGTCGGTAAACGTTTTTCTTAAGAGATAAGATTGTTTATACATCAGGGGCTACCCTCCTTATCTCGCAAGAAAAACTTCCGCTATACGCGGTCTGTCTTCTGAGAATGTACGTCGGGAAACGTTTTTCTTATAATGAAGAATTAATGGTACAAACATATAGAATGATGGAGGTTTCACATAACATGCTGCTGCAAGCCAATGGCATCACGAAATTATACGGAGTTACGCCCGTCCTTGACGGGATCAATCTGCAGGTGCTTGAACGCGAAAGAATCGGTCTTGTCGGAGTCAATGGAGCCGGGAAATCGACCCTGCTCAAAATTTTGGCAGGCGAGATGTCTTATGATGGCGGACAAATCTTCAAGGCTAAGGAAACCACCGTTGGTTATCTTGCCCAGAACAGCGGGCTTCAGTCCGATTCGTCGATATGGAACGAGATGCTGGATGTCTTCGCTCCCCTTCTGGAGATGGAGCGCGAGCTGCGTCAGATGGAGGAACAAATTGCCGACCCGAAGTCGAGCGAGGATCCGAAGAAATACCAAGAGCTTCTGGATCGTTATGCGATCCGTTCGGACTGGTTCAAGGATCAGGGCGGTTATGAGATCGAAACACGTATCCGCAGCGTCCTTCACGGCATGGGATTTGGCAGTTTTTCGCCGGACACCTCCATTGCCACATTAAGCGGCGGGCAGAAGACAAGGCTGGCGCTTGCAAAAATATTGCTGCAGGCACCTGACCTGCTCATGCTGGATGAACCGACGAACCATCTGGATATCGCGACCCTCACCTGGCTGGAGGATTATCTGCGCGGCTATTCCGGTTCATTGCTGGTCGTTTCCCACGACCGCTATTTCCTGGATCGGCTTGTAACGACCATCGTTGAGATCGAACGCCGTCATTCCAAAAAATATACGGGCAACTACAGCCGGTATATTGAGCTGAAGGCAGCGGAATACGAATCCCAGCTGAAGCAGTACGAGAAGCAGCAGGATGAGATTTCCCGGATGGAAACCTTCATTCAGCGGAATCTGGTCCGGGCCTCCACGACCAAGCGCGCACAGAGCCGTCGCAAAGCGCTGGATAAAATGGAACGGCTGGACAAACCGCTGGGAGATTTGAAGAAAGCACACTTTTCTTTTGAAGCCGAATATATGTCAGGCAAGGATGTGCTTCATGTGCGGGATCTGGCGCTTTCGTTCGAGCAGGACAAGCCATTGTTCCGTCAGGTTTCCTTTGATCTCAGCCGCGGGGAAACCGTAGCTTTGATCGGACCCAACGGAGTGGGCAAATCGACGCTCCTGAAATGCCTGATCGGTACCATGAAGCCAACGGCGGGATCGCTGCAATGGGGTACAAAAGTCAAGATCGGCTATTACGATCAAGAGCAATCCGAGCTGAATCCGAGCAATACCGTTCTGGAAGAGCTATGGGGCACCTATCCGCATATGGAGGAAGCCCGCATCCGCACCGTTCTGGGCAACTTCCTCTTCAGCGGCGAAGATGTGCTCAAGAAGATCAGTTCCTTAAGCGGAGGGGAAAAGGCCCGCGTATCGCTTGCCAAGCTAATGCTCCTTGAAGCCAACATGCTCATCTTGGATGAGCCGACGAACCATCTGGACTTATTTGCCAAAGAGGTTCTTGAATCAGCACTCATGGATTACGAAGGCACTTTATTGTTCATATCCCATGACCGTTACTTCCTTAACAAAATGGCCGAGCGAATCATCGAGCTTCATCCGGACGGCATTCAACATTTCCTGGGTAATTATGACGACTATACGGAGAAAAAGCAGGAAATTATCGATATGAATGACGAACCTTCCGAGCCGTTTGCTCGTCACACCCTGAAACAGGAAGGAAAAGCCGAAGTTGCCATCGAGAAACAGGGAGCCGTTTCCTTTGAAGCCGAGAAGCAGGCCAAACGGGAGGAGCGAAACCGTCAGCGCAAGCTCGCAAGTCTGGAAGAGCAAATCCATGCTTTGGAATCGGACATAACCGAGTTAGAGGCCGAGATGACCCTGCCGGAGATCTATCAGGATTATATGGCACTCCAAGAACGCCAGCAGTCGTTAGAGGAGAAAAAGAGTCAGCTTGAGCAAATTTTTGCCGAATGGGAGTCATTGCTGGAAGATTAAAAAAAGTTCACAAAAGTGTTTCAAATGGAGTTTTGCATTTATACACAAACTTATCCCCAAGAATGGTGCATAAGTTTACCATGAAAATGGCCGAAACGGCCATTTTTTTGTTGTTATACGCGCACTCCTGGTCCTATATCCAGCTTTATCCACTAAGTTATTCACATTATCCACAGTTTCCACCGGAAAATTTGAAAATCCTGTCCCCTCTTTTCAGCGTCTTGCAAAAGACCGATTTATCGACATTTTTCTCGCTTATGCACAATTTCAGGCGAATATGTGGATAACGTTGTTCACAACTTGACAGAGTTATATGTCTTATATAATGGACTTCTATATAGACTTATCTCTTGTTATCTGCAAGTTTTTATCGAGCTTGATTATGAAAAAAAGCGACCCTCCTCCATCCGGTTCGGAAGGTCGCTTGTGCCATCAATCATAGAAGCGTTAGACGCTAAGGTTCCCTATTCAGCTTTTCACCTAGACCGACATCAACGCCGAGTTGCATGCAGCAACGTATGCCAGGCCTGCAGCCATAACGATATCCTGATGCACAGCCGTTCCGCGGAAGATCTTGCCCGCCTTCTCAACCGTGACCGCCGCTTCGGCATGCGCGTCTTCGCCGCTGCTTAACGAGTGGAGCTCCAGATCGCCAAAGCGGATATCGCTGCTAATTCCTTGGCTGATTGCCGAGATAACGGCTTGCACCGGACCGTCCGCCACGCTGGAGTAAGTGGCTTCCGTTTGCTCGCTCAGATGACGCAGCGTGATTGCCGCGACCCGGCTGCTGCCCGTTCCCGAGATGACCTGGGCCTCGATCAGCTCATATACTTGGGCTGGTTTGCCCAAAGTGCTGCTCACCATTTGCAGCAGCTGATCATCGCTGACCACCTTCTGACGATCAGCCGTCTCCTTGAAGGTATCGTACAAGGACTCCATCTCGTCTCCATCAAGCTGAACACCGTACCGGGCAAGACGATCCTTCAGCGCATGACGACCGGAATGCTTGCCCAGCACAATCATGCTCCGCGGAATCCCCAGCTTTTCCGGATCCATAATCTCGTAGGTGCTTCGGTCCTTCAGCAGACCGTCCTGGTGGATGCCGGACTCATGCTGGAAGGCGTTCCTGCCGACTACAGGTTTATTAAAAGCGATCGGAAAATGCATCGCACCGCTAACGAGACGAGATACTTCATACAGCTTCTCGGCCGTAATGCCCGTCTCTGCCCGCAGCATGTCACCCCGGGCGGATAGAGCCATGACCAGCTCCTCCAATGCGCAGTTGCCTGTACGCTCGCCTACCCCATTCACGGTAACCTCGATTTGGCTGGCGCCATTCTCAATCGCGGCCAGGCTGTTGGCCACAGCCAAACCGAGATCATTATGGCAGTGGGCGCTATAGGCGACCGTCTTTCCGCCACGGGCGCCTTCCCGCACACGTCGGAACATCTCGCCATATTCATTCGGAAGCGCATATCCCACCGTATCGGGCAGATTGATTATCGTTGCACCCTCTTCAATGACGGCTTCCACCATCTCAATCAAGTCGTCAATGCCGGTACGCGAGGCATCCATCGCCGTAAATTCCACCACGTCGCTGAACTGCTTCGCATAAGCTGTCATCTCACGTGCCCTTGCCACTACATCCGGACGACTCATGCGCAGCTGGTGTCGAAGATGGATGTCGGAAGATGAAATAAACAGATGGATTCGCCTTTTGGCCGCATCCTGGGTGGCCTTGACGGCAGCATCAATATCCCCTTTCACGGCCCGTGCGAATCCGCATATCTCGACCTGCTGCAGCTGTCTCGAGATGGCCTGCACAGCGGCAAACTCCCCGGGACTAGACACTGGAAATCCGGGCTCCATCACATCTACGCCCAGCTCAGCCAGCTTTCCGGCCAGCACAATTTTCTGTTCTGGCTGCAGGCTTGCTCCCGGGGCCTGTTCCCCGTCCCGCAACGTTGTATCGAATATTTGGATGGTTCTCATGGATTCACTCATTTTGCATACTCCTCCTTGGTTATGGTATGACCCGATTTCCTACGGGAACGTTGTTGTTTAGTCTGTTCCATATGTTCGCTTTACGTCCGCACGTCGACTTGCGTCCGCATCCCACCCTGCTGCTGCCGGCAGCAAAAAAGCCCGCCATCTCTTCATATAAGAGACGACGGGCTTAGACCCTCCGTGGTACCACTCTAATTGACGCGCCTAATTTCGCAGCTGTTCCTTCGCGACATATGCACGTCCACTCACTGTCCATGATCTCCTCATACCGGCCGGTCATGAAGAGAATGGACGTCCTGATGACGGAGGAAACTCCGTAAGAGAGTACAGCTGCATTCAGGGTCGTTGGGCTGTCTAGCTCCATCAACCGATGCTTGCTGCTGTTCCCCTCTTCCGCTCCCGGGCGAGATTCGAAGGTTGCTGCCGCTGCGTTACACCAAACCCGCAGCTCTCTGTAGACGGCTCCCTTTTACTGCTCCCGTTCATTGCGTTTATTCGATATGTTGTTATGCTGACTATCATATCCTTCGGATCACTATATCCGTAGATTCCGCTTTTATCATCTGCGGATTGAAAGTGAAGCTCTTTATCAGATTGATTCGTATTTAGCTGTCCAAGCATGCAAAAAAGCCTGCCATCTCTTATTCAAGAGACGACAGGCTATCCTATCGCGGTACCACTCTTGTTGACTCTAAGCTCCCGGGATCATCATGCTGTCTCCCGAACCTAAAGCCCCCTCCATCGCCAAATCACAAATGATTTGTGCGGAGCCATTCTCACGGAGGCCATCCCGTAGCAAGGTCAAACTCCGCAATTCAATCCGTGCCTGACCGGCACTTCGCTGCGCAAGGTTCCCCAGCTCCGCTCCCAGGTGAGTTCAGGTCCCTCTCGTCTGCGTTGCACCGTCCCGCAGCTCTCTTCATCCAAGGTTCACCTTACTGATCCTGTTCTTCGCGTTTCAACATTCTGGAATTTGATAAAGATTATACGTCCTATACAAATACGTGTCAAGTGGCTTTAGCTTAATGGCTCCGCCCAAAGCTCCAGTGACATTTGCGGGTCGGCCTTCATATCGAGCGGCGTAAAGCTCCCCTGCTTCCATTTCAGATGCGCCGCGGCAGCAATCATCGCTCCGTTATCGGTACAATACTGAAATGGCGGGATCGTCAGCAATATCCCTTCCTGCTCGCAGCGTTCAGCCAAGGCTTTACGGAGTCCGCGATTGGCGGCAACGCCGCCGCACAGCAGCAGCTGCTTGGCATCATATGCTCTGACCGCACGAACCGCCTTTTCCACGAGCACTTCGACCACGGATTCCTGGAAACCCCGGGCTATCGCTTCCGTCCGGACTTCCTCTCCACGCATTTTGCTCTGATTGACGACATTTAATACAGCCGATTTCAGACCGCTGAAACTGAAGTCGTAGGAATCCGGCTCCAGCCATACGCGAGGAAGCTCCACAACCTCCTCGGCCTCCAATGCCATTCGGTCGACATGCGGACCGCCGGGATATGGGAAGCCAAGCGCCCTGGCCACCTTGTCGTACGCTTCGCCAACCGCATCATCCCGCGTCCTGCCGATCAACTCAAAGCTGCCTTCGTCTTTCATGTAGACTAGCTCGGTATGACCGCCGGAAACCACCAGCGCCATGCAAGGGTAAGCGATATCGCCCACAAAACGATTGGCATAGATATGACCCGCAATATGATGCGTGCCAATCAGCGGCTTGCCGAGCGCAAACGCCAGGCTTTTAGCAGCCATAACGCCAACGAGAAGCGCCCCAACCAGGCCAGGACCCTGCGTTACGGCGATCGCCGACAAATCCTTCATTTCAATGCCGGCCTCAGCTACGGCTTGTTCAATAATTAGCGTGATACTCTCCACATGCTTGCGGGAAGCCACCTCGGGCACCACCCCGCCAAAAGCTTTATGCGTTTCAATCTGGCTCGCAATGACACTGGACAAAACCTCGCAGCCATCCTTTACAACGGCAACCGAGGTTTCATCGCAGCTCGTTTCTATCGCCAATATGCAGCTGTGCTGCCGGTCTACTCTTTCTTCATTCATGATAGCCTTTGACTTCCTTCCTCGCCATCGTCCTCCCGATAAGGGGGCAGATCTGCCCACATGATGAGTGCGTCTTCCTGATTATCGGAATAATACCCCTTCCGGACACCGGCTGGTTTAAACCCTTTTTTGATATATAAGTGCTGGGCCACGTGATTGGATACCCGGACTTCCAGCGTCATTTTCTCCATTCCCATATAGGCAGCAGTCTTCATCAATTCCGTAAGCAGACGATCGCCCCACTTGCGTCCGCGGTACTGCTCCAGAAGCGCAATATTTGTAACGTGCGCTTCATCCACGATCGTCCACATGCCTGCATATCCTACCGTTTTGCCTTCGTACTCCATAATCATATAACGTGCAAAATGATTCAATTTCAGTTCATTGTGAAAAGCTTCCTCGGTCCAGGGCACGGTGAACGCTTCGCGCTCCACCACGAGAACCTCCGGAATATCCTCCAGGGTCATCAACCGAAAGGACAAACCGTCTTCACCATCTACCGGCTTCTTCTGCTGATTCATGACGAATCCTACGCTCCCTTCACCGCTTACGCAGCAGGTTCGCTTCCGCTTCGGAAAGCTGTGTATAATTGGGTACCAGTGTATGCAGATCATCCGTTTCTCCGGCGAGCAGCCTCGCTGCGCCCAAGTACCCCATCCAGCGGCCTTCGAGCGAGTACGGATGAATATGCAGCCGTTCTCCGAACCCCGGCTCAAGCCTGCGGGCGGTTTCGGCATGGAGTTCCACTTCCCCAATAAACCAAAGGCAGACCGGGCGTTCCTCTTCAGGCAGCTTGCTGATGCGTTCCTTAATGGCTTCCACCCAGGATTGCATCAGGCGAATACCGTCTGCCTCCAGACGTATCGGCGCACTCTCCTTGCTCTCTGAATCGGCAGCGAATAATGCCGTGTACACCTGTCCCCGTCTTGCATCCAGCAGCGGAATGATCCAGTGGACTCCCGCCTTTGGCTCGGCTTCGTTCCATCCGGACTTCAGGCCTCCCCATGCAAGGGCATGCAGGCTGGATACCCCGACAACCGGGATGTGATTAGCCCATGCCAATGTTTTGGCAGCCGTTACCGCAATCCGGATCCCTGTATAAGATCCCGGCCCTACTCCCACGGCAATGCCGTCCATCTGGTCCATGCCGAGGCCTGCTTCAGCAAGCGCCTGTGCCATCACCGGATGCAGATGCACCGAGTGATTGCGGTCTGCGTTCGTGTTCACTTCCGACAGCAGCTTGTCCTGCTCCATCACGGATACCGCCAGCGATGCCGTAGACGTATCCAGCGCCAAAAACCGCTGCTGCGGCTTCGTGTCATTGTTGTTCATTCCAGCTACCCCATTTTTCATTCAAATCCCGGCACCACTCGCCATAGGGCTCGCCCTGGCTTGAAAGTGTGATGGTCCGGTGCGTTTCGCCTGTCGTTTCAAGCTGGATATGCAGATACCGCTCAGGCAACAGCTCAGTGATCAGACTGCTCCATTCCACGAGACAAACCCCTTCACCAAAAAAATACTCATCCAGCCCGAGCTCATCCGCTTCATCGACCGACAAACGGTACACATCCATATGGTAGAGCGGCAGACGCCCCTCATATTCTTTAATAATCGTAAATGTCGGGCTATTCACAACCCCGTTCACACCAAGGTGCTGTGCAAATTGTTTGGAGAATGCCGTTTTTCCTGCCCCAAGATCCCCGTCCAGTCCGATGACAGTCCCTGGCTCCGCTCTAGCGGCCAGCCAAGCAGCAAGCTGCTCCGTCTCCTCCAGACTGCTTGAAATCATTCGAAACTGGCCCTCCGTACGGCCATTGTTCACTGATAACCCACCCTTTACTTAGTTTGCCCATATCTCAAAATACTTGATCTTCATTATATCGGTCCTCCCAACCTGCTGCAAGAACATGAGTTTTTACCTTCATAACTCAATTAAGAAAAGAAACGTCAAACCAGGTTGCAAACACTGACACTACGTAGTCAAAGATTAAGCATTATAGTTAAACCATAACGATGATAAAAAGATTTGAGGAGGATTATAATGAACCCCACGAATGTATCGAATACAGCCCCATATTCAGAAGAAACCATACTTCCATTTCGCATTCAAATTCCAGAGTCGGACCTGCTTGACCTTAAGGAACGTTTGACCCGCACTCGCTGGCCTGATGACCTGGAGGATCATCACTGGGAATATGGCACACCGCTGTCTTACCTGAAAGAGTTATCCACCTATTGGAAGGATGTTTACGATTGGCGTAAATATGAAACCATGTTGAATCAATTCCCTCAATATACGACCACCATCGATGGGCAAAACATTCACTTCCTGCATGTTCGCTCCCCTGAGCCTGATGCGATTCCTCTAATCATAACCCATGGCTGGCCCGGATCGATTGTGGAGTTTACCCGCATGATTGAACCGCTCACCAATCCCGGCAAGTACGGTGGAAATCCGTCCGATGCATTTCATCTCGTAATCCCGTCCCTCCCAGGCTTCGGCTTTTCCGGGCACACCACCGAACGCGGATGGAATATCGAGCGTGTCGCTAAAGCGTGGGATGAATTAATGCGCCGCCTGGGCTATGAACGATATGGAGCACAGGGGGGAGATACCGGGAGCATGGTTTCAGCGGAACTTGGCCGGATCGCTGCAGAGCGAATCGTTGGCGTACATTGTAACGGTCTGTCGGTGTTTCCAACCGGGGATCCGGCTGAAAGCGACAACCTTACGGCTGTAGAAAAACTTCGCTATGATGAATTAGCCGGTGGCGGATTTGAAGGGTCCGGATATGCCATCCTTCAGGCGACCAGACCCCAGACGCTTTCCTACGGCTTAACGGATTCCCCTGTTGGGCAGCTTGCATGGATAGTAGAGAAGTTTAAGGAATGGACCGATCCAACGGCCGATCTTCCTGAGGATGCGGTAGACCTTGAGCTCCTTCTTACGAATGTCTCGATCTATTGGCTGACAGCAACGGCAGGCTCCTCCGCAAGAATTTATAAAGAAAGCTCGAACAATTGGGGAGCGCCGGCACCATATTCCTCCGTGCCCACCGGCGTGGCGGTCTTTCCCAAAGACCTCTCCATTCGCAGTATGGTCGAGCAGCAGTACCATGTCGTCCATTGGTCAGAGTTCGACCGCGGCGGCCATTTCGCCGCATTGGAAGCTCCCGATCTGCTGACTGAAGATATCCGGTTATTTTTCAGAGAGATTCGTTAACGACAGGGTCAACACAAACACACCTTATCCGGGTTCCAACATACGGAGTCCCGAGTAAGGTGTATTTTTTCGTGTTTATTAAACAGTTTCCCGGAATTCTAGAGGCCCTGCAATAATAAGCTATTCGCCTTCTTTTAGCCGGTCTACGTCTACAGTCAGCGTATTGGTCGGACGAGAGCCGACCTGGACGGTGGCCATTCCGTTCTGCTGATCCACATGCTCGATCCACACGGACTCCCCTTCAAGATTGACCTTGTAAATATCCTTGGAGTTGAAAATCTCTACGGCGCGCTGTATCTCCATACGTTTAATCCTCCTTCTCCCTATTTCTTGGCGATTCGTCCACGATGTCCATCGTATCGGTTGTGGAAGGGCCGATCAGCCCATTATCTATGGTGACATTGCCTCCGCCAAGGCCTTCGTTGATCATCCGGTCAATATCGAACATCGTAGATTCGCGAGAGATCTCGCTCTCCTCCGAGGTCAGGTTGTTCCAATCCACCATGTCCCCGTTCACCGATTCTGCAGCGGAATGGTCCGAGGCTCTGTCCTTCTGTATCTCTTCCGACGTTTGGGTTTCTCTAGGCTCCGTCATGACGAAAATCACCTCCTTATACAGGCAGCATTCAACGTCAATATGCCACAAACAGGTTCTAATTATGCAATCCTGAGCTATAACTCATACTAGAGTCTTTTTTTGGGCACACTGATAGAGGTAGTACAAAAAGTCCGCTTTTGATCACGAAGCAAATCAGGAAGCAAGCAGCTCGGCATCGAATCTTGAATTCAGCCGGGCCTTCCGGTGCTCACGTACCCAAAATGTACGCTCCGCTTCTCAGTCCCTATCTTCATCCAACCTTCTCGGTGCTGAAAACCGACCTTTTTGAACACGCACTGATAGAGGTAGTACAAAAAGTCATAGTACTCGTTATTACGTTTACTACACGGTCATACCCAAACATATTAGAATTTGATAGGAGGTTTCATAGAATGCATACGGTATGGAAGGGCGCGATCAGCTTTGGTCTGGTGCACGTGCCTGTCAAGATGTTCTCGGCCACGGAAGATAAGGATATTTCGATGCGGTACATCCACAAGGAGTGCGGCAGTCCGCTCTCTTACATCCGCAAATGTCCGGTATGTGAAGAGGAAGTGGCCTGGGAGGAAATTACGAAGGGATACGAGTATGAGAAGGGGAAATTCGTGCTGTTCGAAAAAGAGGAACTGGAGCAGCTGGCGGAGCAGAACAGCAAAAACATAACGATCCTGGACTTTGTGGATCTAACCGAGATTGACCCGATTTATTTTCAAAAGACGTACTACCTCTCGCCGGATCAAGCAGGCGCAAACGCATATCGGCTCCTGCTGGAAGCGATGAAGCAGTCCGGCAAAATCGGCATCGCCAAAATCGCTATTCGCTCGAAGAGCAGTCTGGCCGCGATCCGGGTGCTCGATGAATGCTTGTCGATCGAGACGATTTTCTACCCGGATGAGATCCGGCCGATCTCTCAGGTCCCGAATTTGCCTGAAAGAACCGAGGTCAACTCCAAGGAACTCGATATGGCCAAACTGCTGATTGACCAGTTGTCGACTCCCTTTGATCCTGAGAAATACACGGATGATTATCGCGAACGTCTCCTGGATCTGATCAACAGCAAAGTATCCGGTGAAGAAATCAAAATTGCCCCTGCTCGTCAGGAGACCAACGTTGTCGATCTGATGGCTGCCCTCCAGGCAAGCATCGAAGCTGTAAAGCCGATCGGAACGGATCCGGGCACCAAACCAAAGCCGCGTAAAACGACCCGGAAGACGGCAGCCAAAGAACCTGCTGCCAAGGTCAGCGGCGGAGAAGGCGATCTTGACGCACCGAAGCCGAAGCGCCGAACAACCAAATCCAAGAAATCCGACTCCACTTCCTGATTCGTATGGGACAAATGCAGAATCTGCTGCCCAAAGAGCCGATGGCACCGATCTCGACGGACCAGATCACGACGGGCGAGGATTGGGGTTATCAGCTGAAATGGGACGGCGTGCGCATACTCGCCGGAATTGACCAAAACCGCGTATCGCTATATTCCCGCAAGCTGCTCGATAAAACGTCGCTGTATCCCGAAGTCGTTCAGGCATTATCCGGCTTGCATGAACGGCGACTTCTTTTGGATGGTGAGGTTGTCTATTTTCATCCGGAGCTGGGTCGTCCCGTGTTTCAGAAGGTTCTTCAGCGGGAGCGTTCGCGTGCGATCAGCACGAACGCTCCTCTGTTTACTTATGTTCTCTTCGATGTTCTGGTGGACGGCGACCAAGACTTGCGTAAGCTGCCCTATCTTGAACGTCACCACCGCCTGAAGGAGATCGTTTCCGACACGCCGGGCCTGCTGACCGCGGATCTGTTTCTTGAAGGTGAGCATTTATGGAATTGGGCCGAAGCACGGGGATGGGAGGGCATTGTAATGAAGCGCCTCTCCTCTCCTTATCGTGAAGGCAAGAAACACCGGGATTGGTACAAGAAAAAGATTGCCGTGAACATGACAGCCACCGCCGTCGCCATGATCATCAGGGAAGGCCGTGTGGCCAGCCTTGTCATTGCCGATGACGATGGCAATTACATCGGCCGTGCTTCCCTGGGGCTTAATGAGCAGATGAAGAAGAGGCTCATGCAATATGCCGAAATGCATCGTGCTGACGCGGTATGGAGTACGCTCCATACCGACCTGAAGAAGGAGCAGCTAGCCTGGCTTAGCCAGCCGCTTTCCGTTCAGGTCACATTTCTCGAGTGGAGTCAGGATGGCATGATGCGCCATCCCAAACTCGTATCGATTGAGGGGGTGTAAACCATATGGCTCGTACCGTCAAAGGCACCCTGACGATCGAGGGGCAGGAGATTCAAATTACGAATCCAGACAAACCGCTTTGGCCGGAAGTCGGCATTACCAAAGCGATGTATCTGCAAAAGCTTGCGGCCATCTCCCCGTTCCTGCTCCGGTACTGCCGGGGCAGGCTGCTCACGACCATTCGGTATCCGCACGGAGCCGAAGGCGAATCCTTCTATCAGAAAAATGCGCCGGAGCCGCTGCCTCCTTTTGTTCAGACCTATGTGCACGAAAATATTAACTACGTGCTGCTCAACGGACTGCCGGAGCTGCTCTGGCTGGGGAACCTGGCTGCGCTTGAGTTTCACCCTTCACTGCACCTCGCAGGCAGCAATCTGCCCTGCGAATGGATGATTGATCTGGATCCCACGCTGCCGGAGGAGCCGCGCATCATGGAGGCGACTGCCATTGTAGGGGACGTACTGACCTCGTTGGGCCTGTCCTCCGTCCCGAAAACCTCAGGTGCTACCGGGGTCCAGATCATCGTTCCCATTCAGGAAGGCATTACGTTCGATGAACTTCGAACAGTAGGCCAATTCGTGGGGCAATATGTAACCGAGAAATTCCCAAAGCTGTTCACCATTGAACGGCTGAAGAAGAATCGCGGCGATAAAATCTACTTCGATTATCTTCAGCATTACAGCGGAAGGACACTCGCCGCTCCTTATACCCCGCGGGCCCGGCGGCTGGGGACCGTCTCTACGCCGCTCACTTGGGACGAGGTCCGTCAGGACGTTTCTCCCACGGAGTTTCATCTGCTGAACATCGAGGAACGATTAAGAGAGAAGGGGGACCTGCTGCAGACCCTGCCTCCTCAACCGATAGAGAACGTCATCCGACATCTGAAGCCACAAGGAAAGGCAGGATCAAAAAGGAAAGGATAGCTGCTCCACATCCGGCACAAGCTCCTCCCCGGAGACCGGTGCGGCCGGTTGCGGCAGCTTCCTTGGCTGTACAGAAACAGCTGCCAAATCTTCCGCTGAACGAAGATGATCGCGAGCGCCTTCCACCTGCGCCCCGTCCTCTTGAGAAATCCCGCTTCCGATCGTCCCGGGCCGGCTCACGCCAGCAGCAGATGCCCCCGGGGTCAGTCCATTCAGTTCACATTCGTTCAGCAGCCTGGCTGCCATCGACTTGAAGGAACGTACGTAATGCTCTTCGGCATATGCGCCCTGCGCATATAACTCACGGTAAGGCTGAACCACTTCAGGAAACTGGTGTTTCAGTGTTTCGATATACCATTTCTTCACATCGCGCGAGAGTCTCAGCAGCGAGATCATGGCAAAGGAAACGCCCCTTACCTTCGCCTGCGACAAGAGCTCCCTCAGCTCCCATTCCTTATCCGTCAAAAAGGGCAGCACAGGCGCCACAAACAAACCCGTTCTTATGCCTGCAGCCGATAATCGGTGGATCGTATCGAGCCTGCCCTCCGGATGAGGCGATGCCGGCTCCAGCTTCCGGATGATGTCCCCATTCAGCGTGTTGAGGCTCATATTGACGGATACATTCTCCATCCGTGTCAATATGTCCATATCCCTGAGCACGAGCGGAGAGCGCGTTGTAATGCTCGTGGAGATGCGGTATTTAGCTAGCAGCTTCAGGCACTCCCGCGTAATGCCCTCCTTGCTCTCGATCGGCTGATACGGATCGGTTGCCGTTCCGATCGTAACCTGTCCTATCGATCTCCGCATCGCTTCAATATCATGATCAAACTTCCTCGCAGCACTCGATAACTGCTTCTCCAGCGCTTCCGCTGCATTCGACTTCATAAAGATATGATGCTGAAACTCATCCTCCGCCCCCATGCCAATGAAGGACTGGAAAGCGCGAGCATAACAAAAGCTGCAGCCATGCCCGCACCCGCGGTACGGATTGATGGACCAATCGAAGGGCATCCTCTCTTCCTTCACTCTGTTTAAAGTCTGTTTGGTGGTTATACGTTCATATTGCGTACGAGCCATTCCTCTTCCTCCCTTCTGATCCTGTAATGCTATCTTGAATTATTTCATATTTTAACAAACATATGTTCTTATTATAAGTGGATTTTACTGGATTTACAAACCAACCCCCACCACGCTTCATGGGAACCGATTGAACTCCGTCCATTTACGATTTATAATCATTAAATATCATGTGATATATATCAACTGTTATACATAAAAATTATCTAAGGAGTTGCAGACAGTCATGGCACCTAAAACGAGGTTCACCAAACAAGATATCGTGCTAGCCGCATTTGACATTGCCAAGACCGATGGGATCGAGTCCATTACGATTCGTAAAGTAGCTGAACGTCTGGGCAGCTCCATCGCGCCGATCTATGTCAATTTCAACGATGCCGAAGAACTGATTCAACAGGTCGTCGACAAGACCTTCCAGGTAGCTAGAGGATTGATTACAGAGCAGAAGTCCGGTCAGCCCTTCCGGGATATCGGCATGGCAAGTCTCCGATTCGCCAAGGAGTACCCTGTGCTCTACCGGGATTTAATAATGAAGAACAATCCCCACACGAAGAATACCCCCGAACAAATTCGTGAGGTTATCGGGTTAATGAAGTTGGACCCGGAGCTTGCGGGATTTTCTGATCAGGAGCTGCAATCAATTTTATTGAAAATGCAAACCTTTCAGACGGGTCTTTGTGTCATGCTAGCCAATGATCTGTTCACGGAGAGCGTTGATGACGACAAGATGATCCATATGATGGATGAGGCTGCTCAAGATTTCATACGTGCCGCTCGTTTGCGGAAACAGCAAGAGAAATGAATCTGCATTAGGTGTCAATACATTTCGATCTATAGGAGGTTTACGGAGAATGGGAAGAGCCCTAGAGCAGTCGCTTCTGGATGAATGGTTGGAACGGATCGCCAATAAAAAGAATGTGTTTAGCACGGTTCTGTGCGTCGAGGACCAGGAACAATCCCTATCCCTTGTCAGCAGCGGCGGGGCAATGAAGACTGAAGACCGCTATTTCATTGCCAGCGTGACCAAATTATACGTGACAGCCGTAATCTTAAAATTACGAGCCGAGCAGCGGATTGGGCTCGATGATCCGATCGGCCAGTACCTCCCCGAAGAGATCATGGCGGGACTGCATAGGATGGAGAACAAGGATTACTCTGGAGAAATCACCGTCAAACAGTTAATGTCCAATACGTCTGGCATTCCGGACTATTTTTCTGGAAAGGTCTTCTCCGACCTCATCGCCGGGCATGATCAGGCTTGGAGTCTGGACAAAACATTGGATGAGGCTAGACGGCAACAGCCCAAATTCAAACCAGGCCAGAGAAATAAAGCCCAATATTCCGACACTAATTACCGGCTGCTTGGCCGAATGATCGAGAATATCAAGGGCGAACCCATTCAGAACGTATTCAAGGAGTATATTTTCGACAGGCTGAATCTGACACAGACGTATTTTTTTCATGATCCCGAGGATACAAGCCCCGTTCCTTTCTATTATAAGAAAAAACGTTTGGACCTTCCTCTGTATATGGCGTCAATCGGAGCGGAAGGCGGCATCGTCTCAACGGCAAGGGAAACGATGATGTTCCTGCGCTCCTTTTTTAACGGGGAACTGTTTCCGATAGGTGATCTGGATGAACTCCAGAGACAATGGAATTTTCTCTGGACACCGGGCTCCTTTTTCTATGGCACCGGCATTTCAAGACAGCCGCTATCTCCATTCAGCCTCGGACGGGGACTCATTGGTCACTGGGGTCAATCCGGCGCATTTGCCTTCCATCATCCTGAATCAGGACTCTATTTCACCGGAACCGTGAACCAGGCTGTCGGTCAATCCGCGGCTGTGCAGGTGATGACAAGAATCATACGTTATTATGGGCGGGAGAAGAAGACGCTTCACTTGACACAGACACCCCATAAACAAAAAAATGCTCCACCCGGTTAACTCTCAACGTGGGTGGAACATAGCACTTTAAAGTTATTAATGTATGGCCTTCTTCTTAAAGCGGCCGCCCTTCACATCATGGATGTTTCCGATGGCAACAAAAGCCTGGGAATCCCAATCCTCCACGATGGATTTGAGTTTCGCTTCTTCCAAACGGGTGATGACAACAAAGATAACCTTCTTGCTGTCCCCGGAATAAGCACCCTCTCCATCCAGATAGGTTACGCCGCGTCCCAAACGTTGGGTTAACGCATCACCGATCTCCTTATGCTTATCACTGATTATCCATACCGATTTGGATTGATCGATGCCTTCGATTGTAATGTCAATCAGTTTAAACGCCAGGTAATAAGCAATGAGCGAGTACATGGCATGATCCCAACCGAAAATAAATCCTGCGCTGCCCAGAATAAATACGTTAATGAACATCACGATTTCACCGACAGAGAACGGTGTCTTCTTGTTGATCAGAATGGCTACGATTTCCGTGCCGTCCAAGGAGCCGCCGGACCGGATTACAAGACCAACCCCGATCCCCAGCAGAACGCCGCCGAACACGGCCGCTAGCAGCGGATCGATGGTAATCGGATCGACGGGATGCAGAAAATAAGTTCCAATGGACATGACCACTACAGCGAACAGCGTGGATAATGCAAAAGTTTTCCCGATCTGTTTATATCCCATAAACAAAAATGGAAGGTTGAATAAGGTCAGAAATATACCGAGCGGAAAATCCGTGATATGGGAAACCATAATGGATATCCCGGTAATGCCCCCGTCAATAATTTTGTTGGGCACCAGAAAGATCTCCAGCCCTACTGCCATTAGTACCGCACCGAAAGTTAAGAACACCAGACGACGGAGAAGCTTCAAGGTGGTTGAGCCTGCTTTGGGATTCTCCGGCTTCTGCTGCTCCGCTTTCACTTGTGCAAGAATCTTCACATCACTTGACATAAATCTCCCCCGTTCAACTTATGAAAAATAAGCTAATTTATATTTATAAGTGAAACCCTTATAAATATTCTATCATATAAACAAATGCTGGACATAGAACTTTCAGGCATCTTCCTGAATTTCACTTGCTTGCCCTGCATTCTTACATATCACGTAAGATGTGAAACCTAAAGTAAGGGAGACAGCATCCTGCATAATATTTCGGCAGCTTTCTGCCATCTTCCGCGCTGACGGAACACCTCCGCATCGATAAGCCTGCTCTGTTTGAGATCCTCCTTAAAATCCGCAACCAACCGTTCGATGGGCAGCTGATCAAACAGTACGGCGGTCAGCTCGAAATTACAGAAAAAACTCCGCATATCCATATTCGCCGTACCGACCGAGCCGAGAAGCTCGTCCACAATGAGCACCTTGGCATGGATGAATCCTTTTTCATACTCGTAGAAGGTAACTCCCGCTGCCAGCAGCTCTTCCACATAGGACAAGCTCGCCATTTTCACAAAACGGGAATCGGCACGATCGGGAATAATGATTCGCACATCCACACCGCTCACCGCCGCCGTCTTCAGCGCCTCATATATTCCTTCATCCGGTATGAAATAAGGCGTGGTGATCCATATTCGTTCTTTGGCTACGGATATTGCCCCAAAGCACATCTCCTGGATGGCATTCCAGTTCAGATCCGGTCCGCTGCTCAATATTTGCACTTGCTCATCCCCGGTGCATTGATGCTCCGGGAACAGCCCGAAATCCGCAATGCGCTCTCCGGATGCGAGCTTCCAATCATGCAGAAACACATTTTGCAGGAAGTAAACCGCATCTCCCTTTACTTCCAGATGCGTGTCGCGCCAGTAGCCCATTTTCGGATATTCGCCCAAATAGTCGTCCCCGACGTTAATCCCGCCAAGAAAACCGATTATGCCGTCCACCACGACGATTTTACGGTGATTCCGGTAATTGATTCTGCGGCTGAACATCGAAACCATGGCGGGCAGGAAGAAATAGAACTCCACTCCCGATTCCTTGAACCGCCGAATGAACGTTTTCTTGAGTTTATAACTGCCAAGCCCGTCACAAACCAGGCGTACCTTGACGCCTTCTTGCGCCTTTCGGATCATGACCTCCTGAAACTTCGTGCCGATCCGGTCATGACGAAAGATATAGAACTCCACATGGATGTGGTCTTTGGCCTGTTCCATAGCACGCAGCATGGCATCGTAAGTCTCTTCTCCATCCGTCAACACGCGGCTCTGATTACAGCCTGTAATCGGACTCTCCGACAAGTGATTGAGCAGATTGAACAAACGGTCATTATGATGAAATTCAGCATTGTTCATGCCTTCCTTGTTCCAAACAACGGCGGCCCGATCCCACAGGTGTCCCCTAAGCTCCTGAAACAGTCTGGAGCCCCGCTTGCGAATCTTCAACCGCTTCTGATAGTCCCTAGCCACAAAGAAATAGAGTACAAACCCGATCAATGGGAGGCAAAATAAAATAAACAGCCAGGCCACGGCCTTGGACGGATTCCGAAACTCCAGCAACAGCACTGCAACCATCTGCAAAATAAAAGTAATAAGTGCAACCAGAAGCCACACCATACCGGCAGCCTCCTCACCATGAATAATAGTCGTATTTGAATCGATTAACTACACTACATCATTGACCAATTCCATATGTATTTATTCAATTACCCAATGGCGCACCATACTGAATAAATTCTCTTATCTAATAATTTTTGACATGTTCTTCGAAAGAATAGAATACATACTAGATAAGGAGCTGGCCAAGTCTAGCGGGTACCATGATCCATAAACGATGTATGGAAGGGAGATGCCATGAAAACCACACACCGTAAACAACGCTTAACCTTGCTGGTGCTTCGGGATGCCCAGCATTCAGTCAAACAGATCCATCTGTCCAAGCCTCTAATGATAGCGGTGCCCGCGGCCGCTATTTTGTCCATCGCCGGACTGATCGTTTCCCTGCAGATCCAGTCGGCCCAGACGATCTCGGGGCTGGAGCAGCAGCTGATGCTCAAAAACCTGGAAGCCTTAAAGATGGAAGTAACGGTTACCGACAAGGAAGAAGCCATAGAACGTCTAAACAAAGCCATCATTCAGCTGTCGGGCGAAGCAGAGCAAACGAAGGTCCAGATGGAGCGCGTTCAGCAGCTGGAGCAGGAGCTTCAGCAGTTTATTCAGAAGCACGGCAGCTTGTCAGGACAGACCTCCTCCATCACAGATGAGGATAAGCAGCATGTCGGAGGGGAATTCATTGCCGTTCATGAGAATGGAATGTTAAGTCTCGCGAAGGAGACTCAGGATGATTTTGAGGAGATTCAGCAGTTGATTTCTCGCATGGAGCAGCATATTCCGCGTACGCTGGATCAGGCTCAGGAAACCCAGGAGAAACGTGAAGGCACACCTTCTCTATGGCCGACCACCTCTAAGCGGCTGACATCGAATTTCGGTTATCGGAGCGATCCTTTTACCGGGCGTTCGGCCTATCATGCCGGCATCGATATTGCCGGTAAAACCGGCGATCCGATCTATGCCGCCGGTGCCGGTGAGGTGACGGCAGCGGAACGCGGCGGAGCTCGAGGGCTTTATATCGTCGTCAAACACCCGAATGGGCTGGAGACCTGGTACATGCATCTGGACAGTCTGGACGTGTCGGTAGGCGATCATGTCGATCAAGGTGATACCATCGGCAAGCTGGGTTCCTCCGGGCGAAGCACAGGCCCTCATCTTCATTTTCAGGTCGTCAAAAACAACCAGACGATTGACCCGTTGCCTTATCTGCAGTAACAACATTCATTCTTGATGAGGAGGAATATAATATGAAAAAGAAAAACAAGAACAAGCGGGCTTCAGAGCGAACGGATACGCTGATTGGGCCGGGAAGCGAAGTGGAAGGTGTGCTTCAATGCGAAGAAAACCTGCGGATTGATGGCCGCTTTAACGGCTCCATCGAAAGCCAAGGCTGTGTCACGATCGGCGAAGAAGCCATTGCACGCTCCAATATCTCCGCTCGGGAGGTCATCGTGGCCGGCAAGGTGTATGGCGATGTAACGGCAGAAAACAAACTGACCATTACGCCTACGGGACAAATGTACGGGGATGTTTACGCCGCTTCCCTGATCGTTATGGAAGGCGGACTCCTGAATGGAGCAAGCCGGATGGACCATCCAACCTCCAATCAAGATGCTGCGGAGTCAACGGACACCACACTGCCGCTTCAGCGTTCGGAAGCAGGTTAACCTAAGCGTATGGACGACCACTCGAACCCGGCAGTTTTATATAGAGCGGCTAGTTCTTTCAGCCGGCATAATCAAAGAGCCCCTTCCCATCCATGTTCACACGGGCAGAAGGAGCTCTTTTCTTATTCATAAATTAAGCTGCAACGTCTCTCCTCGTAAAGGCCAACCAAGAGATGAGCATGAACAACAGGCTATAAACAACCAGAATCGTGATGGAGAAACCGAGCCCAACTCCCCCCGGTCCGACCGGCGACTGAATGTAACCGCTCAGGTCGGTGTGGAGAAAGAGTAAGTACTTCGCCCATGCAAACCGCTCCGGATTAAAGATAAAGCCGAAAATATCCTTGGTGAACAGAACCAGCAGCGATAAGCCAATCGCCAAACCGCCAGAACGAAACACCGTAGAAAGCATAAACGCAATCAGCGAGATGACCAGCGCCTGGGTCGTATCGGTCAGCAGGAGAAGCAGCGAATTGTTCATCGAAGATCCCTCGAATCCGCCCGACCATCCGGTATTTCCGGAGAATAACAGCAGCGACATAGCGATCCCTACCACAGCCGTGATTCCTGCACAGAGCAGACCGAATAGAAGCAGAGCGGTGAATTTGGACAACAGAATCTTCCCTCGGCTCCACGGCCGAATCAGCAGCAATTTGATGGTCCCTCCGGCAAACTCCCCTGCCACGATATCCGCTGCGATGATCACCGTGAAGATCGTACTCAGGTAGATGGTGAAACTCTCCGTCCATGTGAATACGGTCCAGACATCCATTGGCGCATTCGTAAAGTACAGCATGGCAGGCATGGCCACATTAAACAAGAGAAGAATCGCCAGCATGACCCATGTCCGTACGCGATAGTAAATTTTCATATTCTCATTGGCTACAAGACGGGTAAAGTTATTCAACAACGAATCCCCCTCCCGTCATTTCCAAGAATTGATCCTCAAGGGACCGGGTCACCGGCTGTATGGCATAGACCCGTATGCCGGCTCCGACCAATGTCGCGTTGATATCCGCAATCATATTCTCGTCACCGCGGACAATGATTCGGTGATCGCGGGCCGACGCTTGAAATTCTTGGAGCAGCGCCGCCGCTGCTTCCGCGTCATTGACGGTAAATGCCGTCTCTTCAAACACACGCTCTCCCTCAGCCGTCCGCAGCTGCCGGATATCAATCAGCTTGCCGTGACGTATAATGCCAACGGTATCACACATCAGCTCCATCTCGGACAGCAAATGACTGGAGACAAATACGGTCGTCCCTTCCTCCTGCGTCAATCTGCGCAAATAATCTCGCAGCTCCCGAATGCCCTGCGGGTCCAAGCCATTCGTAGGCTCGTCCAGGATCAGAAGCTTCGGCCGGTGCAGCAGTGCCTGCGCCACGCCGAGTCGTTGACGCATCCCCAGCGAATAGGTCTGCACTTTCTCATGAATCCGATTCCCTAGCCCTACGAGTTCCACTACCTCTTCGATACGCTCCTTGGTAATGCCCTGCATCATGCGCGCATAATGCTTCAGGTTGTTATAACCAGACAAAAATTTATACATCTCCGGGTTCTCGACAATCGCGCCAATCTGGGCGGCTGCCTGCTCATAATTGTTCCGTATGCTGTAACCCCCGATGGTAATATCCCCTTGAGTAATAGACATCAGCCCGACCATCATCCGAATGGTCGTTGTCTTGCCAGCCCCGTTCGGTCCAAGAAACCCGAAGATTTGTCCAGATGGAATATCTAAAGTCACATTATCCACCAAAACCTTGGACGAGATTTTCTTCGTAACCCCGAGCAGTCTTACCAGCGGTTCCTGCTTCATGTAATCTATTCTCCTTTGCCCTTGTATCATGCAATCTCCACAATTATACAATACTAGAGCAAAGGACAAAATTGTTGAATGCATGACCCCTATATTGCTGTTAATGGAGCCGTCTACTCGCGATGCACCAACAAAGCCGATTGACACGACTTGCAGACTCCCGCCGGAACATTATGCTTATAGAATCCGGTTTTATACAAGCTGTGGCTTTGTGCAATAGGAAGCATCCGACAGCAACTGACGCAATACATCATCACTTCTTTCATCCCGTCATCTCCTCTTTCGGGATAGATGCATCTATATCTATGCACAGTATGATACAAAATGTATCCACTACAAAAATTCTATATAAATTGTTACTCTTTGTCAAACCTAAATCAAGCATACTATGATGAGACTACAGGACCTGGGATAACCATGATAATCGGAAAGATAAAGATACATTTTTTTCTAAATTTTTAATTAATGATACAATATGTATTGACGATCGATGGAATTTAGGATACATTTTGTATCATATTAGATATTTTATACGATATAGGTTTCCTCTAAATTAATGGAACCTGTAGAGAGGTGATTGTGAATGTCATATGGATCTCGCATTGCAAAATTGCGGGAGCAAAAAGGTTGGACCCAGGAAGAGCTATCCGAACGTATTGGTATCAGTCGGGCTTCTTTATCACATTATGAGAAAGATCGCAGAGAACCAAACTTGGAAACGCTAACAAGATTAGCGGACGTATTTCAAACCACGATTGATCAAATCATTGGAAGATAGTCTGTTCAATCCCCCCACTCAAAAATTATCAAAACAACCTAAAACTTCGATATTCTACTCCACACACAAAAACCCCCTCTACTCAAAAAGGGGGTTTTGTGTTACGAGTCATTCCATATACGCTTGTAACGTAGACGTTATCTTTTCTCGTTCTTGATCACCGACGATATAATACCAAATTCCATTCATTTTTTGTCCATGGCCTGCGATTTCAACCTGCTCAACCTTTTTCAGTTTTTGACGGTACTCTGTTACAAACATCTTCATCTCTTCAAACGAAATATCCGTTTTGACGCTGTTCCCAATGTTATCCAGAAGTGATTCCAGTTTAAAGACCGTCGAAATCCTTATCAACTTATTTAAGATCCCCTTCAGAACCTCCCGCTGCCTTGCATTCCTGCCTAAATCCCCTTTAGGATCTTCAAACCGCATACGCGAGAATGCCAATGCTTCCTCACCGTTTAAGTTCAACTTCCCCTGATCAAAGTCATAGCCCGCATATTCGAACCGCATATGGTTATCCACGGTAACTCCACCCAATGAATCTACAATGCTGGAGAAGCCCTCCATGTCCACTTTAATGTAGTAATCGATAGGGAATTGCAAAAAATTCTCCACGCTGCTGATCGACATCTCAACGCCCCCAAAGGCATAGGCATGGTTAATTTTATCCACCGTTCCATGTCCTACGATATCAGTCCTGGTATCACGTGGAATATTAAAAATAAGTACTGACCCCTTTGCAGGGTTTACTGCCATTAATATCATGACGTCGGATCGTCCACGATCATAGGGCCTTTGGTCTACACCCAAAACCAGAACAGTAAATGGATCAGCGTCCTTCATGTTTTTCTCTCCGACCTGAATAGTCGTCCGGTCATGTACGAATGTTGGAACTACAGGCGAGGGCTCCCGCTCTTCGTAAATCCGAACTGCTGTCGACTTAATGGATTGATACGTATACAGAAGATAAGCTGAAGGCAGCAGTATAAGAATAGCCAGCAGCCACAGGACCCATTTCCTTGTCATTTTCATCCAGTGATGCCTCCATTGCGTTGACCTTATACTGTCCCGTTAAAGGTCGATGTTGAATCACGACTTAAAGAATACATAAATACAGTGAAATCATCTTGAACAAAGATAGATTAGGAGAAGGGAAACCAGCAGAAAGATGTATCGAGGATGTTTCATGATTACAATGAACTAAATATACAACTCCGATTCGAGATTAGTTACAAATCTACATATGAAATTATACGATGAAGTCTCATTATTAATAGGAGAAAAACAACGATATTCTAAAACCTATCCCACATCATGCATACGGATTTAAGGTAAAAGAACTAATGACCAAGCAACATAAATATAGTAGAATAGCAATAAACCATGATAATGATGCATCGGGATTCCCTGTTCGCTGCAGGCAATCCATGAATTACGTTTCAGTTATAGAGACTCATTTTATTCGACTCGCTGTGACTGAACATCATTCGGTTCAACATACCCACGATACGGGTCTTTTTATCGCCGTCTGTATGGAATTCAGTATGATACAATTGGCGTCCATAAAAGAGCCCCCTTGATTCAATGTGGCCCGAAAGCAGAATATGATCCACATTATCGTCAATTTCGTAACCCAATATAATATTAGAATGAATCGGTATTTCCCAAGGACATAGGAATACAAGACCACTGGGCAGCAGCTCTAGCGGTGTAACGGAATGACTTTTCCCATGAATGGTTAATTGCCCGATCTTCATGACTTTAATCCTTACCGTAATTTGGTGTTGCCGTTCTCGTAACATTGGAGGTCACCCATCCGCTCCTTATTATAATTTTTTGGTATGGGACATTTCTGCACTGGATAAAATGATACTAACTGTACCCAAACCTTTACAATGCAGATACAATATGTATCTCATTAATGTTTATAATACGATACACATTGTATCTAGTCAATAAAAAGTAGTCTTTTTATGTTTATAATAAATCGGCAATTTCGTCTTATAGATCTATCCAACTAGCTTCTATAGATACAAAGCCATTCGAAAGGGGGATCAATGCGTGAACTACGGAGAACGAATATCAGAATTACGTGAACAGCATGGTTGGACTCAGGAAGAACTCGCTACCTCTGTCGGTATTACACGTGCTGCACTATCCCATTATGAAAAAAATCGGCGCAAGCCTGATTTCGAAACATTGACCCGCCTGGCAGATCTGTTTGACGTATCCATAGATTATCTGATCGGGAGAACGACACAGGAAAAAACGGTGCTAGATGCGGAGGTTCGATCATTTGTGGACGGACTTGAACTATCCGATGAGGATTTATTGGAACGCTTTAACCTTACGGTGGACGGTCGTAAGCTAACCGAAGATGAAGCCAAGCGATTCATTGCATTTGTTCGCATGGAACGAGCCATGAAATAATGCTCATGCCTAAGAACTACAAAATCCCCGCCATGTAGGATACGCTCATCACTACATGCCGGGGATTTTTTTGCCTTCGTAAGATCATATTTAATCTTTTCGTAATTCCTCCATTTGCAGCCATTTATCAGGATGGATTCCCAATTGAGTCATGAGCTTATTGATGTCGATGTTCGTTTTCTGCTGGTCAAGCCGCTGCTCGGTGCTTCCGGAGCCTCTCTCCTTGTCCACACTCATTTCCACAACTACCTCGCTTATCTATAATTTCCTCTCCATCCCAGCTGCCAATACTTGTTGAAATTACCATGTATATAGCAACAACCTACTAAACAACTTACTTACCAATATTATAACGAACGAATCCACATGATGCTGTCGTCTTATGGAGCCTTTGTCCTATGCTTCCGGTTCTAATTTTGTCGAATTTTCTTTTGGAATATTTTGCTGAAAAGCATAATTTCTAAAAACAATACCATCGTAACTTATTTATATATGAAAAAAAACCACATTGCATTCATTAAAGAACACAATGTGGTATCAGCTGATCTCTCATCAGATGTTAGTTCCCTGTACGAGCCAACTCTTTCATATTTGCTTCAAATGCGGCGAGAAGCGCAGCTTCACCTGCCAGCCCTTGGTCTTGAGCCTTCTCGATATGCAGCAGCATGCGTTTGTAATCCTTCGGAATGATACGGACAAAGCGGCTCAGCGCCTGATCCCAATCCCCCAGAATTTGCTGTGCAGGCACACTGCCCGTGTACTGCTCATGCTGCCGGATAAGATGATGGAGTGCTTCCGCTTCTGCTGTTTCCTCTACGCGCTCAAGAAGTACCATTTCCAGATTGCAGCGATCCACAAAAGTTCCTTCAGGATCATAGACGTAGGCAACCCCACCGGACATACCGGCCGCGAAGTTTCGTCCGGTTTCACCGAGAACGACTACCCGGCCGCCGGTCATGTATTCACAGCCATGATCGCCGACGCCTTCAACCACAATGCTCGCACCCGAGTTACGAACGGCAAAGCGCTCGCCGGCAATGCCTCTTACGTAGGCTTCGCCGCCTGTAGCACCATAAAACGCGGTATTACCGGCAATGATATTCTCCTCGGCTTTGAAGGTTGCTTTCGGTGACGGCTTCACGATCAGTTTGCCGCCGGAAAGGCCTTTACCGATATAGTCATTCGCATCTCCTTCAACCGTCAGTGTCATCCCTTTTGGCACAAAGGCACCAAAGCTCTGGCCTGCGGACCCCACGAAGTTAAAACGAATCGTGTCTTCCGGCAGTCCGGCAGCGCCGTATTTGCGCGTGACTTCACTGCCCAGAATCGTACCCACTGCACGATCCACGTTTGTGATTGGGAAGGTGCCTTCCACCGCCGCTCCCGATTCCAATGCAGGCGCAGCGCTGCCAAGCAGCGAACGCATATCCAGCGTTTCTTCCAAGCCATGATTCTGTCTTTGACTGCGATAGCGAGTGCTGCCTTCCGGAAGCTCCGGCGTATACAGCAATGCGGAGATATCCACGCCTTTCTTCTTCCAGTGATGATCCGCTTTGACGGCATCCAGGCAGTCGGTACGTCCAATCATCTCATTAATGGTGCGGAAACCCAGCTCTGCCATCAGCTCGCGCATGTCTTGAGCGACAAAGCGCATAAAGTTGGCAACATGCTCCGGATCTCCTGTAAAGTTCTTACGCAGCTCCGGATTCTGAGTGGCTACGCCAACCGGGCAGGTGTCCATTTGACACACACGCATCATGATACACCCGATGGCAACCAATGGTGCCGTAGAGAACCCATACTCTTCGGCTCCAAGCAGAGCCGCTACCACCAAGTCGCGTCCGTTCAGCATTTTGCCATCTGTCTCGAGCACGACCCGGTCACGCAGATTGTTCATGATGAGCGTCTGATGGGTTTCGGCAAGGCCAAGCTCCCAAGGCATACCGGCATGACGGATCGAGCCTTGCGGCGAAGCCCCCGTACCGCCATCGTAACCGCTGACCAGAATGATATCCGCGCGGCCCTTCGCAACACCTGCAGCGATCGTGCCCACACCCACCTCGGATACGAGCTTCACGTTGATATCCGCACGCGGATTGGAGTTCTTCAGGTCGTAAATAAGCTCTGCCAAATCCTCAATGGAGTAGATATCATGATGCGGCGGCGGCGAGATCAGGCCAACACCCGGCGTCGAACCGCGAACCTCGGCTACCCAAGGATACACTTTACGGCCCGGGAGCTGTCCGCCCTCGCCCGGCTTCGCGCCCTGCGCCATCTTAATCTGGATTTCGTCTGCGTTCACCAGGTAGTTGGAGGTTACGCCGAAACGTCCCGAAGCCACCTGCTTGATGGCGCTGCGGCGGGAATCGCCGTTGGCATCCGGAATGAAACGGGCCGGATCCTCTCCGCCTTCACCCGTATTGCTCTTGCCTCCGATGCGGTTCATCCCGATCGCAAGGCTCTCATGCGCTTCCTTGCTGATCGAGCCGAATGACATCGCGCCCGTCTTGAATCGGCGCATGATGGATTCTACGGATTCAACCTCATCCAGTGGTACCGGCTCGCCGACCGGCTTAATTTCGAGCAGTGAGCGCAGCGTAAGATGCTGCTCATTCTCACCTTTCACAAGCTCTGCGTATTTCTTGTAGGTTGCGTAGTCATTGGTGCGGACAGCCTGCTGCAGCAAATGGATGGTCCTCGGGTTGAACAAATGCTCTTCCCCGTCAGCTCTCCATTGATATTCGCCCGCTGAATCCAGCGCTTTATCGTTCCCGTCCTTATCAGTAAAGGCACGCTCGTGATGAGCCAGGGTTTCCTTAGCCACTTCTTCAAGACCGATCCCCCCGATCCGGGACGGCGTCCGTGTGAAATAGCTTTCTACGAAATCTTCTTTGAGGCCGACAGCCTCAAAGATTTGGGCTCCGCGATATGATTGGATCGTGGAAATCCCCATTTTCGATAAAACTTTAACGACGCTCTTGCTTGCCGCTTTAATGTAATTCTTCACGGCTTTCTCATGCGAGATCCCGCGAAGCATGCCTTCCGCAATCATGTCATCCAATGTTTCGAACGCCAGATACGGGTTGACCGCGCTCACGCCGTATCCGAGCAGCAGGGCGTAATGATGTACTTCGCGAGGCTCACCGGATTCAAGCAGGATCGCCACCTTGGTCCGGGTTCCCTGACGGATCAGATGATGGTGGAGTGACGATACGGCAAGCAGCGATGGAATCGCTGCATTATCTTTATCCACCCCGCGGTCCGACAAAATCAAGATGTTATGACCCTTGGCAATAACCCGGTCCGCTGCCTCGCAGAGGGTATTGATCGCTTGACGAAGCCCTTCTGCTCCTTCCGCTGCCGGGAAGAATATCGGAATGGTCATGGACTTGAAGCCGGGACGGCGAACGTGGCGCAGCTTCGCAAAATCTTCATTCGATAGCACCGGCGAATCCAGACGGATGTGACGGCAGCTCTCGGGCTCGGGCTTCAGCAGATTGCGCTCCGGACCGATCGTTGTTGCCGTTGAAGTGACCAGTTCTTCACGAATCGCATCAATCGGCGGGTTCGTCACCTGGGCGAACATCTGCTTGAAGTAGTTGAACAGCCGCTGCGGACGGTCGGACAACACCGCAAGCGGTGCATCGTATCCCATGGATGCGACAGCTTCCGCACCCGTGATCGCCATCGGCTCAATGACTTTGCGCAGCTCCTCATACGTGTAACCGAAGGCTTGCTGCAGCTGACGTACATTTTCATGCTTCGGATCCGGCAGCTCCGGCGCGTCAGGGAGATCATGAAGCTCTACCAGATGCTCATCCAGCCATTCAGAGTACGGAAGTTCCGCGGCGATGCTTGCTTTGACCTCTTCGTCAGAGATGATCCGGCCTTCCTTCGTGTCAACGAGCAGCATCCGGCCAGGACGCAAGCGGTCCTTGTACAGCACGTTTTCCGGCGGAATATCCAGAACGCCCGCTTCGGAGGACAGAATGATCAGATCATCCTTTGTTACATAATAACGGGATGGACGCAGTCCGTTCCGGTCCAGGGTAGCCCCGATCTGAACGCCGTCCGTGAACGCCATCGCAGCCGGGCCGTCCCATGGCTCCATCAGCGTGCTGTGGTATTCATAGAATGCTTTTTTGGTCTTGTCCATGCTCTCATGGTTGCTCCATGGCTCAGGGACCATCATCATGGCCACATGCGGCAGGGAACGACCGCTGAGATACAGGAATTCAAATGTATTATCGAACATCCCGGTATCGGATCCGTCCGGGTTGATGACAGGTTTAACCTTCTCGAGATCGCTTCCGAACAGTTCATGCTCGAACAGCGATTGACGGGCGTGCATCCAGTTTACATTCCCGCGCAGTGTGTTGATCTCGCCGTTGTGAATCATGAAGCGGTACGGATGCGCGCGTTCCCAGCTTGGGAACGTGTTCGTACTGAAACGGGAGTGAATCAGCGCAATAGCGGATTCCAATCCCTCTTGCTGCAGATCCAGGTAAAATTCCCCTACCTGCTCCGTCGTTAACATGCCTTTGTATACGATCTTCCGGCAGGACAGGCTGGATACATAGAAGCTGTCGCCTTCGGGCTTGCCGCTGTAACGGATAGCCAGCTCGGCGCGGCGGCGGATGACATACAGCTTGCGCTCAAACGAGAGATCATCCTGAATGTCGGAGCTTCGTCCGATGAACACTTGGCGGACGTACGGCTTTGCCGCTTTTGCCGATTTACCCAGCATTTCATCATGCGTCGGGACATCGCGGAATCCAAGGAGGGTCTGGCCTTCTTCAGCAATAATCGAAGCCAACTGATCCTCATGGGCCGAACGGACGGCAGGGTCATGGGATAGGAACAGCATGCCGGCACCATAATGCCCGGCTTCCGGAAGCTCAAAGCCCAGCTTCGCTGCTTCGGCGGAGAAGAAGGAGTGAGGAATTTGCAGCATAATCCCAGCGCCGTCACCGGAGTTCGGCTCGCTGCCCTGTCCGCCGCGATGCTCCATATTGGCAAGCATGGTCAGCGCGCTGCTAACGATTTCATGGGATGGCTTACCTTTGATATGGGCAACAAAACCCATACCGCAAGCATCTTTTTCAAACTGCGGATCATAGAGGCCCTGTTTCTGGGGAAAATCAGTATGTTTCATAAGATGCAACCTTTCTTTGTATAGAATAAAATGCTGCTGATCAATAACAGAAAACATAAAGTGCGTGTTCAAAAAGGTCGGTTTTCAGCACCGAGAAGATTGGATGAAGCTAGGGACTGAGGAGTGGAGCGTACGTTTTTGGTACGTGAGCACCGGAAGGCCCGGCTGAATTCAAGATTCGATGCCGAGTGGCTTCCTGATTCATTTCGTGATAGATATAGGATTTATAAGTTATCAACGGAGTTGATGAAATTCTATATCGCAAGAAAACCTACTTCTGAATCGCGGTCGCCCAGCCTTGAATTTGCCTCGATTGGTTTCTTATCAAAAGCGGACTTTTTGAACAACCTATTAAAGGTTGGACATCAATCCTCTCCTGCAGCGGACACACTGTCATGAGGTGATGCAGTATTGTGCAAAAGCGGCAAGGGGTAACATTTACCTGACACGTAAGATTTATTAGTTCTATATATTTTATCACCGTCATACAGTGCAGGCAATTCAAAGTTTTTATGAATTTGATAAGAATTGTTTTTATGAGAGTTATCACAACACACAGTTAAAACTTATGTAGAATAGTGCAAAAAAACATGCAAATAAAACATTCCGAACAGGCGTTTTTGTTCACCTTATCTCATTTTCAAAACCATCCGCTGGTCTTTTCCCTTCAACTTCTCTCCAACGGGAGAGGCAAGTGATCATCATCACCATGATCCAATATAAGATGATGCAACTCTAAGGTTGGTTCTCCATGCTCCCGCTACGCCCGAGCATCAAAAAAAAAAGACTTCCCCGAGATCTGCTCGACCTTCGGGGAAATCCTCTTCCTTCATATAATAGATATCTTGCTTATGCAGTCAACGCTGTATCGGTGTCTGCTGCTTTCTTGTTGTTTCGGGTAGCCAGGAAGTACACGGCGGTCAGAGCCAGGAATACGAGACCGAATCCGGCCAGTACACCCACATTCGCCCACATGCCGTCGAAACTTCCTGTGGATATGACGTCCTTGTAGCCTTTTACGCTGTAAGTCATCGGCAGCAGCGGATTCAATGCCTTCATCCAGTTCGGAATCAGCTCTACCGGGAACGTGCCTGCGCTTGTAGTCAATTGGAGGATCAGGATAACGATGACGACGAAGCGTCCAGGCTGATCCAGCCAGGTTACAAACATTTGCACCAGGAACATGAACGACAAACTCGTGATGATGGAGAAGAGATAGAAGAGTGGAACGCTCTGCACCTCAAGCTTCAATCCGTACAGCATAACGACCGATGCCAGCAGCGCTTGAATCAATCCCATTCCGGCAAAGGAAAGCGTACGGCTGACAAACCGGTTCCAACCCGATGCGTTCGGTACCGATGCTTCGCGGATCGGCAGGATAATCGTACAGAGCAAGGCTCCGACAAACAAACCGAGCGACAGGAAGTATGGCGCGAATCCCGTACCGTAGTTCGGCACTTCGTTCACCTTGTGCTCTTCAACCTGTACCGGTCCGGCAAACATGGTGACCGTTTCGTCAGTTGTTTTGATATCGCCTGTCTTGTCGGCAGCCTCGTTCAGCTTGCCTGCAAGCTCTCCGCTGCCTTCCTTCAATTCATTCATCCCGTTTACCAGCTCACCGGCTCCGGAATCCAGCTTTTTCGAGCCGTCGGCTAGCGTTGTAACGCCATTTCCGAGCTTGCCCGCTCCTCCTGCAAGCTGCTGCGTCCCTTGCGAAAGGGTGGCAGCTCCGCTTGCGAGCTGTTTACCTCCAGCTGCCGCTTCGCTCAGCTTCGTGCCGAACAGCTTCATGCCGTCAGCCAATTGGCTTTGGCCGGCGCTCAGCTGTTTGGCACCTGCCAGCAGCTCTTGACCGCCAGCTGCGAGCTGTTTGCCGCCTTCAGCCAGCTGACTCGCTCCCGCGCTCAGCTTGCCGGCGCCTTCCTGCAGCTGCAGCGTGCCTTGATTCAGCTCGGCTGCGCCTTGTGCGAGCTGTTTCTGGCCGGCATTCAGCCCGCTTGTGCCGGTGGCAACGGATTGGCTCGCTGCCAGCAGCTGCTGAACCTCCGGACTCTGCGCCAGCTCCGGATTGCTTTCAGCCAGCTTCTTCAATCCGTCTGCAACGGCCTTAGCGCCTTGCTCCAATGAAGCCGTAGCCTCCAGCGATTGATTCAGCCCGGCTTTCAGGCTGCTGCTGCCTTCATGAGCGCTTTTCGCGCCTGCCGCAAGCTGGGAAGCCCCTGCTTGGTTGGCTTGCAGGCCTTCATTCAGAGTGGTGCTGCCGGCAGCGGCAGATTCAATTCCCGCTTGCAGCTTGGCACCGCCCTTGCTTGCTTCCTCAGCTCCTGCTTGCAGCTTGCTGTGACCCGCTTTAAGCTGATCCAAGCCGGAAGCGAGCGTACCCGCTCCTGCGTTCAACTTGCCTGCACCGTTATTCAGCTCCTGCACGCCTTTGGTCAAAGGCGCGATTCCATCCTGAAGCTCCTGTGTGCCGCTGACGAGTTTAGCCAGATTTTCCTTCAGCTTCACGGCACCGTCATCCAGCTTCACGGCACCTTCGGATATCTTGGTTGCACCGTCTCCCGCTTCGCTCAAGCCATCGGATACCTTGGCTGCTTGATCGAACAGGGTTTCCGTATAGGCTTCCGTCACTTTCGCGGACACCTTGGACTGAATCTGCTTCACCGCAGATCCGCCGATCTGGGCCGCCAGGAAGTTGTAGCCTTCATTCGGCTCAAATACGATCTGCGCAGGCTGCGGATGTTCATCCATTAAAGTTGTCGCCTGCTGGGAGAAATTCTCGGGGATGCTGATGGTCATGTAGTACTTGTTATCCTGCATGCCCTGCTCCGCTTCCTGCCGATTAACGAATTGCCAATTAAAATCTTTTCCCTTCTTCAGCTCGGCAACCAAATCCTCGCCGGCGTGCAGCGTCTTTCCTTCAAAAACAGCGCCCTGGTCGTTATTGACGACCGCAACGGGCAAATCCTCCATCTTGCCGTACGGGTCCCAGAAGGCCCCGAGGAACATACCGCTGTACATGACCGGTATGAACAGCACCGCGATGATCGGAATCAATATTTTTTTATTCCGAACGGCAGCGCCAAGATCTTTTGCAAATACAGATAATGACTTCATCCCAGTCTCTCTCCTTTTTTTCTCTAGATAACCAGCCGACATGAATCTGCAGCATGGCAGATCACATTCCAGTACAGAATGACCAATATCCTCAATCAGTCAGTTTAGGCCAAAAAAAAACGATCCCTGGCAAGGAAGACGATCCCTCAAGCCTAGAGAGTCCGCCTTCCTCATCACGAAGGAGGTTCCTGTATCCTTCTTATGAAGTAGCCTTCAATCCGTCAGCCAAGAACACCATCATATATTCCTTGATCTGTTCCTTGCTCAGCGGCTTGTGAAGCTGATTGAAGTCCGTCGTGAGGGCAACGTACAGTTTCAGCATCACGAAGGATACCACTTGAGCATCCAGCGGCTTGAGCTCACCGATCGATATGGCCTGCTCCACAATTCCCTCGAGATATCCGACGATCCCGTTCTCCACCTTCGTCAACCCTTCATGCGCCTTCGGCGTGCCAATATCCCGTACCTCTTGCGATAGCTTAATGAACAGCTCATGCTCGCCTCGGAATTCAAGCAGCGCATCCAGCACCCGATACAGATTGTCGAAGAAATCTCTGTCCTTCCGGATCTCCCGCTCGGCAATACGCTTCATCTCCATAATGGCCGACAGCAAAATCTCGTCAAACAGCTCATCCTTATTCGTGAAAAACGTGTAGATCGTACCTTTCCCTACATTTGCAATCTTCGCCACCTGTTCCATCGTCGTCGCTTTATATCCGAACAAAGCAAACGACTTGGAGGCAGCATCCAGCACCTGCTTCCGACGGTCCACAGCTGACATGCTTACCCCTCCTTCTTGATCTTTTTAGATTGGCCTTTATTTCAAAACTGACCAAAATACCTTTTCGGTCATTCGGTCAAAAATCACTTTACCAGATAATCGGAGCCATTGCAATATCTTTTCGTTAAATTTTTTAATATTCTGAATGCAGGGTTCAAATTTTCTCATGACGTCTAATGTAAGGGTACGCTCGGACTCCCAGCCGTAAAATAATTGAAATGCTTTTCCCTTTTGCGCGTATACTTATGATGCATACTCTTTTTTTTCGCGCCGCTCTTCAAAAAATGATTCCTGTTTTGTAAGATAGAGGGAGAAAGAAGTAGGTGAAACCATGCGATATACAAGAGTGCTCCTCTTTTCCGAGGGTTTCGGCACAGGTCATACGCAAGCAGCGTATGCGCTGGCTGAAGGTATACAACGGATGAATCCCGGCATCCACTGCCGCGTCATTGAGCTTGGCAATTTTTTGAATCCAACCGTGGGGCCGTTAATCTTATCCGCTTATCGAAAAACCGTCAGCACCCGTCCGCGCCTTGTCGGCATGCTGTACCGTTCGCAATATAAGAAATCGCTAAACCGTTTGACGCGGCTCGCGCTGCACCGTATATTCTACGCGCAGGCTCAGCAGGTCATCGAGCAGCTGAAACCGGATCTTATCATATGTACCCACCCCTTCCCTAACGCCGTGGTCTCCCGCCTGAAGCGTCAGGGACTCGAGGTTCCGCTCTATACGCTGATTACCGACTATGATGCCCATGGCACCTGGGTCAATCCGGAAGTGGACGAATATCTCGTATCAACGCCTCATGTGAAACAAATGCTGCTGCGGCGGGACATTCAGCCCGAATTCGTTCATGTGACCGGCATTCCGGTGCATCCCAAGTTCTGGGAAAGGGGCAATCGAGAAGCGCTTCAAGCCGAGCTTCACTTAAAAAACATGCCAACCGTATTGATTATGGGGGGCGGTTGGGGTCTCGTATTCAACAAGGAGCTGCTCAGCAAGCTGGCCAGCAGGGCCGATGATATCCAGCTGGTCTTCTGTATGGGACAGAACGAGAAACTGGTTGCCAGCATGCGCGAGGACCCGATCTTTCAGCATCCCAACATTCATGTTCTCGGGTACCGCGAAGATATACATAACCTCATGGAAGTGTCGGATTTGCTCATTACCAAGCCAGGCGGGATGACGTGTACAGAGGGAGCCGCCAAGGGAATTCCCATGCTGTTCTATGAGCCTATCCCGGGACAAGAAGAAGTGAATTCCCATTTCTTTGTCAGCGAAGGTTATGCGGAAATTTTGGACTCTCCTTCCGTGATCGACAAATGGCTGAACCTGCTGTCCGATCATTATGATCAGGTGAGTACGAAACGTAATGGAGCCGGCCGGCGGCGCATACCGCATCTGGAGCCCGACCACTGCGCCAGCCAGGTGATGGAATTGCTGACCGAAGGGCGCATGCCCGATCATCGTGAGGAAGCCGTCAAACTGTTGGCGGACCAGCCCTAATATCTATAGCATGCTCTATAATTCCCGCTTTTGAACTATTACCCCAAAAAAGCTTCCCTGTCTTCGTGACAGGGAAGCTTTTTATATGAAAAATGCATCTAGATTTCCAGCGTTTCTCCAGCCTTCAATGGATGTCCCTGAATGCCTGTTTTGGCTAGTTCGTCGCAGAAGGCCCCAGCATCCTGTTTAATGCCCGGGAACGTGTCATAATGGACTGGGATTACATGCTTCGCACGAATCCACTGTGCGGCCAACAGGGCGTCCTGTGGGCCCATCGTCAATAAATCCCCAATCGGCAGCGCAGCTGCATCAATACGGTTCATCTCTCCGATCAGCCGCATATCGCCAAACAAACTCGTATCGCCCGCATGATAGAATGTTTTCCCGCCCATCGTCAGAATGACGCCACCAGGCTGCCCTGCATAGATCCAGGTGTCCCCTACCGAAATGGATGAAGAATGAAAGGCCGGGGTAAACTTCACCTTAAAGCCATCGAATTGCGCGCTTCCGCCGATGTTCATTCCATGGGATTTGGCACCCAGGCTGCCGCAATACACGGCGAGTTCATAGACTGCGATAATCGGGCAATCATTCTGCTTCGCTATCTCGATGCAGTCGCCAAAATGATCGGAGTGCCCATGCGTCAGCACAACCGCATCCACCTTGACGTCCTTGGGCTCAATGCCGGAGCCTGGATTCCCTGATAGCAGCGGGTCGATGATCACACGAACTCCGCCTTCTTCCACCAAAATGCTAGAATGGCCGTAATACGTAATATTCATGCTTAAACACACCTCCTACATCCTAGTTTACCCATATGGGCACTACTTGTAAAAAGAGTGATTTCCTATTTTTTTAACAAATGTTCTTGAATGATGCACCGTCAGGTCCTGAGCCAGCTTCAAAGACAGGAAGAAGTACGTATCGTCCTTTACCTCTTTTTGGCCGTGAAGTGCCGCATTCACGGATTTAATCGTCTCTTTGTTCGGCTTGACACGTTTAAGACGCCCGTTCGCTACAGGACTAAATTGGTGCTTTTGATAGATGACATCGGTAATCGTATCGGGAAAATTAGCGGACCGCAGCCGGTTTAAGACAACGTTAGCAACGGCTACTTTGCCTTCGTACGGTTCGCCTTCCGCCTCTGCCATGACAATCTTCTGGAGCAGAAGCAGTTCTTCAGCTGACAAATCATAGGTCCAGGTCGCTTTGGCTTTCTGATCCTGGGTTAACGTATTTGTTCTTGTGAAGAATAAAGTTGTGGGGGGTGATAAGCTTTCAGTCTGAGATTTGACGACATGCGTCCCCTTTTGTTTTGCCGGTTTCCCGTCCGCAGCCTGAGATTTCGATGGTTTCTTTTTCTCATCTGCAGCCTTCAATGCTTGTTGCGAGTTCCAATATCCGTTTTCAGCCAAACCTATGCCTTTTGACTTTGAAAAAGCATGACTCTTGCTCCCCGGCTTATTCCACTCTTGGAAAACAATTGAAGACAAAATATTGACAGGTTCCCTATCCTGTTTGGTACTCGCGTCTTTTACGGATAGATCAGGGTCATTTACAGGAGCCGGGGCAGCCGTCACGAACTTTGGCATATCCTGCTGCTGTTCTTCCCCTTCCGCCTTTGTCTGCATTCCAAGTAAACTTATAAGAGACAAACTCACAAAGAGCGCTCCGATGAGCAGCGCAACCCAGCGATTTTGCCGTAGCACTTTCATAACCATATTTTTCCTCCTATGATGTCGGCACATTCCTACACTATGTAACCACATTTTTAGGCGTTGAAAACATGGTAATTTTATGAACATTCTATTTTCAGTTTCAGAAAATGGTCGAAAGCCGCGCCACACCTACTGTTTCGTACATTGGAGTTGCATGCAAATTTGTTCGAAAAAGAACGAGCTGCTGCACTTCCCACTGGATGGGCTTGGGTCCTGTTCCGATAACATCCAATGAAAACTGTTGGTTTCCTTGAAACTTCCGGCCAACCGTAATATGCGGACGAAACGGTCGCTCCTCCGGCACAAATCCGAAAGCCTCCATCTTCGATACCACCGCTTGCTGAAGCTGAGACAGAGCATTCAAATCCCCGCCGATTCCCGCCCATAAAATTCTTGGCGAGGCGCTTGCCCCGAACACGCCGGCATCATAAAGGCCAAGCTTGAAGGGCTTATGCTCCTTAGCGACTTCCTGCAGCGCCGCTGTAATCTCCTCTATGCGATTTGACGGCGTATCGCCTAGAAACTGTAAGGTAATGTGGTAATCCTGCGGATGAACCCATTTTTTAAAAGTTACTTGCTCCCCCAATGTTTCCGTCCATTCCTGAATCCGGGACGACACCTCCGAAGGCAGATGTACGGCAACAAATAAACGATCCATAGCTCCCTCAGCCGAATGGCTCAACTAAGACACTTCCTTCCAATCTCTTTTATCCTAAGCAGCCGCTAGGCCACTATAAGCACCATGTTTTCTTGGTTCGTTTATAGTTTGAGCAATAATACCTGAAAATAGTATGAGGGGTACATCAAATTCGCCTAAAAATATGATGAAGCTTCAATTTACCATAAACCGGACAAAAATTCATGTACAAATTTTCCAATCGGGACAGTTCGTCCATGCGCAAAGTGATGATTTCTGATAATATGTTCCCAAAGAGTTTAACGCTTTTATTCTGGTTTATATCACATTCCTTAGGAGGTAGCACCATGCCGAAAATCGTTGCTATACACGACTTAACCTCGGAACAACAGCAGAAAATCAAGGATATCGCCCCCGACTACGAGCTGCTGGTTACGAAAGCGAAAGAGCTTACGCCAAGCATCGTTCAGGATGCCGAAATCATGATCGGCTGGTCACGCTTCGTACAGGAGGATGTATTGTCTGCGGACAGTAAACTGAAATGGATTCAAGCATGGTCAGCCGGTGTCGATAAAATGCCGCTCAAAGAGCTCGAAGAAAAGGGTATTCAGCTTACCAATGCCAGCGGCGTACATAGCGTACCGATCACGGAGCATATTTTCGCGATGATTCTGGCCTTCACGCGCAACCTTCATCTAGCAATTCGACAGCAATCGAACAGCAAATGGGATACGTCCGGCACGTTCACGGAATTGGCAGGTAAAACCATCGTCATCGTCGGCGTCGGCCAGATCGGCAGTCATACAGCGCGCGTGGCCCAGGCGTTCGGTATGCGGACCGTCGGTGTCCGTCATTCCGGCAAATCCGATCCTTATGTGGAAGCGATGTATAAGGTCGATCAGCTTGATGAAGCGCTGGCGAAAGGCGATTATATCGTGAACATCCTTCCGCTAACCGATGATACCCGTGGACTGTTCAATGAGGCAAGATTCTCGGCGATGAAGGACTCCGCCTTCTTCGTTAATGTGGGCCGGGGTCAAACCGTGGTAACGAATGACATGATTCAGGCACTTCAAGCCGGGTCATTGGCGGGTGCGGGACTGGATGTGTTCGAAGAAGAGCCGCTTCCGTCAGACCATCCGCTGTGGTCCATGGACAATGTCATCATGACACCGCATATGGCGGGCGATACGGATCGCTACGGCGAGCGTGCCGTGGATATTTTCCTGGAGAATTTGCAGAACTATGTAAGCGGTAAGCCCCTGTCGCGAAATGTAATCGACTATAGCAAGTCGTACTAAGACCAGGTAACAAGTTCTTAAGTACAGCTTTAATCCCGCTCACGAAGGAGCCGAGGATCTTGCAACAAACACCTCAAGATCCATACAACAAAAGGAACGTCCCAAGGTTTCCATACCTTTCGGGACGCCCCTTTTTATTTTTTAACTACATTTATACGCAATGGGAGAGAGAATCGATGCAGCCGTATACGGAACGTGTAATTGAAGTGATCCGGAGCATTCCGGAAGGATATGTCATGACGTATGGACAGGTGGCCAGACTGGCCGGCAGCCCAAGGGGCGCACGACAAGTCGTCAGAATACTTCACACCCTCAGTCACATTCACAAGCTGCCGTGGCATCGGGTCGTCAACGCAAAAGGAGAAATCGCCATCAAGGACGATGAATCCAGACTCATGCAGGAGCTGTACCTCCAAGGCGAAGGCGTTACCGTCAATTCCAAAGGCATCATCGATTTAGTGAAATATCGTTATGACCCTGGGCAATAGGTAGCAAGCCCCATTATTCGCACAACCAGATATCCCTCACAAAACTCCCCTTGCGGGTCGTGCAATGACGCAGGACCTTCCAGCCCGTGCTCATCAGCAACTCGTATAATGGCTCTGTGCTGACGATGACAGCTCGATCTGACAACCGGCGTAAGCTTTGCAGCATCTGCAGCTTCTCTTCCTCCGGGAAAACAGAACACAGATTATACGGCAGGTCCAGGATCGCGGCATCATAATACCCTTGCAATGTATTCATATCCTGAATGGCAACTTTGTTGTCATCATAACCGTAGTGCCTCAGATTCACCCTCGCTCCCCGAATGGCAAGCGGATTGATGTCACGCCCCTCAGCCGCGATACCCATCGAGAACGCCTCAATTAATACATTCCCCATACCGCAGCAGGGATCCAGAAGCGTTACTTCGCTTAATCGAGGAACTGCCAGGTTGACCAGTGCCCTCGCGATGCGCGAGCTTAGGCCTGTGGAATAATTCTGCGGCTTCTGTTTATGCTTCAGCCATGCGCGTTCAGGTTCATGAAGAAGTCCCAATCTCCAGATGCCGCCTGTTGATATCATACCGAGCGTGACATCCGGGGCTTTCATCTGTGCAATTCCTGTAATTTGGCGGCCTACCACCCGCTCATACCCGCGTGATTGTTCATAACTGAACCGATCTCCCGCCTTGAGACAGACGACTTTGAAGCTTGCGTTGTTAAGATGAATGCGGTCTGCTTGCTCAGCCATTTCTTCGATGGATTCTCCGGTCATCCTGACGTCGATACAGGCTGATAAGAACGGGCTCCGATCCGGATCAACCCATAACTCGCTTTCCAGCCAATCCTCACCGTCAGGCTCATGACCGAACAGCTCCGTCAGCTCCATCAAGCACAGCTCACGCTCCGTTTCATGACAGGCATACGTATACAGATAAGGGGACTTATCGCTTATGAAGGATGGACCAAAAGTAATGTCATAATCGTTTGAATGCATCATTTATTTCGTCTCTCTTCTATTATATATGTGCAGCAGTTGACTGTTGCTCCATTAACAGCCGATAGGATTCCAGCCGTGCATTGTAATCACTTACCGGCGTGACGATCAGGAACTCGTCACACCGATACTGCTCTGCCATATGCTGCAGTCTGTTTCGCACACTTGCAGGCGTGCCGATGATTAGCCGCTGGGATGGGCCTGACGAATCGGAACCAGACGGGGCCGGATCTCCGGATTCTGACGCTGAATTGCCTTGAGGATCCCCGTCATGGATCGTGGCTGCTGTTCTGCCACTGGAATGTGTATCGCCGCCGCCCCCACCAACTTCTGCTTGTCCGATCGCAGCCAAGACTGTGCTTTGTTCATGATCGGCCGTTTCCTTACGGCCCGTCGGTACGCTGCCCTGCCCTGGTCGGGGTATCTCCGCGGCAAGCTTCTGCGCCTGTTCCTCCGTCGCCGCGCATACCACGCTTACCGCCACCATGGTGCGCGGTTCTTGCAGAAAAGCGTTTGGTCGATAGGCTTCCCTGTAAGATTGGAGAACTTCCGCCCCGTCCGTATCGCTCATAAACTGGCCGAATACATAGCCCGTACCGAATTCAGCCGCATAACCCGCACTCTTCGTATTCGTGCCGAGCATCCACATTACGGGCGGGGTTGCGGGCACCGGCTTCGCAGCCACTGGCACGTCTTCGTAGCGATACCGATCCTCCAGCAGTTCGGTTAATGCCCGAATCCGCTGCGGCAAATCCGCCACATGACCCAGGAAATTTCCGCTGAGCGCCTTGCTCGTATGCGCCGAACCTCCCGGCGCCCGCCCAATCCCGAGATCGATGCGTCCGGGATACAGCGCTGCAAGCATGCGGAAATTCTCCGCAACCTTCAGCGGGCTGTAGTGGGGCAGCAGCACGGCCCCGGAGCCGAGCCGAATGCGCTTTGTCCTAGCGCCGATATGGGATAGCAAAATCTCGGGCGATGCACAGGACAGATGCTCCAGATCATGGTGCTCTGCCGCCCAGTAGCGCCCGTAGCCCCATGCTTCCGCATTCTGAGCCAATATCACCGCTTGCTGCAAGGCTTCTTCGAACGTACTCTCTCCAAAACGCGGAACCAGATCAAGCACGCTCAGCTTCAATTGGTTATTCATGCAATCCCCCTTTCCGTCAGCATTTCAACTTCCTATAGAATAAAATGCATGCTCATTAGCAGGTGGTAGCTGATCCATTATCAACGCAACCACACACCTGCTCGCCGCTGTTAATCCAAATCGTAGATCGAGCCTACCTTGAGGCCATACAGCTCGTTGTAGATTTTTTCGGCAAAAGCGTCCGTCATGCCCGCGATATAATCAATCACCATATGCTCCCATGTCCAGATCGGCTGCGCCCGCTTCTGGTCCGCTTCATAGCGCTGAAGCCAGTCGGAAGGAATGATCGCCGTAGAGGCAACAGGATCGAGAAAAGCATCCCACAGGCGCTTGATGATCCATTCGCTGCGCTTCTGCAGGCGCTGCACCCGCAGGTCGCGAATCATGGTCACCCAGGCAAAACTCTTCAGGACGCTAACCGTACGCAGCATATCCTCGTCTTCCACGCCGTCTTTGACAAACGTCACCTTTTTCCAATCCCCGTTCGTAATCACGCCCAAGCTGCCTACAAACAGGCTGACCCAGTAGGCCTTGACCTCCCGTCGGGTACGGGAATAGTCATTCTCGCAGGTCGGCATTTTCTCGTTCCAAATTTTCAGAAACTCGTCCAGCACCAAATCCACTTTCGGTTGGATCTGCTCCTTGGTCCATCCCTTCCATACCTCGTCTTCCAGCGTCATGATCTTCTGCACGATCAGTTTGTTCAAGTGACTGTCCCGCAAAAAGTGTTCATGCACCTCGATCTTCCCGGCTTTGATGCCATCTTCCAGATCATGCGCGGAATAGGCGATGTCATCGCAAAGATCCATCAGCTGCGCTTCGAGCGTTCGATGCGTGCCGGGAATTTGCCACTCCTTCCGGATATGGGAGATGTATTCCCATTCATGCCGGTACATCCCCTTGTGATTATCCAACCCGGAGAACGGATATTTATTGATGCCAAGCAGCACTGCATCGGACAGATTGAGTCCGTTGACGTTCTCTCTTTTCTCCAAAAACATGATCAGCCGAAAATTGTGCGCATTCCCTTCAAAATGCTCATATTTACGCCGCATCGCTTGTTGTACCTCAGCTGCCTGCTCCGGCGTCGGCGTGCCCGGCTGACGTGTCAGCTCCTTCTCGGTCCTCCGGTCGATATGCTTCTCCAAAATGCCCTGCAGCACCTCTTCGCCCTTATGACCGAATGGGGGATGCCCAAAATCATGCGCGATCGCCGCGCATTCCACCACCTCGGGGTCTATCATCAGCCCGGCGTTCTCCGCCTGTTCCGGCATCACTTCAGGGTAATTGCGGGTCAGGCTTCGCGCTGCTTCACGCGCAATCTGTGCAACCTCAAGCGAATGCGTTAAGCGCGTCCGGTAATAATCGCCGGTGCCGGCACCGAATACCTGTGATTTTCCTTGCAACCGGCGGAACGTCGGCGAATGGATCAGGCGCGAATAATCCCGCTCGTAAACCGCACGCGAAGCATCCGACTTCGTTTGCTCCGGATATTGGCGATGCTCTCTAAGCTCCTTCAGTGTCATTTATCCCACTCCTGTTTTATCTGTATAGGGTCGATTCGGAATCGTTCGTTCTTTAGATTATATGCCATCCGGCAGCTGAAAGAAAAATATGATTCCCAAGTAAACCCGTTCCTCCTTGTATACCCGAATTGTCACATCGGCTATCCGCTAGGCACGATATTCCCGTCAAGGTGGTAGATGGAGTAAATCATTAAAAAGATTCTTTGCAATCTCCACTACGCTATTTCGCACCCTCAGGAGGCAGAAGCATCAATAATTCCTCCATTATGCAAAAACGCCAAGCGCTTATAGGATTAACACAAGACCTGTGCGCACATTCTTGCTACGTTGATAGGTAAGCGCTGTCATTCGCTTGTTGAAGCGCAAACCGGAAAGGAGGGAAATGATATTTCATAAGGGTTTTCACCATTATACGGGAGGGATTGCTGTGAAACGAAGGCATGCTTTTTCGAAAAAACTAACGTTCTGCCTGCTCAGTGCAGCCATACTGTTTGCTCCTCTGTTTGAAGGACACGGATTGGCCGCCGGAGAGAGCCAATACTCGGCTTCCGCAACGGCAAGCAGCTACGACTCTCGCTGTGCTTGCAATGCTACGAAAGCGGTGGACGGCAGTCTTAGCACACGCTGGTCCGGCGAAGGCGACGGCACTTGGCTGAGGCTGGATCTAGGATCTGTCAACCCGGTTTCAATGGTTAAAATCGCGTTTTACAACGGAGATTCGCGAACCTTCACCTTCGATATTCAAACCTCAACCGATGGCTCCAACTGGATTCAAGCACGGAACGCTGTCACTAGCGCTCAAAACAACCAGCTGCAATCCTTCTCCATCCCCGTCGCGGAAGCCCGGTATGTACGCATTGTGGGCTACGGCAACACCTCAAATGACTGGAACAGTTATACGGAGGTCGAAATATGGGGAGGCACTGCGGATGGAGGAGGCGGAACCCTTGACCCGGCTAAACCCCCTTCGGGCAATTTTGACCTAACCAAGTGGAAAATCACCCTGCCCGACGCGTCCGAGATCCAGGCCGGATCACTCGCCAGCGGGTATGTGCATCCGAATTGGTTCTATACCGATCCCGTCACCGGCGGCATGGTATTTACATCGCCTAATATCGGTGAGACCACCACGAACAGCACCTACACCCGCTCCGAGCTTCGTGAAATGTTGAATCCGTCGACGAACAGCGCCTCCTCATGGGCCAACAACTGGGTAACCTCTACTTCCTCCCCATCCATAAAATCTCAGGCAGGCGGCGTGGACGGAACGATGAATGCTACCTTAAGGGTGGATCATGTCTCCGTCAGCGGGAATGAAGCCGATAAAATCGGCCGCGTCGTGGTCGGGCAAATCCATGGCCCAAGCACCGAACCGATACGGCTCTATTACCACAAGCGTCCTTCGGACAGCAAGGGTGCCGTTTATTTTGGAACCGATGACCTGGACAACAGCAACACCTGGGTGAACATTCTCGGCGGACCGAACCAGCTAAATCCTGCAAACGGCATTGCCCTTGGCCAGAAATGGAGCTATGAAATCAAGGTGACCGGGCTTCTTATGACAGTGAAAATAACCCCTGAGGGCGAATCGGCCACCACGGTGACGCATACCCTCCCTAGCGGTTATAACGATAAGTATCTGTACTTCAAAGCCGGCGTCTACAACCAAAACAAATCGGATACCTCCCCTGATCAATCCGATCATGTCAAAGCCACTTTCTTCTCTCTAACGCACGTGCACCCCTAACATCCACTAGCCTAATTCCATCTCAGAGCAGTCAAACGACGGCTTCCCGGTTTCTTAAACGAACTTCATGCACCCATATTGAAAAGCGAGGGATGATATGTTGAAAAAGCAACTTAACCGGATCTCATGCCTGATCCTCTGCCTTTTGGTCGTAATGAGCGTCATGGTTTCACCAGCGCAGCTTATGGCCGTATCGGCACAACCTGCGGCAGAGGTTGATCTTGCGGATGAATCTTTTGCATCGAATTCCGATCCCCTGCCGGAACCAGAAGGGCCGGATATTCTCTTCTTCTCCGATAATTTTGATTCGGAGCGCTACGGAACCGCGGGTGGTGTCGTCGTTCCCCTGCCCTGGGTTCAGACCGGAGAAGGCGGAAGCAAAGCCAAAACTTCCGTATCCAGCAGCGCGCCGTCCACGCCAAACCTTATGAAGATCGATGTAACCGACTCGGTCTATCTGCCTGTCAATACGACGGGGTATGGCAACATCAAGTTAAGCTATTATACAAGAGCTTCATCCTATGTCAGCGGAAGCATTGTGGCCGAGTGGTCCGGTGACGGCGGAGCGACCTGGAGCACGCTGGAGGAGTTTAAACTGGCCCCGGGAACGCCCGAAGCGCCGCGCAGCGAATCCAACACGCTGAAAACCTGGATGCTGCCTCCGGAAGCCAACAGTAACCCAAATGTACGAATCCAGTTCCGGGTAGGTGATCCGATGAACGCGAATATGTACATCGACAGCGTCTCGCTGTCGGGCCAGGCCATCCCCGGCATTCCGCCTGCGGTCGATCCCGTGCCTGAACCCCCGCCGACCGAAACCGGCCCATACCCTGCTCCGGAAGGCGTAACCCTTTATGAGGACGTTTTGATCGGCAAAGCCGGCGACCGGGACCTCTATACGTCCATCGCTGTTCCGAGCACGCCGCCAGCCAAGCCTATGCCGGTCATGATCTACATTCACGGCGGAGGTTGGAATAAAGGCGACCGCAAAAACGCCCTCGGCAGCATCTGCAACTATGTCCTTAAACGCGGGTACATCGGCGTATCCTTAAGCTACCGCCTAACCCCCGAAGCGCCTTACCCGGCCCAAATTCAAGACGTGAAGCTGGCTATCCGGTATTTGCGCGCCCATGCCGAGCAGTACCACATCGATCCGAGTCGCATCGGCGTTTGGGGAACTTCGGCGGGAGGGCATCTCGCTTCCCTCCTGGGAACGACCGGAGACCTGACCAAGGAGGATACGGTTACGCTGGATACCGGAGATACGGTTCATCTGCCCGATATCGAAGGCGCAGGAGGCTGGCCGGAATACTCCACCAAGGTGCAGGCTGTGGTGGACTGGTACGGACCAGCCGATTTCACGACCGATTTTGCCGACCGCTACAGCTCGGTCACAAAGCTGCTCGGCGGGCATAACGCCCTGTCCGTTCCGATTGAAGCACGGCTTGCCATGCCGGGAACGTATGCCACTCCTGATGATCCGCCGTTCTGGATCCGCCATGGAGATGCGGATGCCACCATTCCCTACACGGACAGTGTCACATTCGCAGATCAGTTGACGGCCGCCGGAGTGCCGGTTGTGGATTTTGAGATCGTGCCCAGCCAGGGCCACGGTTTTACCGGAGAAGCCAAGGCAATCGCGGATGCCGAAGCTTGGTCCTTCATGGATCAGCACGTAAAAAATTTGGACGTAACGACACCGATCCTCTACAAGGACGGCTACACGCCGCCTGATCCAACGAATCCTACAAATCCAACCAATCCGACGGACCCGACCGAACCTACAGATCCCGATCCCTCTCCGGGCGTTCCCGTTGAGGTTGGCCGTTTGGGCCCTACAGACGATGCTCTGATCGACAGCTCCAAACCTGATACAAATATCAACTCGGCTACAGGCACAAGTTTCGGACTTCTCAGCGTTTCATCCGGTACAACCAACAAAAAAGTTGTCTATTTCAAATTCGATGCTTCCACCCTGAGCGATCCGGAATACCGCTACGAATTTCAGGTCGCTGCAAAAAAAGGCACCAGCAACACGGATCTAGAACTCTCCCTTTATGGAATCGAGGACACGGCTTGGAGCGAAAACGATCTTACCTGGAACAATGCGCCCGTGAACAGCCTCGATCCGACCGCTTATGTTGGATCGTTTACGGTAAAGGCCGAGAATAGCGGGCGTCCGGAGGTGTACAGCGTCGATGTGACGGACTATGTCCGCAGTCGTCTTGCGAATGGCAGCGTATCTTTTCTCCTTGCGGATGCGGCCCATACCGGTGTCAGCGTCAATATCTATACCAAGGAAGCCAACGGCTCCAGCAATCCAAGGCCTGTGTTGGTCGTAAGCGAGTTGGTGGATTCCAGTCAGGATACGACGCCGCCGTCCTGGCCGGACGGAAGCCGTCTGTCCGTCAGCAGTATCGGCGAAGATTATGTGCACCTGGCATGGCCTTCGGCGGAAGACAACAAGTTGGTTGCGAAGTATAACGTTTATCAAAACGATGTCAAAGTAACGGAGTTGGGCACCGACATCACCCGCTATGAAACGGAAGGACTGTCTCCGCACACGGAGTACAGCTATAAGGTCGAGGCCGTGGATGCCGCCGGAAACGTCAGTCCGGTTCCGCTAACGTCATCAGTTACGACGCTTAGTGCTCCCTTAGCGCCTTGGCCTGTGGCCTCCGTCACGGCAAGCGGCAGCGACGGCAACATCGAGGATAATACCCTGGACCAGAATTTGTACACCCGCTGGTCTGCCGCCGGCGACGGTCCGTGGATCATGTACGATCTCGGCGAGGCCCGGGACATCGGTTACCTGGGCATTGCCTTCTATAAAGGGGACGTTCGCGCTACGGAGATCGATATCGAAATCTCAGATGACGGCGTGACCTGGTCTCCCCTTTTCAACGGTTCGAGCAGCGGAACCACCACCGCGATGCAGCCTTTTAACGTTCCGGACACGAGTGCACGTTACGTGAAGCTGACCGGGCGCGGAAATTCGGACGGCAGTGCCTATACGAGCCTGACGGAGGTCCATATCTATCCGCCTTTCGCTAACGGGGATACGCCCGTGGCGATCATTCCGGATTTTGTGCCGCAGCCGCCGGAGGGTACCGTTCCTTTTACCGCTCCAGGGATGAAAAATGCGGACGGCAGCGACCATCCGGTGCATCAGGCTTTTGTTGCTACCGGAAGGACGTTGAATGTGGTCGATTACGGGGCTGATCCTGCAGACGGCGGTTCGGACGATCGACCGGCAATTCAACGAGCAATAGATGAAGCAGTCCCGGGAGATGAGGTGTTTTTCCCGAACGGCGTGTATAACTTAAACAGCGCTCCCGATGGCCTGACCAATCTGATACTGAAATCGGAGGTCAATTTACGGGGGGAAAGCCAGAACGGCGCGATCCTCAAGACCTCGCTGAACAAGGTCCGGAACAGCACGATGCTGAGATCCGTCAAGCAGCATGATCTGACCATCTCCAACCTGACGCTGACTTCCGCTTGGGAAGGTCAATATACGACCGATCACAGAATCAACAACCCGGATGCCGGCGGTCCGGACATGATGATCATTGCCGCTAATTATGGCGAGACGCCATCGTACAACATCACGATCGACGGCGTAACGATCGAAAAATTCAGCCGCATGGGCGTCCGCATCGAGAACAGCCATGATATCGTTGTCCGAAACACCACGTTCCGAAATGCTACGGACCTTGGACCGGGCGGTGCCGGGTACGGCGTATCCATTCAGGGCGTGCCGAAGGTCGACCGCAATGGGTTTGCTAATGATACCAGGTGGAATCTGGTCGAGGACTCTTCCTTCGAGGGGCCTTATCTGCGTCACGGCGCGCTCATACAGTATGTGGCCCATAACAACGTGATCCGGCGCAATGAATTCAACCAAGTCCGGTTAGATGCGATTGATCTGCATGGGGAACTGGAGTATTTTAACGAGATTCATAATAACCTGATCACCGACATGCCGTATGGCGGCGGCATCGGCATCGGAAATACCGGGGGAACCGCACCGACCAATCACAGCAAATCCGGCCCGCAAAACTATATCCACGACAACACGATCCGCAATGCGCGGGAAGGCATCGTCGTATCAATGGGATCGCCGGATACCATTATTGAGAACAACCGGATCGAGAATACCGTCGACATTCCGGACGCCTCCGGTATCAACATTTTGAACGGGCCGGGCACAATCATCAAGGGCAACACAATCCGCCAGAACACCTCCGAGCATTATTGGGGCATCCTGCTTGAGCACGACAACGGGGAATCGGCGAGAACTTTACGGCAGCTCCTGGCGTCACGTATAGCGATCTCACCGTGGGTTTGGAGTACAGTACGACCGCCCCCACAAATGGAGACGTTATTGCAGCCTTAGTCTCGAATAGTCCAATTACCGTCATCAATAACGGTGGATCTCCAACTTACAAATTTACCGAGAATGGTTCATTTACCTTCGAATATGAGGATGCAGACGGCAACCAAGGTACGATAACGGCAACCGTATCGAACATCGATAAAGTCGCCCCGGTACTGAAGGTTACACTATCTCCATCATTGCTGAAATCGCCAAACCGCAAAATGGTCGATATTCACGCTGACCTGGAATCTAGCGATGAAGGCTCTGGCGTTGCATCAGTCGTGCTTACCTCTATTACCGTGGAGAGTGCGGGCGGCAAGGGGCATAGCAAAGATATCCAGGAGAATTTGAACGGGAGAGATAAGGAAACCGGTAAAAGTGAAAGCAAAAACAATCGAGGCGATGGTGGCGACCGGGGACCGGATATACAAGATGCCGAGTTCGGTACCTATTATACCCATTTCCGGCTGCGGGCCGAGAAATCGGAGCGTGGCCAAAGCCGAATCTACACCGTGACTTATACCGTGACGGACCATGTGGGGAATCAAGCGCAGGCAGCAGGGACGGTGAAGGTGAAGTGAGCTGAGTTGTATGTTAAGGAACTCACGAGGAGGAGCATGTTATTCTACGTTTACGTAGTGAATTATTATTAAGGTGAATGCACGGACAGGAATTCATCGAACAGTCAAGCATGAAATTCGTCGGAAGGGTAAGGAATGTTCGAATTCACTAATATCAAACGATTCCGGGAAATGAATAACCGAATCTGCTAGTAAAACACTAACTGATATATATATCCCCATACAACAAAAGCTGCCCATACCGCTCTAACGGTTGGGCAGCTTTATTGTTCAAAATAACGCTTCATTATATAGATGTGACCTGAGAGAGCAGCTTGCACGTTATATTCTCGATTCACTTACTTGGTCTATCGAAAAAACCCAAACGGTGCAGCACGGTCATGATTCGATAAAAATCAAAACTGCCCTCAGGATCATGCAATACTTCTGCCTGCTGTGCAGCTTGTACTGCCGGTTCTGCCCAAGCTGGAACTTTAGCCGGTTTCACTGTCTCTACGGCCTTGAGCCTTGTGTTCAACTGCTTCATGGCATTGCTCTGCTCCTCTAACAATTTTATAGCAGAAGCATATTGCTTACTAAGCTGCTGCATCTGTTCTTGTGTTTTTTGCAGCTCGGCCGTCAATTGTTCAATTTTCATGCGTTCCTCCTCCTCTGGATTAAGCAAATCATATTGATGGAGCAAATTCTGCTCCATTAAGGCGATGAGTTTTTTCGGATAATTGGGGTCTGTGGCATAGCCCCCTCTCCAAATCTCCGTCGCCGCCGTTTTATAATCCGCCCACAATACACCATGGTAACGCTGTGGCTTATCTCGCGTGCCGTTTAGGATCAGTTGGGTATGATCGGCAACCGATTCATGCCAGTTGTTGTACTTACGAAACTGGGCTTGGGTCGTATAGGGCGTCTGCCCCCTGTATTCGGTTGTCTGCATGGTGACGCTTCCCGCCGGACCGTTTCCTTTGATGCCAAACAGATTGTTCGCTTTTTGCGTTAGACCGCTCATTCCCCAATTGGATTCCAAAATTGCCTGAGCGAGCGTAAGCGAAGCAGGCACCCCGTACTGGCGCATATCCTGGGTGGCTATAGGTGCCAGCTTGGCTATAAATTCAGAGGGTTTCATCCTTTTTCTCCTCCTTTCGTGCGGTTGGCTTATCCCCTTCTTCGGATTTGATCTGGAATACCTGTACCACATTACGCAGGGACTGGGGGATCGGTACCCCCATTCTTCCCACGTTCTCAATAATAGACAGCAGCTCATTCGCGAGATAGAAGAAGATCACCGTATTCTGAAAATAATTCATCTCTCCCAGCACCCGGTCCACCAGATGCATCAGGGCGATGATGAGAAAAATGGTCATTTTGCGTGCAATTCCAGTATAACCAATACGGCTGCGCAGCTCGCCGTTCATCCAGGCCGCGCCCCATCCGGTCAACCAATCGATCACCACGAACCACAACAACAGATGCAGCGGCAGCGACCATCCGCCCCAGACGTACCCTGTCACGGCCCCCGTCCCCGCCACCAGCATCTTAAACAGCTGACCGATGTGCTCATACATAATACTTCCTCCTTTATAATGGTTTTGAAAAAGCCCTCGGGGAGCCGAGGGCTTGGATTGAAGTTATTACTAGTTGCTTTAAGCAAGAGATAAACCTTTTTAGCATGTACATCACTTCGCCTGCGGATCATGCTTACGATCGCTGTTGCCCCCGGATTTTCCTGAGAACTTATGGATAGGGTTAAAATCCGTGGACAAAGGCGACCGCTTCGCTTCTCCAGCATGATTCCGCCTTCTCCGTTGAAGCTTCTTTTCATGTAAGGCCATTCTAAGCAGCGTTTAGTATGCCTCGCCAGTGATGATTTCATATTCTTCGGAAGTGATCACCCCTTGCTCCGACTGGGAATAAAAAAGGGACGACACTTGAAAAGGTTGATTCAGGGATATAGGGGGCCCCCCTACACCTCTACTCCGTTGGGATCCATCCAGTCAGCCTTACCCTTATAGTATATTCTGTGGACAACGCGACATCTGCACTCTCAACATTGCATAAAATATACATTGTATTACATCGATTTATCCTAAAATAAATTTCCCATCCATGAATATTTTCCATTTACTGTCTGTCGGAGGTGTTGTCCCCGGCTCTAATTCAATAACTAGGGATACTGGACCGGAAGTATCAAAATTATCAGGAATAGTTGTTGTTATAACTCCGCCTGATGTCTCCGTGCTAGCGTACGAGAAATAACATCTTTTATATTCTAGATCGAATTGTAGAGACAATAAATATAGAGTGGGACCTCTAGACCAATAGCCCGGTCCGGATGAGGCTATTATATGCAAAAGACCGTTTTTATCTCTTAAATGCCATTTACAGCCGAGCATCAATGTGCCGCCAGTCACTATCGTAATGTAGGATGCCCCGGCTTGGTCTTTTTGCGTCTTTTTAGGTATAAAAAAGATATTGGATAAACCCGCATCGAATGTATAGATCTTTTCTACTTTTGTCGATCCAGCAGGAACATATGAGTATGGGTACTCAAAAGCAGTAGTAAAACCCTCTACTTCCATCCCTTTGTTAGATCTTACTTTCTCCGCAAGTGTAGCCCAGCTATCGTTGATGGAAGCACCGCCCAAACTGGCGTTAATGGCTTCCACCATAACATTTTTAGCATTAACGCCAGATTGAAAAGCTTTATTCGCTGCCTCTAAAGAGACGGATATAGCGGTCGCATTCTGCTGGACGGCGTCGGTCAGCTCTTGGAGCATGGCCTTTTCGTTAGCTGCGTAGGTTCCGGTGAATGGAACGATAGACGATTTGTCGAGCATTAGGTAGTTGACGGAATAGGCTGCTGATGGATCGTAATTAGAAACTGTTGTATACGCATATCCCATTCCATTGACTAATGATGAATTCGGAGAAGTTCGCAAGATCCATCTGTCGTCTCTCTTCCCATTCATGAAGATAGCCGCTATACGAGCAACCTTATTTGATAGGAATGATAATGTCTGCCCAGTCCCCGAACTGTCATTTATCCGCACGTACCCGTCCGCATAAACAGAAGGATTCGCTCTCTCCCGAGTTACAAACCCCGTTCCAACTTCGATCAGGTTATCGCCTTCGTTAAACGTAAACATGCCCTCGGAAATGATAGGCTCAATCGTTGGCGTTACGAGTTGGTATATGAGTTGGTATGGTTGCCATGCGGTATTTATCGTACGGGTAGTGGGCAATGTTGTTGTCCAAGCCCCGGATTGAACGCCCGTCGAGGAGGTTGGATCTAATTGTACCCATGCTTTTGTTCCAGTTCCATTGTACGGAGGGATTGGAACGGTGTCCCCTTGCTCATATGGAAACATCCTCCAGCCCATAAAATACGCCTTAATCTCGTCAGGCGTCGGCGTGTAGTTGTCGCCCCATCCGCTGTCTGTGTTAGGGATACTTAGCCCAAGGGCAGCACTACCCGTTGTTGTCCAATTAATTGTACTGAATTGGTCAAAATTACCGGGAAGAGTCGGCCCTCCAGCTATTAACGATTTCCCATCGTATTTAATTAGGTATGGAAGGACCCCTATATTTCGGTCTAGAGGCGCTATATAAGAAGTTATACTTTTTGCTCCAGCATAGGATGTGTAGTGTACATACGATATGTTGCCATCAAAAACAACTTTCTTCCACTTTGCCAGCTTGAAATACTGCCCGTCCTTTTCGAACACTTCGTCAGCATTCACACCTGTTAACGGATCGGCGTATAAGTCCGTTTGTAGTACGAGCATGGCGTCTTCGCGTGGTTTGAACGGTTTTGGAGTGGAACCGATATTAAGCATAATATCTTCAACAACATAATCACCAATTTCGGCATTTTCTGGTATTACAATACGAACCTGCATTGTTCTAATATTTGCTGGAGTAGAAAATGTGTCTGTTCCAATACCTGATCCATTGATGGCGGTTCCGGCTATGTCCAGTACCGACCGCCCATTTTCGTCGTACCCCATTACATCAACATACACACCATCATATCTTTCTACACCATTTCGAGATATTTTCGCCTTGAGTGTATAGATAGTATTTGGTATAGCAGAGACGAGATTAGAACTATACTGCACTACCGTTGATCCCGTTGCTTTAATTAAAGCAGAATAGGCTGACATTATGTTTGTAGAACTACCGACAGTACCCTCAAATAGTGAAGGAGTTAAATTCTCCCCGTACCGGATAGCATACGGATTTCGGACAGGCTGAACGCTATCAACGTATGGGTATTTGTCGGCGACCTGTTCCGGTGTCATGCTTGCGAGGTCAGCATATTCCTCGGCCGATACCTCGTATATCCGAGCTGCATCAAAGTAGGCAATGATCGCCGATGATCCCGATCCTTTTAATGCTAAGTCAGCGTTAGACGTGGTATCAGCTGTAGGGCTGTAAAATGCAACAGAAGGTTTAAAGGTTGTCGAAGTTACATTATTACCGATAGCCCCGACTCCGGAAAGATGGATTCTAGCATACTCGGCATTCTCTATCCGTGCATCAACAATAAGAACATATTTTTTGTTAGCGTAGAATTTCACATTAGGAATGAATGCAGCTCCGCTCGAAAATCCTTGCGCAACTGTTACTTTCAGTGCTGTTCCTTGGCTATATTGGCTATTATTAAGTGCAAGTGTTACCTGGTAAGGGGAAATGCCGTTTAAAGAATCACAAGACCCATCCCGCCCCAACAAATTCACCAACGTCCGCCCTTTAATCCCACTTAACTTAAAAGGAGCACTCCGCTCCGAATTCACGATCTGAAGCCCCGGCTGCAGCACGACTTCGCGGCGTTCTTCGGTATCCAGACGCTTTTCCAGTGCACCTATGGCCACACTGCTTTCACCCGCGAACCGATCTACGGCATCTGCGTTCTGATCAATATACTTCTCCAGATCGAAATACGTCGTGGACGGCGAGGTTCGATCAATTTTGTTCAACCCGATATTCGGTGTAACCGGATTCGTCATTTAGGCTCCTCCTCCCAACAATCTGTCTTGTGTTGTTGCTGATATTTCCTCAAACGTCATGCCCTCCACTTCAGCGATGGTGAGATAACGCAGTGCATAATCGACCGCAATATGCGCTGGTTTGATCTCCTCAATGGCTGATTTCAAATCGCTTAAATTCGGCGGGATGCCCAGCGTATCTCTAAAATGAATCGTCACTTTATACTCCGCTGGCTGGACGGATACCTCGATGCTGCCCCGCTCATAGGCTTGCGCCACATTTTTGAGCATGCTGGCAGACACTTTGCCGCTTCCCCGCATCTTCGAGATGATAACCGAACGCCGCTGCTCGATCGGCTTGGAGAGGTTCACCGGAATGTTCAAGTCCTGCTCGAACCGGGATAGCGCCCACGTAGCGGTTTCGGGATAATACTGGTCCAACTGATCCTCCAGTTCCTGCGCCAGCTTGTCAAGCTCTGCCCCTTCGGCTCCGGCAATGGCTTTCATTTCTCGAACATCATGATAAAAGGACGGCAAGTAACCCAGCCAAGCTTCAGCTTTACTCATCGGACCGTCACCGTCCCCAGGACAGCTACCGCCTCCGGTTCGATCGGAATGCTGTCCGTTCCTCCGTTCACGGTCAATACCTCGTAGTCGATGACCGCCGGAATATCCAAAATCACGTTGGCGATCCGGTTATACCGGACCAACGGGTCGGACATAGCCAGGTCTTTAAGATACTGGCGAACACCCTGCTCAATAGCTTCCTGCACACCATCCATTCCGGCTCCATCGAGCAGCGTAACCTGTACTTCAATATTTACTGGCACTTCGGCCGCCCCAACAACGGTGACAACCGAACCGACCGGAGCTGCCCCTTCCCCCATGCCATCCATGGTCGGATCGATATACTGCTGTACCGATTCCACTACAGAAAGCGTAGGCGTTCGCATCTCGTTATCCAGCAGAACCACCTTGACGGTGCCCGGACCATCCCATAACGGAAAAGCCTTGGCCTTGCCAACCCCGGCTTTCTCCCTCGCCCACAGCTCATACTGATTTCGGTTCGCACTGGTCACAGGGCGGGAGATTTTTTCGCGGTATCGGTCATACAACGCTTCATCCGATTCAGTATCTTCGCCAGGTACCCAGAGCTCCATCAGCTCCGCCTTCACCAAGCCTTCTACGTATTCCAGCGGAAGCAGCGAGCCGAATCGACGATTGCCTGCCTTCCCGCTTGTCTCGCATTCCAATACAAAGTGCCCTGCATCCAGTCGGGTGATGACTTTGTAATTCAGCGGATCCAATGAAAAACGGCTCCCCAAAGGAACGTCCACCGGGGCACCGTCATTGCCTGAGAAGTGTCCCAGAAGCTGTGCTTTTGTCGCCTGTTTTCGGGTCAAACCCGACCAGGCAATGCTCCGATCCAAAAATTCACCCGATGCCGTAGCGGCAAATTTCAGGTTCATGGAGTACCCCAATTCCACATACATCTGGGCAAGCTCAGCCGCAGAAGGTGCCAACGCATCGTAGATGATGCTGCCTTCCCTTTTGTCCATGCCGTCCGGAATTCGATCCAGCATCCGCTCCAGAATCGCCTCGTACGTCTGTTCCTCAACCATCCTCCCTCACCTCCTTGGTCATATTGAAAGCCCCATACACGCTTCGGACCGTAAATTCCGCCACGGCCAACTCGCCTGTAAAGGAAATATTCATATCATCCACCGACAACACGCGGTCATCCTGCAGCAGCGCTTCCTTGATATGCCGCTCGATTTCAGCGTAGGCCCACAGTGGGTCGCGGCCAATGACGGAGTCTAGCTCCTGCCCATAGTTGCTGCTGTAGATCAGATGCTCAAATCGGCGAGTCTGAAGGATTTTGACGACAGCCTGTTTAACGGCCTCAAGACCGTCAATATGACCGGATATCATTCCTTCCTTCAGGTTCAAGTCATACGTCAGACTAGGCTGCTCCAGTGTTTCCACAATCTCGCTACCCGGCTCCAGCGTTCCTCCCTGCGGAATCATGACGGCTTCACCAACCGATCCAGCACGAGATACGTTTGGCCGCCCTGGTAACGAATGAGCAGCACCGTATCACCGATCGCCAGCCCTTTTCGAATCACATATTCCGCGCCGCCAATGTTCAGCTTGTACTCGGTCATCGACTCTCCGATAACTAAAAAATCCTCCGTCAGGCTGAACCGCTGATCCACGTTCACCTCCAGAGGATGTGTTGATGTGACTGTACCGTACAGCACCGCCATCGGGTTTGTGCTTCCCACGGCGCTGAGACTGGCTTTTTTGATAATATCCAGCATCCCTGCTTACACCACCTTCATATTCAGCGACATCGTGTGCGTACCGTCCGAGAATTTATGCGTACACTCATCGATGAGATACGGCTTCAAGCCTTCATCAGGCAGATTCACATAGATCGTGTTTCCGGCACGGACCCGCAAATCTCCAATAGCCTCGATCGACAACGTCTGCTGCTCCCTATTCTTCAGCTCCAGCAAGTTCTGCGCTAACTGCTTCAATTGAGCGGGGTTCATGTTCTCGTCAGCAACCTCATACAACTGGAGCAGCCCCCATTGGGCGATATTCTGCCCATGCTGATAAAGATAAACGTCCCGCTTCCCCGTCTGCTTGTTGTCCCGCACGACTTTGACGCGGTTGTACGTCTCGTTGTCGATGCTTTTTTTATATGAAAAATCCGTCATGAGACTGTCTTCTCCCACCGCGAGTTTAAGAAGCATGTCGTTGATATTGGTCAACGTCAGTTCACCATACTGGTCGTAAAACATGTAGTACTGCTTGGTCACGATCAACGTGGAATCCAGGGCCTTGCTGATGATATCAATCAGTTTCTTGTCTGCTTCCAGCATGGCAGGGATGGTATGGCCGGTATCGGCCAGCGTCCCTGTTTTCAGATTAAAATCCTTGGCAATCTTGCGAATAATATCCTCCACCTTGGCATTCGTGAACCGGTAGGTGTCGTTGCTGGACAAGTAGCGCAGCTGGTCATAAGCCATCACCTTGACCTGGGCGTCCATGCCCCACTCCTTGGAAAAAACATAGCCATAAAACAGATCCTTATTATCCTTGCGGAAGCGCACAATGTCGCCGTTTTCCACTTCGAATTCCTTGCTCTGCGCAAGACCATCGTTCACATAGTTGATATCCAGACTTGCCGGTTTTGCCTGACGGCTTGTTTTCCACGTGATGTCGGTTACGATCTGTCCCAGGTCCCACACGCTTCCGTTCTTGCGGTCAATCATCAGTTCAATCATGGCGCCACCTCTTTAGGGAATCTTGAGAACCCGGCCGATGGCCAGCTTCCGGACCTCATGGTCCTTGATTCCGTTCAGTTTTTGGATGTCGGTATGACGGGAACCGCTGCCGAGCAGCTTTTGGGCAATGCTCCACAAGGTGTCGCCTTTGGCAACCGTATAGGAGGTTGGTTTTTTGCGGTCATCCGGTCGGTCTTTCTTCTTCACGGCTGCCGCTTTCTTGTCTTTTACCGGTACAACTTTACGCGCCCCGTAGAACACATAGCGCTTGAGCGTAATCGAGAACTCGATATCTTCCGGTGAACCGGCCATCGTATTCCAGTTGAAGCTTTCGATGGATGCCGCCATGTTGATGCCAAAAGACTTCATCGCCCGAACCACGTTCTTGCCATCCGTACCGCTCAGTGGATCTGGAACGAGGCCCGTCATGACAAAGCGCACAGGTCTGCGGGTCTCCATCCAGCCCTTAATGGTATTTACGTACTCAATCGGAAGCTTCAGCTTCTGGTCAGAACCTAGATGTACAAAGGGATACACTCTCCCCGGGAAAAAACTCTCAAACGAGATCTCCGTCAGCTTCGGATACAGAATCGCATTTACTTCGCCAAGCCCAGCTACCGTATAGGATTTGCCTTCACCGATATCCTTGACGTCAATCTGCTCGGGGTTTACCGGAAATCGGAAAACCTCCTCCTGGTTATTGAAGCTCAGAAAAAATCCATAATCGCTCATGCTACAGATACACCCCCTCCGCACTGGACACAAACTGCTCTTCCAGCGTTCGGTTAATTCTCGACATGATGGTATCCAGATCGGCTCCGGAGTTAATATCTCCTGTTGTCATCTGCACGGTCGGTGTCAGGGTGATCATATTGCTGATTGCATTCACTTCCGCCAAATCGCGCATGACTTTCAGATCCTCACTCGCCACGTCCACCGAGTTATCCACTTTACCAATGGAATCGATGCTGCCCCCTGCAGGGGCTACCGGGATTGGAGCCGTTGGCATAGCGGGCATAGCAGGCATGGACGGGGTCGGGGTAGTTTTCGGAACGGTAACATCGTATCCGGTTTTTCCCGTATTGTACTGTTTTAAAAGATCCTCGTTGTTTTTACCCAGGTTCTTATCCGGCATGAATTTATCCTTAAATGTATCCATGGAGAAATCTTCTATGCCTTTCTGTCCGGTGTCTTTGAAATTCGTAAAGTCTGCCTTATACTCAATCTCGGCGATTTGCTTGGTATCCACACCAAGGACCTTGCCAAAAAAGCCCGCTACCGCGTTAACACCTTTAATGATGCCGTTAATGACGGAAATGACAGTGTTCACCGTGTTTTGCGCCAGGTCGACAATGAAGCCGAATACGTTGCTGAATATTTGCTTAAGGCCCAGTGTCACCACTTTCCAAGCCCCGAACGCGGCCATAGCAGCGATAATTAAAGAAATTAATAGCATAAGAGGATTTGCTTTGATAACCATATTAAATATTCTCATCGCTCCTGCAGCGATGTTCGTAATCGTGGCCATCACGGATTGAGCTGCCGCAAACGCGTAAGCCGATATCCTCCCCATGATCAAACTTGCATTTAACATCGCGAAAAAAACACCCACTAAAGCAATAACAGGAAGCAACCCCATAAATATAGTGATCAGATTCCAAATGGTGTTACCGACTCCCGCGATCGTTGCTTTAATGAATTCCCAGGCTGGAGGGATCATTTGCGCTACCCACAAAAACCCCTCAGCAATTACGGTTAATCCTATGGATATAGCATCAATAAAAGGCTGGAAAGTCCCGTTTTCAAAAGCTGCATTCAACATATCCAGAATTGGCATGATTGCAGCTAATGCGCCACCCCCCATCTGAACAAAAGAATTGTTGACGGATCCCATTAGTTGCTGCCACTTATTTACAGGCGAATCCAGCATGGCATCCATAGCTTCCTGTGTCATCCCTGATTTTTGCAGCAGTTTGTCCATGGATGAAAGAAATGCAGTAAAATTCCCTTTAGATGATATGATTTCTGCATTAAAGCTTTTAATCTGGGAATCAGGAATATTAAAATCTTTAGCTAGAGAGCTGGTATCGCCACGCATCGCACTCATAATCGCCCCTGTTGCATCTTTTGAACTCTTGCCGTCTGTTGATAGTGTGCTCATTCGATCAGCGAAGCCATTTAATTGCGCAATTTGATCTGAGTTTTTAGTCATTGACATGAACGTTAAAGCATTATTTAACGAATCATTAACATCTAACCCGGTTTTCAATGCATTCTGTTTGACGTTCTCGAATATAGCTGAACCTACCTCGGCATCACCAGTCTTAACTTTAAAGAAGTCTTCCGTTACTTGTTCTTTTGCTGCTGGAATAATCGTCATTTTCGCAACAAAATCGGCCGCTTTATATGCGGATTTTAACAATTTAAAAGCATTCCCAAGCTTACTGGCTTTCTTTTCCCCTTGCTCAATCCGTTCATTAAGCTGCTCTTGTTCTGCTGCTGCCTCAGCAATTTGATCAACAGTTTGTTGAAAGCTGTTTTCAAGCTGTAACAACTGATTCACGATCATTTCATTAGCCAAATTATTTAAGCGCATGAGTGCATCCTTTACACTCGCCATTCCTTCACCCCCTTTTCTACAACCTATCTCCGCTTCCGGACTCGCTCGCGCTTCTCCTTCTCCACCCGCATCGAGATCATGGCATAGACGGCGGCCCGTTCCCGGACCGTCATCGCCATGAGCTGATGAGGAAGGATGTGCAGTTCATGGAGGGCGTAGTACGCATAGTTCGCATCACCGTCGCCCTCTTTGATTAGTTTTTTACGTCATCCACCAGTTCGTTCATATCCCGGTCAAAACCGTTCAGGGCTTGCACCCGCTCGCCAAGCGCGGCGAACTCGCCGGGCAGCAGCATTTTGCGGAGCAGGGATTCTGCACCGAGAACGCCGTAGGATTTTTGCAGCTCGCTGTTTTTCAAATCCGGGTAAATGACGCTCGATACCATCAGCTTCGCCATATAGTCATTCGGATCGATTTCCGGCGTGAATACGCCGTTCTTGCCTCTGACCTTTCGGGTAGCTGCTTTTCGGCACTCCTGGTTCTCTTCCTCCGTGATGCTGCGCAGCTTCCAAGGCACAGGACTCCCTTCAGGATCCTTAAAACGAACAGAGACCACGAATTCCTCCGTGATCTCCGCAGACGACTGCCCAGCAAAAAACATACTAAAATCGCTCATATTCCTTCCTCCTCATTCAATGTTGAATATTAGGCCAATGGGTTAAACGGCGTCTCAATCCGCACATTCTCAAACGTGAAGGCCACTTCTTCCTCCAGGGCCTCCGCTTCGGTGTCGAGAGAAGCCATAATCACGCTGTCAAGGTTGACCCCTTCCAGAATCACCGTCTGACGCCCCGTCGACGAACCCGGATCCTCATTGCGCACTTCAATCATGAAGTAGGCGTCTTTGCCGGTTTGGATGTATTCCATCATCAGTTCACGGAACAGCGAAGTCACATAATAAATGGTCATCGTGCCGCTGCCCTTCCAGCCAATGGCTTTATGCTGTACTGCGCGTTGGCCCATCGTTTTCAGCTCGGCTTTTTCCTTCTCCACCGTAGCTTCCAGTGTTTTAATGTAGAACATTTCCTCCATACGCTCGCCAATTTTGACGAATGCCTTGCCCTCTTGCCCCGAAATCGTATCGCTTGCCCGTAAAAATGCCATCTTAGACCACCTTCACTTTCATGTATACTTTTTCAATTGCATCCACTGGCTGTACCTTGATATCCACAAACAGCACATCGCCTTCTGTACCCGGCGTCACCACAATATCTTCGTTCGCATCGAAATTTTGAATAGCCCCGATATTCTGCAAAGATGCAAAATACGCCGCGCATTCCGCCCAAAACAGCGTCCGGCCATCCACATTGTTGTCTACCTTCCCGATGTAGGACTTCTCAAAAATCAGCTTCAGATCATTCGCAATGCCATCCAGCACACGGACCACACGGTTTTTGGAAAAATGGCGCGCTTTGGCCGGCTCAATCGATGTAAAGCTGTTAATATCCTGCTCTACCACGGCTTTGCCGCCGCTGTAGCTGAACAGGAACTCGCCCTTGGTCAGCGCTTCTTCAATCTCTGTATGGCTTAAACGAACATCGGTATCCACCGCTTCATCGTAAGCTGCGTACGTTAGGGATTCGTTAACAGCTGCCGCAGCCGTGGCGCCAGTGACCCAGGCAACTGCCTTGACCTTGTCCACGACGGAGCCGTGAGTGAGAACAACGCCATTTTTCACGGAGATGACGCCTTCATAATCCGCAGCCGGATAGTCAGACAATACAGCTTGAACCTTTTTGCCTTCCTGCTCGCGAAGCCGCTTGACGAATGCGGTATACAGGGACTTGAGGGTTGGGTCCGCAGACAACAGACCTACAGTCTGGAAGTCTTGGACCTCAAGCGCGGCAAGGAAGTCCACATGCTCTTGGTTCGTCACGGTGCCGTTCGCGCCGCCAGTCAGAGCAAATCCTGCCGTGGCCGCCATATCGCCGGTATCTGGTGCGAAGGCTACGTACAGGTTCGGCTGCAGTTCGGCTGCACTAGCTACAAGCTGCTTGTCCACAGCTTTGCCGCTCAGCAGCGTGCTGACCACAAACTTGCCGGGATCATCCACCGCGTTCTCAACAACGATCTGGAGATCGTTGCCGCGTTCGCCGCCGTAAAGTGCAGTTACTTTCAGTCCGGTCACCGAAGCTGCTGCCTGGGTGCCGCTGTTCAAGCGGTACAACAGAAGCGTGCCAGCGCGCTTAAGTACTTCTTTTACAGAGAGCAACTGTGGTGCGGTGATATCATAACCCAGCACCTCAACCAGATTGGTGCCTGGTTTGATCGTCAGAATTTTATGAGGCTCTCCCCACGGAAGGGACAAGCCCAGTGCCGCAATCCCCCTTTCACCTACGCGCCCGATCGGCTGCTCCTGCGATGAGATTTGGGTGTATACGCCTGGTCTTACTTTGTTGAGTGTTGTCCATGTTCCTCCGGCCATTTAGATGACCTCCTTTTTCAAAAATGTGGTTAATTGGTCTTTCGCTTGCTGAATAGTGTACGTCTTGCCCTCTTCGAGAATGGCGCTCAGCACATCCTTCTCGCGATTACTGAATTGATTGGATTGTGCCAACTGTTGCTTGTTGAACGCCGGTGCTGCTTCTTTTTTACTCATTTCAATCCGCCTCCCTGTTTCAATGTTTGCATCTTCATGTCGGTCTCTTCCTGATCCGTTGTCATCTGAATGACATACTCTGCACGAAAATATCCTTCTCCCGCTGCACCATCATTCCCCGTTGGTCGCTCCCACGCCACTGATGAAGCCAGGCAAGGTCGGCCTTCAACTTCAAGGGTGGTTAAGCTCTCCAACATCTCGTCCATGATCGTTGCCACCGGCTTTCCTTCCACTGGCACGTAAGAGATGCGGAAACGAAAACGAGCCGCATATCGATTGGTCGATATCGGCTCGAACTCGGCTAGGGTTTGTTCGGTTAGAAAGTATGGGGCTGGGGGTAGTGGTGCATTGTCTTCTTTAGAGATTAGTGAGATGTCTATAAATTTCGTTTGCAGGACGCTTTTCAGAGAAGTTTGCATTTCATGAACAATCATATCTATTGTTCCTCTCTTTAACTGGATGTCTGCTATGCCCTTCAATTAAATTTGATACAGAAAAAAAACGAGACAACTCTGAAGCATGAGTTTGATGTTTTATTTTGTCGGTACAAGATCCGGACGGATAACATACACATGAGCCAGAACCTTTTCGCGATCATCCGGTTGCATTGGGTAATTCGATGCGACTTGATCAATAGTGCCCTTGCCCTCATTTACCCGAGTAATGCAGGCATTAGCTACGACTCGCACCTGAAAATCTTTAAGCATCAGCAATCACCTTCCCTCATGAAAATAGGATATCGGTAATCGTCATTTCGACGTCCGAAACCCTACTTTTCAATGATTCATTTTCGGTTTTCAGAGAAGTAACTTGCTCCGAAAGGGCCGATTGCGGTTCTTGAGGCGTCTCTGGGTCAGTCGGGTCAGGATAATTAAACAGAGGCTTAAGTGTTCCCAGGTCAATCCGTGTTATTAGCCCCCTTGTGCATAATCTTCAGCATACGCACCATACTCTAACTGGATCATTCCCACCGTCTCCGGTACCCGTTCACGCAAGGAGCGGTATGTCTCAAGGTCCTGCTCTACCGTGGTTTTCACCACCCACCCGCTACGCTCCCCTGTATCTTGAATCACTTCACCTGTCGCTTTCAGATAATACAGGCGTCTACCTATTGAGTTATTCAATGTCCCCAAGCCTCCCAGTAAATCTGATTATTCCACCAATTATAATTATAAACACTAAACCCGCTATTACTGATGGGATTATCTCCAAGGGCTCTCCCAAACCCGGACATCCCCGATCCGTCACTAGTCGTATCCGGGGTAATAAAACCATAGACGCGATGGATGGGTTCGTCGAAGAGAAAACAAGCCGTAAATCTGCCCTCGACGTTAGCATATTGACCGTATAGTTTGACCATTTTGGGTCGAAAGGCCACCCCACTGACGTATACTCGCCCCTCCGAAGCATTAAGACTCCCCCACGCATACTTTGACGTCTTAATCATTCCGATTTTTTGGGCAAGGACGGCATTCGAATCATTCGTCGAAGCCCATACACCTTTAGCCGTGATCTCATTGGCTATAGCTTGCTTTTCGGCTGTGGTCATACGTTCCAAAGTGCCTTGAATGCCAAGGATCGCTGCATCTTTGGGTATGTTTTCAGGCTTTAGGGTTGGAGCCGGGGTTGTTACCCACGTTGACCCGTTATAAAATCCGTGTGGAGGGCGGATAAAGACCCGATCCCCAGCCCATACCGTCGATTCAAGACCAGGCATGTGGTTGTTCTCGGCGCTTCGGTTCGGCATCTGACCAGCTTTTTTAACTCCATCGTCGTACCCTGAGTATCCCGCGACAAGCATATTCGGATCGAGCACAGCGTCGGCCGTATCAACAACAGTGGGCTTGCCTGGTACCCCAAAAATATTTACACCAGATCGAATATTGCCTGATAAAAGATCAGGATCATGTGCTTGGATTGTAACCTGCGAGCCTGGTGGGTAAAATCCGCTATCGATATTGACGTACGTATCAACATACGCATCCCCATCTGGGTTCGACCATAATCCAGACTTAAACTGATTTCCTTGTGTCGGTATGGTTCCGGTTACTATTCCGTTATCGGTTCCAATCGTTTTAGGTGCTAACACATCGGCCGCTGTCGCTGTTCCTACCTCACCCCCTTCACCCTGTAAAATAAAAGCCTGACCATCATATACCAATGTGTAGACGCCATCCTGCTTAAAACTGGCAGAACTGCCGCTTGTTTTAAGCACTGGCTTGGCTCCCAAACCATTAACGTTGAGCATTGGGGCTCCAGTGCTTGCAACGTTGATTTTTACGGTAACCCGAATCCCAGCCGAAAGGCTCGCCGGGGCAGGTTTTAGATTAACCTCATATTCGTTCGCTTTAGGCTGAGTCGTTACTCCGTACCCTCCTGTTCTTCCCACAGCCTCATCAACCTTATCCCAGTTCTCATTCAGCATCGTCTCGATGTTAAAGGTCTCATTGCCATCCACCATCGGGTCTTTCTTCAACAATCCTAAATTCGGTGTGTTACTGGACAAATCAAACACCTCCTGCAAATTTGTTTAACGGCGTCTGCCCCAGCTCGCCCAATGTCATCACGTCATGAATATCGCGTATGAGCAAGTAGTTGAACGCATACGCCACCGCCAGATGCGCCGGCTTGATCTCCTCGATCGCCGCCTTCAAATCCTCCAGATTCGGCGGGATGCCGAGCGTATCCACGAATTTAACCGTGAAGCCCCATTCCTCAGGCTGAAAAGATACCTCAACCGTGCCACCGTCATAAGCTTCTGCCACATTTTTCACGAGCGCACCGGAGAAGGTGCCGGCTCCGCGCAGCTTGGACTCCAGCACCGCCCGCCGCTGCTCGATCGGCTTGTTCCGGTCGGTCGGAATGCCAAGCTCCATCTCCCAGCGTTCCAGGCCCCAGGTGGCTGTACGGACGAAAAACTGGTCTGCGGCAAAGTTCAGTGCCTGGTATAGCGCGTCCAACTCGCTGCCCTTGGCATCCATATCGGATAACATGACACGGGAAGTCTCGTAATAGGCCGGTAGATAAGAAAACAGCTCGCGACCTCGCAAGCTGTTCATTCGGACACTATTCACTTACGCTCACCGTCCCGAGCACCGCCACCTGACCGGAGCCAATTTCGATATTTTGCTGCTCGGTGTGGCCGTTAATCGTCAAATCCGAGTAGTCGACGATAATTGGAATATCCAGCAATACGGCGGCAATCCGCGTATACCTCACCAAAGGGTCTTTCCGGTTAAAAGCGATCTGCTGTAAATACGTCCGGACACCGTCCTCGATCAGCTTCCGGATTTCTTCCATCGTCGAAGGCAACTCCTGCGTACGCTGCACTTTGACGGAGATATCAATCGCCACTTCCGCGGCAGGCATCACCGTGATAACCGGACCGGCCGGGGCAACCCCTTCGCCCTGTCCATCCTGGGACGGGTCAATGTACTGCTGAACGGCATTCACGATATCCTGGCTTGCCGCACGCTTGTCCGTATCTATGAGATACAGTCCAACGGTACCGGGTCCTTTCCACAACGGCGCCACTTCCACGCCGCCAACGCCGGCAATCTCATTGGCCCACTGCATGTACTGCGCTTTGTTGCCGCTCGTCCCCTGACTTCGGACTTTCGCGTAAAAACGCTCCAGGAGCGACTGATCGCTTTCGGTATCCGTCCCGCTCCGGGTCGGTTCCGGGTTCGTAACCGATGTTACGCCGCTGACCGACGTCATCATAAGCTGAATGACGCCTGCGGGAACATTGCCGTTACTGCCCGGCTCAACAGCTCGAATCGGTGCCGTGCCGGTACCCAAGTCACTCAGCGTCACGCCTGATGTGGTCACGTACTCCACCGACGATTCCCCGGAGCCCTCATCGGCTGGCGTAGCCACATAGGTTCCGGCAGGCACGGTCGTCCCTGGCTTCCCGGTAAACACAACGCTGCCGTATGAAGCGACCGCTTCCCGCCGGGTAATCCCATGCTCTGCCGTCCTCAGATCGAGTTCGGCAGACCGGATATCCGGATGATCGCTTGCCACGGTGCTTGCAAAGCCTCGGCGCAGCAGCTCCTGTGCCCACAAGGCTGCTTCGGACAGCATAAACGCGACCGGCGCCTGCGCATCCCAAATAAAAGAGCCTTCCGACTTGTCGATGTCCGAAGGCACTTTGTTCAGCATGCGGTTCATAATGTTCTCTTCCGTCTGATCCAACAAATATAACGGCAAATCTGCCATCAGATCACCACGCTTTCTATAATTTCCGTCTCATCCCGGACACTCGTAATGCGGCAGCTGAAACGGCAAGCTTCTCCTTCCCAGGCAAAAAGGAACTGATCCACACTCTCCGTCCGAGCGTCCGCCAGCAGCGTCTCGGTCACCATGCGCTGAATCTCGCTCTCTTGCAGAGATCGGTCATAGCCTTTGCCGACCAGCTCCTCCAGCTCGCTGCCGTAATCACGCGTATAGATCAAATGGCGGTAACGCGGCGTCCGGATCGCTTTTTCACACCAGATGACCCAGGCTTCCTTCTCGTCCGCAACCGGAATCTTCCGGGTCGGGGACATCACGAACTCGCCGGCTTCAAAATCATACCGCCAGCTCCGTCCAAAAACAGCCCCCTCTCCTTCCAGTACCTCCGGATCGGTCGCATCCGTCCAGATCATGTCATCGCCTTCCGGGAATAAATTAGCCACCGCTGCTCACCACCTTGCATACAACAACCACGTCGTTACCGCTGTTAACCCGAACGGCGAGCACGCGGTCCCCCGGTTTCAAGCCTTTTCCCAATTCAAAAAGGGTATCTTCAACTTCGTTCTCTTCGGCATCAAACGTCATATCCTGCTGCTGGCCCCCCAAAGTCACGGTGCCCTTTGCCGTATAACGGGGCAAGGACAGCATTCCCGGCAGCTCCGCTACCATATAGTCCTGCAGCTCATGCTTGAAATCATCCAGCTTGAGTCCCGTCGAGGTTATCGTGCCGAGTACGGCCCCTACGCCGCCCATGGCTTGACGGGTTTGCTTGTTCATTGAGGCATATAAGGAGGACGCCAATTGTCCATAGGGGTCTTTATTCAAGGTAAAACCTCCTTTTTACATCGTCATAACTCCCCAGCTCCAGCATCATGCTTCCGGGACTGCCCAGCTCCCGACTGACGGAAATCACAAGCAGCTTCATCGAGCCCAGCATGACCGCATCTCCGGCACGGATCGTATTAACATCGGGTGCATTCAGGGAGATGGTCTCCCGAATCCCCCTCAGTTTGCTCCGGGCCAGCTGGCGAGCTGCCGCAGGCGACTTCACCTCATCATCCTGAATAATAGCCTGGAGTTGGCCGTATTTAGCGATATCCTTCTCCTCGATGGCCATCACCTTGGAAGGAACCTCTTTTCCGGTCTCGCTTGCGGCTGTCGCCAGCACCTTGACCTTAGTTGCCGCACCCTCCAACGTCCGCGATTGCGTAGTATCCGTGATGGCCTCCAGGATGTAAACCTCTTTGTTCGTTCCCAACTCATACAGCTCAAGCCCTGAAGCGATCATCCGCGGATGATACAGCTTGCCGCCGGCTTTGGCCGTCTCACGTAGATCAGCGAACATGCTCGCGTAAATCGACTGCGTCCGGTAAACGGAACGCCCCAGCTGCTTCTCGGTATCGGGCAAAACCGCAATTTTCAGGTTCCAGTCCGCCGCGTACTTTTTGAATCGCTGGGTAGCGGTCTGCTTCGCAGGGAACAGATATTCATCCTCCGATTTGTCCAGATATACCGTCCGATCGTACAATGTAAGGGTCATCCGCTTCACCCCGTTATTCGAGGTTTCCACTTCCCATACGACAGCCGGTTGCAGCAAAGGGACATAATCCTTTTTACCATAAGGAATCCCGCTGATCCGGATCGCCATTCCCGGCGAGATCGGCGGCATATCCGACGTGACGACCAGATTGACGGTGCCCTGATAAGCGACTTGTTCAAGCGAATCCCGTAGACTGATCGCTTCCACCAAAGGAGATAAATCGTATTGATCCTGCAAAATCACCTTGTAACTCATGACAGCACCAGCTTCTGGCCAGGCTTGATGGCGTTCGGATCTTTACCGATCATTTTCTGATTCAGCTTGTAGATCTGGTTCCATTTCGAGCTGTCCCCGAGCTCCAGCTTGGCGATTTTGGAGAGTGAGTCCCCTGACTTCACGGTGTACGTCTTGTTCTTTTCCTTCATGTCGGCCCGGGGCTTTTTATTCGTTCCAGATGCCCCGCTGCTGCCTGCCGTTTTGGCCACCTTCATTTCACTCCATGTCCGGAGCGTGATGTCAAAATACACATCCCCGACCTCCCCCCACGGAACGTGGACTGATGGGAAGCGACATACACCGGCACATTCACCGCCGTCTCGGTAATGACGAATTGCAGGGGCGTTTTATACGTCAAAAACTCGTTAAGTTTATTCATCGCAGTTTGCGGTTTAATATGATCTTTCTCTTCTCCTTTGCAATAAGCCGCATTATAATCTTGTGGAAAAAATGAAGAGAACGATATCTCCTTGATCCGATGGCCTTGCGGAAAATCAAACTCCCCAAAGTTGAGAATCGTAGCCGTTTCCAGTCCCTTTTGGCGTGAAATGGTCACCTCTTCGGGGTTGACTGGGAATAGGAACGTCATGCCTTTTCCGTTCTTCAATATAAACTCCACCTTGGGCCCTCCTTTCTGTATGGATGCCTTCGGACCGACTTCATTCCTGCTGTTAACCATCATCTTCAATAGGCCATCGGAGTCGGCTTCCGGTTCTGCGCCGCTTTGCTGAATTCGGCTCTCAACCGCTGCCCGATCAGAAGGATCAATCCTTCTACATCGATCGGGTGTTCCTCATGCACCGTTACCTGCACCGCGCCTGGAGGAAGATTGTAATTCACGGTTGTCTCCGTTTTGAAATCCATCAGCAAGCCGGATATCGTGCTCATCTGCTCAGGGCTGATCTGAACAGATTGCGGAGAGGTTGGCTTCCCTGCAAAAGCTTGGTTTTGCGCTGCACTTGCGGGTGGCCCAAAAGTACTCATGCTTGCAGCATGGCTAGGCGGGACATACGGGCCGTACGGGTTCAAAGCTGGATTCGGCAGCAGCGGCTTGCTGAAATCAGCCGGCGCTGGTTTCGGAATGATGGGAGCGGGAATGGCAGCCGCACTAGAGGGTGGTGCCTTTGGAACATCCTTCGGTTGAGCAGCTTCCTTTTCTTTTTTCCCGAAGGAAAACGTGTTGGAGAACCACTTCGATACCTTCTCCTTACCTTCGTTGAACTTGTCACCAATCCCGGAAATGGCGCCACCAACCTTCTCGCCAATAAAGCTTCCTACGGTGCCGCCAAGCGTTGAGCCGATCATCGTACCTGCAACCGGGATCACGGAGCCGACGATGCCGCCGATCGTGCTTCCAATACCTCCGCCGACGGCAGAGCCTATGGCTTGGTTGCGCTCTTTCCCAGGCTTGGCTGAGGCAATTGCGGTCGCATCGGCTATATATCCCAAAGGGCCGAGGGCACGTTTGCCAAGCCCCTTCATCAAGCCGGAGCCTAGACCGCTTTTGCCGGCATTTTTTACAGCACTTGCTCCAGCGCTACCTTCAGCTGCCTGCTTTACTGCATCTGAACCTGCAGCGGTCTTGGCAGCGCCCGCCGAACCTCCGGAAACGATGCCGCTGTTACCGCCGCCGCCAAATATACCCTTGGTTAAATCCATAACACCCATGATTGATTTCATTGCACTAGTTCCCGTATTGCCCGAGGTTTCGATAACGTCTCCCAATGTTTCTGCCTTCATAAAACGCTTACCCCATTTGGTTAGTGGCTTTTCTCCTTGGCTATTCGGGGACGTGGCAGACTGGTTTTGACTGGAATTGGATCCACGGCCGCCCCCCCTTCTGACCCCATTGGGCCTAGGCGCCGTCCTAGGGGCAGGTTCAGGGGCCGGTTTATCTTTACCCCATGCTTCGCGCATCTTTGTTCCCTTACCATATAGTTGGCCCCCATTTTTCATGGTAGAACCAATCGCGGTTATAGTACCAAAAACATTCAGAGCCGTATCCCAACCCGATTTTTTACCGCTCCCGCCGCCCCCAAGCTGCAGCGATCCAAGCGCAACCGTAAGCTTATCCACCGCAGTCGTATTCGCCGTCAACGCAGCGATTATCGGAGAAAAATCAAGTCCTGCCGCCCGCAAATCCACCTGAACGCTCGCCTCGATTTGCTTCTGCACACTCAGGTTTAGATTCGTATCGATCTGCTTCTGCACATTCAGCTTCACATTCGCTGAAGCTTGGATGACTTGCGACTTCACCCGCTGCATTTTGGCAAGCAGGTTGTCCAGCCCCTTCGAGGCGCTGTCCTTCAGCACGATTTCAGGTGCCATGCGGGTACGTCCGATTCGCATGACGCGTCCCTGGATCCGCTCAAAATAACGCTCCATCGCCCGCAGCTCGCGGTTGGCCTTGATCACGTTTTTCGGATCGATGACCAGATGCATACGATAGTTCATGGCTTCAGCCATTTCATTTCACCTCCTGTTCACTTCAAACTCTGACCGGCCATGCCCTCGATCTCCTCCTGGGAGAAAGCGAGCAGCAGCAGGCGCTCGCCTCGCGGGAGCCGCCAAAAATCTCCGGGACGAAGGTGATGCCGGACCCACAGATGATACAGCATCGTCGTCATTCCCCCGGAGCCGATCAGTTTTTTAGGTCAGCAATCTCAACTCCGAAGCCGGACAGCTCCAGCACTTTATCGCCTACGGCATCCAGCTCTCCGGCCAGCAGCATGCGGCGAACTGCCTGCTCTCCGCCCGACAGCTTCAAGCGGCTTGTAATCCGCGGATCGCCCCAGCCGCTAAGCGTCAAACCCTTTACCGACAGACTGCTCGTGGCCTCGGAAATTAGCAATGCATTAAATGTCTCCGTATCCACCTTCTCATCCACCGCACCCTTTATCGTACGGCGAACGGTACAGCGCTCGCGGATGCTGTCGACCTTGCTCGAAGTCAAACCCTGCAGCACCATCTTCATATCCAAACGCTTAATGCGTACCGTTTCCTCTGGCAGCTTCTCGGCTGCCTCAAACAGACTGTCCAAAATTTGCTCTTCGCTCATGTTCTCGTGCAAGCTCATGCGTATATCTCCTTTACTCATAAAATAATTGATTTCATCTTCCTATTTGCAGCGGGCGACGCCCGCCCGAATCAGGCATTCCTTACCGGGCGAACCCCCGCTTTGTGACACACTCAAGCAGCGCTTAAGCAGAAACCTCTTAATTCCCCTGAATCGGATCCAACAGCTCGTACCCCTCGAAGGTAAATGAAGTTTCCTCCTGCACTTCCTCACCGGCTGTCCAGTTGGCCAGCTGGATTTTGTCAGGCATGCAGCGGATCAGACGAACGCGCTCATGGCCGTAGGATTCGGGATCATCCAGCTTGGAGATGATATCGAATTTGGTGAAGCCGCGGGAGATCATATCGGAAGTAACCTTGTAACCAGTCATCGTGCCGGTTCCTTTTTTGCTGCCGTTTTTGTGTACCGTCCAGTCGTTGCCGACCAGCTTCAGCTCGCGTTTCTCCAATTCCACGCTGGCTTCCAGCTTGTTAATGTGTGTCTGCCAAACCCCGTCAATGTACGCTTGGCCGTATGTCCCCATAATGACTCTTGAAGCATCCAACATGTTAAATTCCTCCTCGATTTCTTTTCAGTTTTTTCTTAAAAAAAGCCCTCTTCGGGCAGTCCGTCTCATCTTAAATACGCTGATTGCCGTACTCGTTATTGCACGTAAAATGTACCGAACAACTGCTCCATCACATCGGTCAGCTTCACGTTCCACTGCAGGAAGACCTGATCCGGCTCCGGCGTGTTCACGGCAGAATCGCCATAGTACGCTGGATCGAGAATGACGTCATAGCCGTCCGGCTCGATGACATTGCTCAGCGACAACGAAGCGAGATATTCCTTTACGGCACCGATCAGCGCCAGACGGCCTTCCTCCGTATTGTTCACTTTGCCGATGTAAGTCTGCTCTGCAGCCAGCTGCAAATCCGCATGGATCGCGTCCATCACGCGGATGGAACGGATTTTTTTCCAGGCATTGTTTTGGCCTTCAGCCGGATTCACCAACGTGTTAATGCCGCGCAGCGCCTTCACCTGACGTCCGTCGTAGAAAAGCACGAATACGCCATTGCGTACGGCCTGCTCCTGCTCGGAACGCGTCCAGCGGCGGGTCACATCCTCGAATGGCGTTACCGCATATGTAGCGGATTGGTTCAAGCGTTGACCCGCAATAAGCCCGGCCACATAAGCAGCCGTCTGGGCAGAACTGTAGTTCACGCCGGACAGACGCACGCCCGTACCTACATTGATAATCCCTTCATGGTTCAATGCAAGCGAACGGGCCGCCGCCAGTTTGGCTGCATCCTTGGAGATGTCGTCCGCAGCGCTTCCGCCGAATACGGCCATCACGCCGCGTCCTTCTTGACGAAGACGCTTCACCCAGGCCGCAAAGCTCTGCAGCAGAGCCATATCCGCAGCATAATCCAGGGCCAGTACGTTGAATTCCTGGCCTTCGACCGCATCCTGCATTTCGATATAATCTGCATTCGTCAGGCCGCCGTTGCCGCTCTTGCCCCCGGACAGCACAGCTCCGTTCACATCGGCAGGTACGCCGGTCGCCTCTAGTGCGGTAGCCGTTACCCAGAGATTCTCATCGTCTTCATTGATCTGCGCCGCAATCGACGCTGCTGTCCCGTCCAGGCTTGTATAGGTGCCAAGTAGCTTGGCACCTTCATAGAGGCGAAGCTCGCGTGCGGCCGGGTCGATCAGCGACGGCTGCACGGTTACGGAGAAGCCGTTGCCACGACTGCCCGGATATTTGGCCTGCAGCTTCAGCACGTCGGAAGGCGTAGCTTCCGCATTTTGCAGCGTTACGCTAGCCGCTGCCGCCGTGTTATCTGCCAGGCGATAAGCCAGCAGTTTCTTCGGCCCGCCAAGCAAGGCCAAATAGAGCGTTTCGTAAGCCGTAGCTCCATCCTGGCTATCCGCGGAATACAGCTCGGAAATCGCGAACTCGCTGCCGATTTCCACGAACTCGCGCACCGGCCCCCAATTGGCTTTAACGGGTACGACAACCGTACCGCGGGATCCGCCTTGGATAGCCGACGCGGCAGCCGCCTTGAAATTCATATACAAACCCGGAAGTACCGGTTTATTTGTGCTTTCCCATGTTCCACCTGCCATGATTAGTCCACCTTCGCTTTCATAAATTGTTGGATTCTTTCTTTGACTTCGGTTACCGTGAACAGCTCTCCGTCTGCCTCATACATGGCACCCGCGAGCACTTCCGCCCGAACCTCGAACAGTTCCTTGGCGTGCGTTACGAGTTCATCTAGCGCATATCGCGGAGCGCTGATACTGCGAGCTTCTGTCTTGAGTGTTTTTTTTACAGCCATTGTGACCACCTCACTTTAAAATTGGATGAACGTTAATGCGCCTGATCAATGCAGCTTCCTCCGGTGAACGCATCTTCCGCTGCGCCAGAGTCAGCTTCAGCTGCCCGTCCAGAATGGGATCGGCCTGCACATCGGAGGAAATCTCCGCAACGGATAAATAGCGGCGATTCTGTGAATCCAGCATCAGCTGGACCTGGGTACCAAGCTCCTCCACCAGCCTTGCAGCCGTGAGCTGCTCGTCCGCGGAATCAAGAGCGGCAATATGCCCGGTAAAGGTTTTGCGAACCTCGAACATCGAAGCTCCCGCCATCTTGGTCTCACAGCCCGTCATCCGCCATAATACGGCGTGATCATCCCGTCCCGCCGGCCATGCCGTATGATAGATGCGCCATGGATCGCCCAGTACTTCTCCTGTCCAAGCTGTCAGTGTATGCAGCCACTCATCGGGTTGTCCGGTGGAACCGGTCCCGGATGCCTGGGGTACATAGACGCCGAATCGCATGATCCGGATCATTTTGCCTGAAACAGAATCGAACTTGTCGGCTTCCGGCACACCCAAATAATGAAGCTTGAATGCATTCCCATCGGCTCCGATCACCCGCTTGCGATGTAGTCCCGGGATTAGAAGTTCCACCCAGCGATCTAACTGAAGCAATTCGGAACGATCCGCGTACAGCTTCAATCGCACCACCTGCCGGTATCCTGCCCAGGAGGATTTCCAAACGTCCTCTCCCAGCGTCATAACGCCATAAAAAGGCTCGCTAACCCCATCCGGCGGATGTACGTCATATATTCGGCCTTCAAGCTCAGGTACGATATCTAGAGTGGCCTGCTTGATCGCCCCTCTCATTCCGCAGATGGCCGGGTGGCTTCCGGTCGGTTATGGGATAGCCAGCTTCTTGCGGCGCTCACATGCTTGCGCAACACGGCCCCCTCCTTTCCTTCATATATAGAGAATCGAAAATGAAGCAATCGAAGCCTAAGGCCGCAGCAAAAAACCGGTCCTTCATAAGGCCGGCTCACATCTACACTGTGTGTGTTCGGTATGCTCTGTTTAACTTCATTTCCGATAATACAATCTTACACCCCTAAATCGGATGCGCTGACGTCTTATGGGACGGATAATGCGGAACTTAAAGTGGAATGTCGGCGGAAAATAGTACGAACTTATGTTCGTGTTTATTGCTGTTTTCCCCATTTCATTTTAGGTTCTGCCTCATGGTGCAGTATCTTCATCTTGTTATAGAAAAAACCGGAGGGCCTCATTGAGGTCCTCCGGTTTAGGCTCGGTTTAATTATCCATCTCGGCGATGATCAGTTCATTTTGCTCTTTGCGGACTTGTCCAACTCTTGCAGCTTCAGCAGCCCCCTGTCTGCTAAAGCCAGCGCCAGTTTATAGAAGGCCCGGGTGCGGATCTTGGTATACGTATCCTTGCTGACCGGCGGTTCGAGGATATGGTTGTACACCTTGTAATCGAATACGTCGTCCTGCTTCATATAACGTTCCCGAATCAAGGTCTGTTCCCTCTCGCCAAGCCGTTCCACGATTGACTCGATGGTCTCGCAATACTGCTTCCTGGCCGCAGGCATATCTACATTATATATGGCAACCGATGCCGTTTGGTCCGAGGTGACGTTGGTCGGTCCATGAAATCGTTCCGTGTAGGATGCCGTGACGCTCGCCTCCCTGACTTCGAATGTAATGGTTTTATAGATACGATATTTCTCGAATATCGCTTCAACAGCACTTTGGGTCTTTCTGCGATCCAATTCCGGTAAAAATGGATTCATTCGAAAAACACTCCCTTTTGATTGTCATTGTCGAGGTTTGCTTTGCCATTTGGCAGAAGTTAGTCTCACCTCGAGTGTTCGCATTTTGTTCGTATTTTTCATTAATATACCACTATTTGGAGACCCGCGTAAACCTTCAAAAGGGTGAACTATTCACGAGAATTTGGAGCTTACCTTTCATATTCTTGCCTTTTGGCAATAATACTCTCTTTTATTTTACCTGTTGGCAAAGGTGGGGGATGTGTTTATACTATTAGTAGATGTTTCAGATGGACTATGGTGAGGAGTGGCCGGAACGTGGATCACATATTTGGATCATACTTGAAAGAGATGAGGGAGAACAAAGGCTGGAGCATCAATCAGCTGGCCCAAGCCGCCGATATCAGCGGTTCGCAAATCTCCCGGATCGAGAATGGGCTGAGGGGCATCCCCAAGCCGCAAACACTTCGCAAAATGGCAGAGGCACTGGAAGTTCCCTATGAAGAGCTGATGAATAAAGCAGGTTATCTGCAGCAGGATGCTGCCAAGCACGAGAATATCTCGGCACCCGCTTGGGCAACCTCCAGGGATAAACGGGATTTCAAGAAAATGCTTGAGGATGACGGTGAGCTCATGTTTGACGGCGTCCCGCTGAACGAGGAGGACAAACAGCGCATCAAGGACGTTCTGACCGGACTGTTCTGGGAAGCCAAGCAAATGAACAAACGCAAGAAATAAATCTACATGGATAAGGAGATACATACCGATTACAACGATTCAACCAATCCCAATATTGCAGGTGAACCGGCATGGATGATCATTTACAACCCTTAATCCGTCAGCTGATCAAAAAACATCATACCAACTGCCCTTTTGAAATTGCGACTTCCTTGGGCATACATATTCGATTCGCCGATTTAGGCCAAACGACCAAAGGGCTGTATTTCCGTAAGCTGAGGCGGAGATTCATCGTCATCCACAATCAGCTGCCGTCGCCATGGCAGCGCTTCGTATGCGCGCATGAGCTCGGGCATGACCGGCTCCATAAGGGTATCAACCGCTTTTTTCTGGAGGAGCATTCCTATTTCAGTCCGGGCAAACTGGAGCGGCAAGCGAACCGTTTTGCCATTGCCCTATTGACGGCGGGTTTGGCTCCCGGACCGGGCGAGTCCTTACACGAGTTCTATCTACGAGCTGGCATTCCACAAGAAATGCTATATTTTTTTAGATTATAATCGAACATACGTTCCTTATTTGAGTGGAGGATTCCAGATGGCTAACTCCCTCCTTAGCAAAAAAAAACCGCTCTTGACATGACGTCAAAAGCGGGTTGCTATGGAAGCCGACGCCTCCCTTGGATAAGAGGTTAGCAGCTAAGGACGGCAGCAGGTTCCTTCTATATTCCGTTGTTTTACTCCGTTCAAAGCGGTTCAAAGATGGCTACCTGTCGTTTGCCCACCTTTATATGCTGAATCCTTTGAAACCGGTCATGCTTTAATTTTTGCCCTTTGTCGGATATGACCGCAACCACGGAGCGGCCAGGATCCAGGATGGAATGAATGCCGTTAAAGAAATCCTTCACCGGCTCATCGCTTCCGCCGCCCCAGCTAACCAGGTCACCATAAGGGAGATCGGTCATGACGATATGGGTTCCCTTGCAGGAGGCCAAGCTTTCCTCCGGTTGGGTTATATCAGCTTGAAAACAAGCCGTCTCTTCCACACGCGAGGACCTTAACAGCTCCCTCAATCGGCCAGCGCTTTGCAGCGCATCCTGGTGAGACGGCTTCTGATACAACGCCAATAGTTCTTTCAACTGTTCGGTGCGTAGTTCCAGCCCCTCTTCGCGGAGCAGCGACAGGTTTTTCGCGGCTATTCCGAGCACCTCTGCGTTAATGTCAGAGCCGATCACGCGATGAATGCGCTGCCCGTGCAGCAGCCCAACCACCGTCAACAGATACGCCCCGCCGCAGCAGGGGTCGAACAAGGTATACGGCCCCTGTACCCCTTTTTTCTCCAATAGTTGAAAGCACCGCTGCGCAATCTCGCTGGCTAGTCTGACAGGGAACGAAGTCGTTCCCTGCGCATTATACAGAACCCGGCCGCTGGCGAAATCCTCGTAGCTGCGCTGGGCTGATTCATAGATATATTCCATTCGAACGATTCCTTCCATCCGGCTAAAGCCTAAGTAGTTTCTAATGATTCCACATACAGATTAACATCCCTTGGCCCTATCTCAAAATCCGGTCCCGGCTTGGGAGGTGATGCCATGGAAGTATACCAAACATTGACGCTAATGATTTCGTTCGCGACGCTGGTGGTGTTAATACTTTCGTTCCATAAGAAAAACCGTCTATCGACGTACATTCACAGAAGACAGACCGCGTTTAGAGGACGTTTTTCTTGCGATTATCGAATGAGTTCAGCTTCGCTGAAAACTTATAAATTCTATAATCTTAAAAAGAAATAGACCGCCCTTGGTCAGGATCACGGTCTATTTCTGATCGGATTTCCTATAGCCGACCGCCCTTATAGCGGTACGTTGTACGCCGGGATCGTGTTCGCGCACGGTCCCTTTTACATTCTATACACATTATAACGGAGTTTATTCACAAATGCCAAGCCTGGCTTGAAAAATCGCGCGAATGATCGGCACCTGCCGCCTCACTTATCCAGATGGGACATATAATCAAACGCTGTCGTGCCGTACACATTCTTGAAATGCCGGTTCAAGTGGGCGAGATCCGTGAAGCCGCACTGGGTAACGGCCTGGTATACATCCCGGCTGTCCTCGATCAGATGCTTGGCTCGCTCCACTTTGCAGTTCAGATAATACTGATAAGGCGACAGCCCCGTATTTGCTTTGAAGTAACGAATGAATTGATACTTCGACATCCCGAACTCCCCGCTTAATTCGTCGAGACGGAGAACATGATCCAGATGATCCTGCATCATTTCTTTGGCCTTCCGTGTAAACACGCTGTCCTTCCGGCTATCCGGGTTCAGAATACTCTCGTTAAAATGCCCTGCCAGACCCAGCAGCAGCTCGCTGCTTCTTGCCTCCGGCTGACCCGTGAAGATCGACCTCGTTACATCCAGAATGCTCTTCCGCAGCCCGGCGTGATATACAATCGGGGATTGGAACCGGACGATATCCTTTTTCTGAATCAATTCCAGAAATAACTCCGGATGAATATAGATCATCACATAATCGATGCCCGTTCGTTCCTGGGACCAGCCATCATGATTCTGCTCCGGATGGAACAGCATTACCCCGCTTTGGTAAGAAGCCTGCTGACTGCCGTCCAGCGAGTACTTCTGAATGCCGCGCAGCGTGACGCCGAGGGCGTACTCCTCGTGATAATGCTTTTTATATTTGAAATCCGTCAGGCTCGCGGACAGCGCCGTAATGCCCACCGCTTTTTTATAGATAAACTGCTCCATCTTCCATCACCCCTTTATGAGCTCCGGTATGCCGGATACGACGATTGCCGAGTACAGAAGAAACAAAGCCAGCATCGTGTTGGTCGTTCTCCGATATTTTTGCATAATTCCTTGAAAAAGGCTACCGCACACGGCCCAGGTCATATACGCGGACAGCCCGATTAACGATACCGCGACAACAAACGCCGAGATGACAGGACCTGCCGTATAATACGGCATGACGTAGCTCGGAATGACCGTCAGTGTAAACAGTACCACCTTCGGATTGAGAAACTGCATCAGAAAGCCGGACGTGAAGGACGCCGTTTGATTCGTGCCGGACTTGGATACGTCCATGGTATACACCTGATACGTGAGATACAGCATGAACAGGCAGCCTACGATCCGCAAGATTGGCAGTACGATTGGCATGCCTGTAGACAGCAGCTGGCCCAATACCACGGAAGCAGCGATTAATAAGAAAAAAGCGATAGAGGCTCCGGCAATGTAGCGCAAGGTCTTCTTCATGCCGGAATGTTGAACCGAAGACAAAATGACGATGTTGGATGGTCCCGGCGAGAAAGCCACGATAAAACAGTAAATAAAAAAAGAAGACAGGTTCATGATGATAGCTCCTAACAAAGGAATTTCCTTTGTCATTATAGAGCTGGAGGCGAAGCGGGGCATAGTACATTATTGCAGCGGAACTAGAGCCGCACGAATACGGCTCTTCCCGCAGATTCCGGTTTCTTCTATCGCCCTTAGTGACCGGACTGGTGCGTCTTCGGTTGTTCCTGCGCATGCGCGCTGCCGGATAGATTCAGCAGAACGACCCCTGCGATGATCAGCAGGATCGAGAACATTTTCAGACCATTAATCTGCTCCGCAAAGAACATATAACCGATTACGGTAATGATCATAATGCCAAGCCCCGACCAGATCGCGTAAGCCACGGATATTTCAATCTGCTTCAAGCTCAGCGTCAGGAAGCTCAAGCTGCAAATATAGAATACCACCAGCAGCACGCTGGGCAGCGGTTTGCTGAACCCCTCCGACAGCTTCATGTTCAGCGTCCCCGCCACTTCAAACAGAATAGCCAAACTTAAATAGAACCAATGCATAATCTCAAGACTCCTCCCGTTTCTCTGCAGCAATCCCGAATAGCAGGATGTCCATAACGGACTGCAGCAGCTCCCCCAGCGGCAATTGATGCTTCACCGTCGCCCTCGAATCGTAAATCTGATGGAGCGATCCGAGATACAGATCGATGAACAGCGGCATATGAATCCGTTTGATGCTTCCCTCGGCCATGCCCCGCTCCATCAGCTCGGTGACAATGCCCCATTCCTCTCGGAAAAAGGTGTCCAGCTTCTCCCATTGCGCATAATGCGTGCGCTTCAGATCCGGCAGCATCCCCAAATCCATCTGCTCCATCTCCTGGGGCAGACAGATTAGAATCTGGTGTATCTTCTCCAGAACGGTAAGCCCCGCATCCGCCGCAATTTCACGTTCGCGCTGCTGGATGTGCCGGATCATCCCGTCAATGATATGTTCAACAATCTCTTCCTTGGATGAGAAGTGCTCATAGATCGTCCGTTTACTAATGGCAAGGACGCGGGCCAGATCACTGACCGTAAACGTAAATCCTTGCCGCTGAATTAAGCGGATCGTTTCATTCAATATTCGCTCGCGCAAGTGAACTAACTCCCCTTCTGGTACCATAAATACTATTCTGGTACCATCAGTATTATAACGCCTCGATCAGCATGAAATCCAGACATGATTTTTTAAATATAACGGGGAAGAAGTTAGCTTAACTTTAAATCTCATAACAAAAAAAGCCCGCTTACGTAACGTAAGCAGACTCTTTTTGCTTTCACCAACCCTTTAATCAAACCGCACGTCGCCAATGCCGAACCATGGAAAATATCCGGATGCGGCATAAGCGAAAGCGGCGGCAACTGCAAGCAATCCGATAACCAGAAGATCATAGCGCGAATAACGCGACGGGTAATAATACGTTCGGGACTTCGCCTGATCGCCGTCGAATTGCTTGGCCTCCATCGCGGCGGCCACCCGATGGGCCCGGCGGATGCTCTGTGCCAGCAGCGGCACCACATACAATCCTGCGCGGTTCACCATGCCGCGAATCCCGCGAATCGGGCGGACTCCTCGTACCTTCAAGGCTTGGCGGCGAATCACATATTCCTCCCATACCATTGGCAGCAGCCGGATTGAAGCCATGAAGCTGTAAGCATACTTGGGCGCCAGCCGCAGCTTCTGCATCAGGCTGTAGAATAAATCCACCGAGGACGTTGTGGTCACGAGCAGCAGCCCCTCCGAGGCAAAGGCAATTCCCTTAAAGCCCAAATGCAGCCCCCGGTAGAAGCTTTCTTCCGATACCCGGAACAACCCCCACTCCCACCAGATCGTCTCTCCCTTACCGAACAGCATCATGGAAGAGGCGGACGATATGAAGGCAAGCAGAAACGGAATGAAGAACAACAGCATTTTCCACGGCTTCACCCCGCTGAGCACCACGAGACAGACCATAAAGATGAACGCCTGATACAAAACAAAATCAAGATCATGGGTTAACACCGTCATGAAAAACAGCGCACAGATCAGACCCAGCTTCACCACCGGATTCGCCCGGTGCAGCCAAGTGATCCGCACGGGATTCCATATGTTCATGCGTTCACCCCCGTGAGGCGATGATCGGCCGCGGCTAAGGTACCCCGGGGGTCGGCAGCGCCGTTTGCTCCCTTAGCCGCCTGCCGGGATTCAATCCCGCCAGACCAGCGCGGGGAAGGCATGCTCGAGGTCAGCTGTCCCTCCCGTATTTCCCATATATGCGTGGCGACCCGCTGCGCGATCTCCATTTCATGCGTCACCATGAGAATGGCGGTTCCCGCACGACGCAGCTTCTCGCACATCTCCAGAATCGCGAATGTATTCCGCGCATCCTGTCCGAAGGTCGGCTCATCCAGAAGCAGGACGGACGGCTGTCTTGCCATGGCCGTAGCCACGCTCAAGCGGCGCTTTTGGCCTGTCGACAGCTGGTACGGATGCCTGGCCTCCAAGCCATTCAATCCAAAACGTTCAAGACAGCGCTCGGCCTGCGCCTTCGCTTCCTCCGGCGGCACATGATCCACCAGCAGCGAGTAAACCACCTCATCGCCGATGCGCTCCGTCAGGAATTGAAGCTCCGGATTCTGAAACACGAATCCGATTTGGCGCAGCTGCTGCTCTCTCTTCTTCCGCACCTTCCTGCGTTTGCCTTGAATGACCTCTTCCCCGCAGAGCATATAGGTCCCTTCGGCGCGAAGCAGCCCCATCAAACTGAGCAGCAGCGAGCTTTTACCTGCTCCGTTCGGCCCTACCACCGCAATGAATTGTCCCGGAAACACCTCGGCCGAAGGGAGGTTGATGACCGGTTTATCCCATCTCATTCCCCTGAAATTCGCCAGTTGAATGACAGACTCCCCACGTTGAGCATACGGCGGAGCAGCCTCATGCAGGAGATTACCGCGCTCATCGCCAAGCGCATCAACCGGAGCAAACAGCTCTCTGCCCGCCCGGGTCTGCGCATAATCTTCCCATACGCCGGGATACCAGATTCCATAGGCTTGGAGTTCCCGCTCGAATTCTGCGAATATCGCTGCCGGAGGACCTTCGCCCAGAATCACGCCATCCGGGCTGAACAGCACGACACGATCCACGTATCTGGCCATTTCTTCGATCCGGTGCTCCACGATGATCAGTGTCCGCCCTTCCGATACGGCCTTCACCGCCGACCAGATTTGCTCCCTTCCTTCCGGGTCGAGCAAGGCAGATGGCTCGTCAAGGAACAGCACCTCCGGCTCCAGCAGCAGAGCCGAAGCCAGCGCTAACCTTTGCTTCATGCCTTGGGACAAATGCCCGATCGGCATATGAAGCTCCTCAAGATCAAGACCCACCTCGCGGAGGGCCGCTTGCATCCGCTCCTTCATCTCATCGCGCGGGACACTTAGATTTTCCAGTACGAAAGCCAGCTCTTCATCCACGTACGGCATGCAGAACTGGGTATCCGGATCTTGAAATACATACCCCCAAGAGCGCGGAACCAGCTGCGACTCGCATTTCATCGGCACCTCCGTTGCGCGGGGAATCATCCCGCTAAGCACCTGCAGCAGCGTGGATTTGCCGCAGCCGCTCGGACCGAGCAGCAGCACCTTCTCCCCGCGGACAGCCGAGAAAGAGAGGTCTTTGAACATCAGTCGCTCCTCGCCCGGATACTTCAGACGCAATCCCTCCACATACACGGCCGGTTCCGAAACCATCTCAGCGGACTGAGCCGGAACCAGGCTAACCGTGGCATTAGACATGGCGCGGATCATCCAGTGCTTCGTAATCCTTCTTCGACGCAGGACGCAGCAGGGATGTGACGCCCGTGCGGTCCAAGGCTTTAGCCAGCAAGAGCATGAGCAGGCCTGCAATGACGGCACCGCTGAGTACCCGCATACCGTATTTGGCCAGGAACATCCACGTCTGCAGGTCATCGGTATAGCTGTAATAGAAGTCCATGATCATCGATCCGATGGCTGCGCCTGCTCCGGCAATCGCCAGCGTCCACGCCGAGGTGCTCCGATAACGGAACGCCGCGAATACCAATTCTGCCCCAAGTCCTTGAATGAGGCCATACAGCAGCAGAGTCAATCCCCAGCCGCTGCCAAACAGCACTTCCACGTGGGCAGCCGCCACTTCCGCAATGATGGCCACTCCCGGCTTACGGATTAGCAAGTAAGCAAGCGTGGCTGCAGCGAACCACATTCCGTATAACAACTCATCCGCTTCAAAGAACAGCGGTTTTAACAGATTGTAAACCGAACCCCAGAAGTGATAAATGACGCCAAGCACCAGCGATACCAACACCGTCACCAAAATATCGCTTAACCGCAGCCCTTTTCGGGGCTGAACCCCCAACTTCTCTTGCATAGATGTTCCCATAACCACACATTCCCCTCTCCACCTCTATTTTTGTATAAACACAACAAAAAACCGTCTGGAAAACGCGCAGACGGAAAAATAGGCCCTATGTAGGCAGGGTCGGATATTCTCTACGCTGGCATTACCCAGTTCAGATTAACGGTCAACAGCGGATAACAGCTGCAATCTCAGCCTGATTCACTCAAGCCCCCGTATTCCCTATTCGGTTTCATGTTAATCTTAAAATACACATTCGTTCTCCAATTAGCAAGAACCTTTTTTCAAAAATGGCTATTTATTGATTTCCAGCTCATTCTATGTCAATATCAGAGTGATTGGCTTTTCCACCAACGTTTATTGCTGACACCTATGCACAAAGGAGAATGACATGGCTAAACAATTGCTGCGTCTGATGACTGAGCTGTCCTCCCGCAAGTGGCTGTCCCGAATCATGGGGCATTGTTCCCACAGCCGGCTGAGCCGTCATCTAATACCTGCATTCATACGAATTTATCAAATTCCGGCGCATGAAGCGGAGAAAGAAATCCACGAATACCGCTCACTGAACGAATTCTTTTCCCGCCGGTTAAAAATAGGCCTGCGCGCCATAGACGACACCGCCGATGCCATGGTAAGCCCCGTCGATGCCACGATTTCGGCAATGTGCGCCGTTAATGCCGGCACCATTCTGAGCGTCAAGGGACAGGATTATACCCTGAGCGAGCTGCTCGCCAAATCACCGAGAATGGAAAATTACATCAACGGTTACGCATTTGTATTGTATTTAAGCCCAACCGATTATCATCGCATTCATTCCCCGGTAACCGGTGTTCAGGCGGAAAGCGAGCATCTAAAGGGACGCGTTTACCCCGTGAACGATTTTGCGATGACCCATATCCGGCACGTGCTCAGCCGTAATGAGCGCCTCATTACCTATATTGCGCATGAGTTCGGCGAAGTTGCCGTCGTGAAGGTCGGAGCCATGAACGTGAGCAGCATCCGTTATGCTGACGAGAACGTGAAGAAATACGAGATCGGCGATGAACTCGCGTACTTTGAATTCGGCTCTACCGTCGTGCTTCTGACAGAGAACGGCACGTTTACTCCGCGCGGTGACCTGGAACCCGGCTCCAAGGTGAAGATGGGAGAGCTGCTTGGTTTGCTACACCACACCCGTCCCCAACCAGAAAAGGGTAACGCCATTCACCTTACCAAGCTTCACCAAGCATCGCATGACAAGTTAAGGCCATGAATCATTCGCTGCATGAATGATTAACGCCTGTCCAGCATCCGATAAACGATCCGCTGAAACAGCCGATCCGGCAGCACGCCCTTGATCCATGCGGTCAGCCGCGTACCTCGGGGCAGCGTATAGCGGAACCTCGGTTTGGACATGGACGCAATGTTTGCCACAAGCCTGGCTACCTCCTGCGGATCCCCGCTTCCCCTGGCTGTCCGCTCGGAATAGTCCAGCACGCCCTTCAGCAGACCGCTGTAGGGTGATCCTTCCTTTACCGTAAGCTCCCCAAAACTTTTATTCCAGATCGGCGTGCCATAGGCACCGGGCTGGATCAGTACGACATCGATGCCAAAGGGCATCAACTCCATGGACAGGCTCTCACCAAACCCCTCCAGCGCAAATTTGGATGCCGCATAGGGACCATAACCCGGAAAGCCGACCACGCCGCTAATGCTGCTCATGAGAATGATTTTGGATCGTCCGGTCTTGCGCAGCAGCGGGAGCATATGCTGCGTTACCGATACGGTCCCGAAAAAATTCGTCTCCAACTGCTTGCGCCAGTCGCTGAGCGGTACTTCCTCCACCATGCCGCCTACCGCTTCGCCGGCGTTGTTCACCAGCACGTCCAAGCGGCCGAACTTCTGCTCTAACTCCCAAGCAGCAGCCTTGACTTGTTCCTCCAAGCATATATCCAGCTGGAATACGTGAATGCGTTTGACAACGTCTGCTTGTTCGGCTCGGGTCATCAGCTCTGCAGCCGCCTCCGGCCTGCGCAGACCCGCTGCCACGTCATAGCCCGCTTTTGCCAGCTCCAAGCTGATGAGCAGTCCGAACCCGCTCGACGCGCCCGTGATCAGCGCAACCTTTCCTGCTCCCGCCGTTACCACCGGATCACCGCTTGCTCCGCCAATGCCGCTCTCTCCGTCACACCCGTCACCCTTCCGTTATCCGAACTGCCTGTCCGGTCGATTACAACCCTGCGTTTAGCGCTTTATACATATCCCTAATATAACAAATTTTCGCAATGCCAACAGAGTCCCTATTCGTATATGCACCCTTTTACAACGTAATCAGACAGACTCCCTATTCCCATGTACATCCATTAAATAGCCCCACAAAGTGGAGCCTATGCTTCGATGCTTATTCCAAATACTTTGCGGGGACCCCAATACAAAATGCCCCACAAAGTGGAGCCTATGCTCCGATTGCTTATTCCAAATACTTTGCGGGGACCCTAAAAAACATATCAAAAAAAGGGAGCCATTTAGCTCCCTTTTGCGTTCATCCAGAGAAAAGCGTATATGATAACGGGATTCAATGTCCCCCGTATGTAGGCCTAGGTCTCGTTAAAACCACACATTCTGATGATCCTGAGTCGTTGTCTTCATGCGGCGCAAGCGATTTCTGAAAATACCGCAGCCACCGCGACTAAAGAAACGTCCACGCACCCGTCTTCTTGGGCTCATTCCTCTCTCCCCCCTTCAAAATGAAACTGTATGTCGTTTTTACCCTAAATCGCTTGCTATGAAACCCATTTGCCCTTCGACCCGCCAGGTAAGTTATGGAAGAGCGGGAAATCACCGAATCTCGGATGGGCTCTTGCCCGTATACTGCTTAAATTGCCGGCTGAAAAAGAATATATCCCGGTAACCCAGCGCGTCGGCTACCTCCGTTACGTTCATCCCTTGATGAAGCAGCAGATGCTGCGCCCGCTCGATCCGCATCTGAATGATGTAGGACTGCACCGGCGTGCCGATCAGCTCCTTGAACTTAATCGAGAAGTAACGGGGGACAACCCCGCTCTGGCCGCCAAATCCTCGACCCGATGGGGAACCCCCGGGTGCTGGCGAACGTAATTCGCGATTTCATGGATCGCCTCGGAAAGCTGATTGCTTGCTTTTTTGACCACCGGCTCAGCGAGATCCGAACGCAGCAGATGAATCATCAGCTGTTTCAGAATAAGCTGCCCCTCCTCCAATGATCCATAGGGCTTGTCCAGATACAAACGCACGTAGCGCGCGAGCAAATATTCGAAATCCATCGTTTCCGTCAGCTTGCGATAGGATGCAGGGATATGTTGAACCGGGTCGGCCACGTCAAAATGGATATATGTCAATACGAGCGGTTTCTGCGGATTATGCGTCGCGCTCGTATGATCTCCTGGTCGGAACAGGAAGCAGCTTCCTTTTCCCACGGCAAAGGGCTCGTCATTGAGCTCGACCGTGCCTTCACCGCTCCATACATAGAACAAGTCATAATTCTGCATGGGTCTTTCGCGTTTTTGCCATTTCCAGCCCGGCTCACATACGATTTTGGCAAGCGCAGGCATGATTATAAAAGAAGACGGCGATGCATTCAGCATCACGTCATAACCCCCTCATCTCATTCAAAAATTGACCTCTTTTCCATCATACCCGTTTTTTATGTTTTTTGCATGTCCCGCCATGCCTGCGCCATCCGCGCAACCCCGTCCTCGATGCTGGATATGCCGAGATGCGAGAAGCCGAAGCAGGCGGCAGGCGGCCCGGGCGCACGATGATAGGCCGCTGCATCCCGAAACATGACGCCGCGCTTGCGGGCAGCTTCCTGGAACAGGACATACTCTTCCGCGGAGCGCAGCCAGTTCGCGTAAACATGCAGGCCGGCATCGCCGGGATGAAGACGAAACAGTTCGGAGGCATGGGTATCCATCGCCTGGCGAAGCGCCCCATACCTCGCGCCGTACAGCCGGGTCATTCTTCTAAGATGCCGACCGTACCCCCCTCGCACAATAAAGCGCGCCAGCGCGCGCTGCTCTAATACGGCAGGTGAGATCGGCTCGTACAGAGCCTTGGCCTGCACGACCGCCTCAACCAGGCTTGGGGCAGCACGGCATACCCGATGCGGAGCCCGGTGAACATCGTTTTGGAGAACGAACCGACGAAGATGACACGTCCCTCGTTATCCAGCATCCGCAAGGGCTCAATCGGCTTGCCGCCCCAGCGGAACTCGCTGTCGTAATCATCCTCGATAATAAAGGCCTGGCGGCTTCGTGCCCAATTCAGCAGCGCCCTTCTTCGCTCCAGCGGCAGGACCGCGCCCGTCGGGTATTGACGGCTGGGGCTTACGACAAGCAGGCCGGCGTCCCAGTCACGCGGTATCAATCCGGCATCGTCGACGGGGGACGGCAGCGGAATTCCGCCGCTCAGGCTTATACCCCGGTGGATTCCCTGATACCCCGGATCCTCCATCACCACGTGATCGCCGGGATCAATCAGCAGCTGAAACATCAGGACAAGCCCCTGCATGGAACCGCTGAAGATCACGATATGCTCGGGATCGGCCTGTATGCCCCGCGTAAAGCGCAGGTGTCCGGCTATCGCCTGACGCAGTTCGGTATCCCCTTCCGGCGGCGCGCCGTTCTGCAGTTCGATTCCCCCGCTTCCGCCTGCGTAGGATAACGCGCTCCGCCACTCCGAATAGGGGAAATCCTCCATGGGCATCCTCGCATTCGCGAAAGAGATCGTACCCGGGGGAGGCTCCTCCAGCAGCTGCTGTGCCGAGATATATTCCCCGCTCTGGTTCATCAGGCGTTGTCCCCAAGCGGAGAGCACTGGCGCCCGCTCGGCCGATGGCGGCTGGTCTGCCATCGCAGCAATCCCTTCGGCAACATAAGTTCCGCTGCCCTGCCGGGATACGACGTAACCCTCGGCCATCAGCATGTCATAACACTGCGCGGCCGATCCCCTGGACACGCCATACAGCTTTGCAAGCTCCCGTGTCGCGGGAAGTCGGGTTCCTTCCGGCAGCTTGCCGCTATGAATGGCCGCGCGAATTGCGTGGTACAAAGCCAAATATTTATATCGATATTGTTCCACATAGGTCTCGAATGGCAATCCCAGCTCCATAATGACGACTCCTCTATTGTTATTTCTTTAAAATTGGACTATATAAATTACTCTAAATTGGCGCTTTTTCCTTGTCAATGTTCATCGTATGCTGTTAATCAAAATGATAGGGGGAGCGTTTAACCATGAGAAGAGACGAATTTACGATGGAGGATCAACAAGAAATTGAGGACTTCCTTAGCGGCATGAGCTTTGGTTTCCTTGGAACAGCCGATGAAGAGGGAATTCCGCGTGTAACGCCATTGAACTACGCCTATGTTAACGGTGCGTTCTATTTTCATGGCAGCCGGATGGGGGAAAAAATGGACCATTTGCGCCGGACGCCCGCCGTGTGCTTTACCATCGCCGATGAGTATGCACTAATCCCTTCTTATTTCTCCGATCCGGAGATGGCCTGCCCGGCCACGGCCTACTTTAAAAGTGTAACGGCTGTCGGCGAAGTGGTAATCGTGGATGATCTGGAGGAAAAAGCCCTTGCGATGGAGGCCCTAATGACTAAACTGCAGCCTGAAGGCGGATACCGCGCCATCGACGCGAATGACCGGGCTTATATCCCCAGACTGAAAGGGGTAGCCGTCATCAAGCTCGCTCCGCAGCGAATGAGCGCTAAATTCAAGTTCGGCCAGAACCTGAAGCCGGATCGGCTCCAGACCGTAGTCGAAGGGCTTGAATGCCGCGGCAAGGAGCGGGATGAAGAAACCGCCGGACTGATCTGCAAGTATCACCCTGGACTGCGTTAAAGCATTACAATTATCCGTGACGGTTCCTGGGGTAGGTGGTATAATGTTAGGCAATGAAAACGTAAAGGCAACTTGTCACCTGCACACTTACCTTAACCAAAAGTATTCGGAAGGAAGGAATCAGTTCATGAACCCATTGGTTGGTCAATTGAATGGAAAAATGCAAGCCGGCAATCCGCATGTGTACGACATGCTCTCCACACTCGGCAAAGAAATCTACTTCCCGAAAGAAGGCATACTGAGCCAATCTGCGGAAGCGACGAGCCATGCGAAAAAATATAACGCTACGATCGGTATTGCAACCGAAGGCGGAGTCCCGATGCATCTGGGCGTCATCCAGGACAAACTTTCGGCTTACCAGCCGAAGGATCTGTACCCGTATGCCCCTCCGGCAGGCAAGCCGGAGCTGCGCTCCGTATGGCGAAACAAGATGATTCAGGAGAACCCTTCGCTTGAAGGCAAGAGCTTCAGCAATCCGATCGTTACGAATGCGCTGACGCATGGTCTTAGCATCGTAGCCGATTTGTTCGTGGATGAAGGGGACGCCGTTATTTATCCCGATAAGAATTGGGAGAATTATGAGCTGACATTCGGCATTCGCCGCCATGGCATTCATGTAACCTATCCTCTCTTCACAGACGATATGAAATTTAACGCCGAAGGACTTCGTCAGGCTCTGCTGAGCCAGAAGGATAAAGGCAAAGCGGTCGTTCTGCTGAACTTCCCGAACAACCCGACGGGTTATACGCCTGGCGCTCAGGAAGGGGCCGCCATCGTGTCCGCAATCCAGGAAGCGGCCGAAGCCGGTATGAATATTGTGGTTGTTACGGATGATGCGTATTTCGGATTGTTCTTTGAAGATTCGCTGAAGGAATCACTCTTCGGACGTCTGGCAGGCCTTCACCCTCGCGTGCTTCCTGTGAAGGTTGACGGAGCGACCAAGGAAGAATTCGTATGGGGATTCCGTGTTGGCTTTATCACGTATGCGGCAGAAGATAAAGACGTGCTGGACGCATTGGAGCAGAAGACGCTCGGCATTATTCGCGCTACGATATCCAGCGCCTCCCACCCTTCGCAAACCTTTGTGCTGGAGGCGCTGAAGGCGCCGGAATTCCATGAACAGAAGGAAGAGAAGTTTGCCATCATGAAAGGCCGCGCCAACAAAGTGAAGTCCATTCTTGACAGCGGCAAATACGGCGATGTATGGGAATACTATCCGTTCAACTCCGGCTACTTCATGTGCCTGAAGCTGAACACGGTAAATGCCGAGGAGCTTCGTTCCCATCTCATCCATGAGTATGGCGTGGGAACCATCGCCCTTGGCGAGCATGATCTCCGGATCGCCTTCTCTTGTATTGACGAGGAGTATTTGGAGGATCTGTTCGACCTGGTCTACAAAGGGATTCAAGACCTGCAGAAGGTTTAATGATCCGCTGCATCCAACAACATAACCGTTCAAGCATAACAAAGACCGGGGAGAATCATCCCCGGTCTTCATTTTTTCTTCTGCCACAAATAAACGCTCGCCCATACACATAGACCATTAGCTACATACAATACCGTGTACTACAAATCAACGAACTGAAAGGGGAATGAACATGGGTGCAGTTGAAGAAGTAAGATACGGCGGCGGATACGGCGGTGGATACGGAGTTGGAGCAATCCTGGTTCTCTTTATCCTGCTCGTTATCATCACTCGTTCTTTCTGGGTGTAATGACAACTAGATAACAGCCTAACAGAAATCGCAGGTCGCCACACCACGCACTGCGATTTCTGCAACCGGAATAACCCATACTATAATTACAATAGAAGGCCGGGACGTTAACGTCCCGGCCTCTTCCCATTTATTCGTCGTCATCATCTTCACGTCGGCTCTTCCGGGCAGCAGCGCTTCGGAACAGAAATACAAGCACGATCCCCGCAGCCAGCGTACCCAATATACGTCCGGGGGCACTCAGGATGTCCGGAATGAGTGGGAGCCACAGGAGGACAGCCCAGAACAGCTGCACCTGGAAGATCAGTTTCCCTTCATTGTCGCGGCGCGTACCTTCCGGAAGCGGGTAGACATGCAGCCAGAACGATTCCGGGTGAAGCTTTCGCAGCGCAGACAGTTGGAGTCCGATAATCATCAGGCTGACCAGATACACAATCGCCGATACCAGACTCTCCCGGGTTGCCCACACAAGAAAGGCACCCAGCAAACCGACCCGAATCAGTATGCCCAGAATATCACTGCGCGTCAGGCTCTTAATGAGAAGAAAGCGATAGGCGCTTTCCTTCTTCCACGCCAAGCCCTTGCCCCATCCGGACAGCCATTTCCGCGCATGGACACGCTGCCCGCGCTGAGGCACATTCACGAACCAGCTCAGCACCATCATCACCCGGCTCGCCTGTCGCTCCTCAACGGCGATGAATCGTTCCCAAGCAACCAGGTGCCTGGCGGGTACTGACAAGGCCGCAACATACGTGAGGCCAAGCAGCGCCATGAACAGGAGGGCTCGGCCCGTTGGATGCCATAACCAGGCGGCTAAACTCAGCGCCGGAACGATCCAGCGGAGTACCCTGTAGGCTGCCGCCGCATTCCTTGACACCATAAGCTGCTCCTTCCAGCTGCCGAAGCTTGACAGCAGTTTAAACAGCGTCAGAACAACAAACGTTGCCAGCAGCGGTTTTGGCGAAACATCACTGCGTATGTATAGTGGCCATAGGATTAACATCACCAGTCCCAAACCGATGATTTTATAAATGACGCCACTGAACCATGCTGTACTGAAGTATTCCTTCATCCGGGATTCCTGCGGAATGAGGAACACCGTATCCGCCGGACGCAGATAGGTGCGGATGCTGCTGTTGATCATGAGGGGCACAAGGAAAATCATCATGATCCAGCGAATCGGCAGATCTGGCGGAATCTGCTGCAGTAGTGCAGTATACCAGGCAGCGAATGCAATCAGCAGAAACAGAAATACGACGGCTACCCCGCTCTGTATGACATAACCCAGATAGGGGAGAATTTCACCCCAGAACTGCCCGCGTCGTTTGACATACAGCTCACGCAGGTTCATTCGCCTTTACCATCCTGAATCAGCACATTAAACAGCTCCTCCAGCGACATCCCCGGCCTTCCGGCTTGGTCCTGGATTTCCTTCAGCGTTCCCTGAGCAATGATGCTGCCGCGGTGCAGCACGATGAACCGGTCGCAATAATTCTCAATCGTGGAGAGAATATGGGAGCTGAGCAGTACCGAAGCGCCGGACGCCTTCAGCTCCAGCATGAAGTCAAGCAGCGAACGTATCCCGAGCGGATCAAGCCCAAGGAAGGGCTCGTCAATAATGTACAGCGACGGTCTGGCGACAAACGCGCACATGATCATCACTTTTTGGCGCATACCCTTGGATAAATGCGTGGACAGGCTGTCCATCTTCTCTTCCATGCGGAACATCTTGGACAGCTGCTCCGAACGCGACTCATAATCTTCACGGGATACGCCATAGGAGCGCGCCGTAAACTCCAGATGCTCGCGTACCGTCATCTCCTCATACAGCAGCGGGGATTCGGGGACAAACGCCAAAGCGCCGTGATAAGCTTCGGAATGCTCTGCCCGGCTCTTCCCTTGCACCTGAATGCTCCCTTTTTGCGGGTTCATCAGTCCGAGAATATGCTTCATCGTGGTGCTCTTGCCCGCCCCGTTCAGGCCGATCAAACCTACCATCTCACCCGGTTCAACCTGAAAGGTTACATCATGCAGAACCGGTCGATTCATGCTATACCCGCCGCTTAACCCTTGAACAGACAATACCGGCTGTTCACTCATTATCGATCACCTCTTATTCTGAAAAGTCCGGTCCCTATGGATGTCGACCACATCCGATGAATCGGACCCGAAAAACAACATACCGGTTGCAAGCTCCGCATGGATGGAGCCTGCAGCCATTAGCTCCGTGGAGGCTTATTCTTCAGCCATTTCGGAGCGCCCTTGTTCTTGCGGTCCCGCTCCCTTTCACTCTGACGCTCACCCGAAGCCTTACCGCTTCCCGCCTTACCATTGGCGCTAGTGGAAGCAGGCTTTCGAGCTGGTTTCTCTTTTCGGGCAGGACCTCCGGCTGACCAACGCGGACCATGTCCTCGATCGGCCGGTGTAGCACGAGGAGATCTAACCTTCCCGCCATACAGAGCGCGTTCTTCAATCGATATGCCCAGCTCGCGATTGAACTTGCGCATGATGAACGTCTGACGGTCCGTTACGAGCGTGATCGCCATGCCGCTCCGACCCATGCGTCCAGTACGTCCTGCGCGATGTGTATAATGCTCGGCGTCAATAGGCGGATCGTAATTGATGACCATGCCGAGTCCTTCGATATCAAGTCCGCGGGCAGCGACATCGCTAGCCACCAAGAGCTTGGTACGCCCTTCTCTAAACGCATTCAAAACCCGGCTTCTAGTCATCTTGTCGGCATCACCATAGATGGCAGCCGCATTTAAGCCGAGGTAGTTCAGCTTCGCTTCAACCTCTGCCAAATCCTCGGTGGCATTGACGAAGACAATCGCACGGTCGGGATTGTAATGCCGGACTACGCGGCGCAGCATGTCCAACTTGTCACGCTCTTCGGTCACAAAATAATAATGCTCCAACGCGGACGGTGTCCGCTGCTCAGGATCAATCCCGATTTCGACCGGCTGATCCATCTCCTTCTTGACGAGCTCTGCCGTCTCCGGACTCACCGTGGCGGATAAGAATACCAATTGACGATCGCGTAATGCACTGCGCAGAATGCGATCCACATCCCCGGCGCCGCCCAGATTAAATACCTGATCCACCTCGTCCACTACGATCGTGCTTACTTGGTGCATCTTCAATTTCCGGATTTCGATCAGCTCCCGCACGCGTCCCGGCGTTCCTACGATCAGCTGCGGATGCAGCTTCAGCTTCTCAATCTGACGCTTGGCCGCGGCGCCCCCGATGAGACCGAGCACACCGATTCCGCGGGCTTCCCCGTAACGCTCGCTCTCTCTCACAATCTGTACGGCTAGCTCTTGTGTCGGAGCAAGAATCAATTTCTGTGTTCCCTTGATCTCCGGATCGATGCCCTGAAGCACAGGCAGCAAATAAGCCAGCGTCTTGCCTGTACCTGTCTGGGAAGTCGCAAGCACGTCCTTGCCTTCGAGTATGGGCGGTATAGCCTCAGCCTGAACGGGAGAAGGCGTGACAATGCCAAACTCCGTTAATCTGGAGGACAAATCCTCGGCTATTCCTAATGTATGAAATGTAGTTGCAGTCATATGTTAGTCCATCCTTTTTTTAGATATCAGAAGTCTATAATTCCAAAGCGCGTCTGCCTGATATCGCTAGAAAAAACCTTCCGATACATGTGGTTTGTTTACTTCATACGGTGGTAGCAGGCGTGTTTCCTACCAAGTTTTGATCACTCTTTTTCATTATATGCCAAAACAGGAGTCCTCACCAAATCAAACATCCTAAACGGCAGTGAACAGCACTTCGAATATGGCATTCGAATAGCTCGTCACCGACCTGTCTAAGGCAAAAGAGAAAGAAATGACTTGGCGGCAGCAGATAGCGGTATACCTTGAAGCGTTGCAATTCCTATGCTGCGCTCGGGAATCGGCGGATGGAGCGGCACCTCGATCAGCTGTCCTCCCTGCAATTCCTCGTTAGCATAGTCGCGAATGACAAAAGCCAGTCCAAAGCCGCTCCGGGCAAACTGTACCAGCAGCTCAATGCTGCCAAGCTCGAACTCGGGTTTCAGCGTCACTCCCTGCCTCTTTGCATATTGATCGACATAGTTTCTTGTGCTCCCGCCCCTCTCCAGCATAAGCAGCGGGTAGTTCCCGATATCGCGAAGGGACAAGGGGTGCTGTAACTGTGCCCGCTCCACAAATGATTTCCCGGCAACTAAACAATCATGGATCGGCGAACTGGCACGAAAATCGATTTGTTTATCGGAGGCCGGTAAATGAACGATGCCAAAATCAATCTTCCCTTCCTTGAGAAGGGACAGCGTTTCCGGGGTTGTGCGGTTGGAGATGCGGATGCGTATATCCGGATAGGTGGCGTGGAAATACTCCAAATGCGGCAGCAAATAATATTTGCACAACGTATCGCTTGCTCCAATATTAATTTCGCCGCTATGCAAGTTATGCATGTCCGCAATCGCCTTTTCGCCGATCTCGATAAAGCTGAAGGCCTGCTCGATATAGCGAAACAGCACATCACCCTCCGACGTGAGTTTAACCCCCTTGGTTGTCCGAAAGAACAGCGGTCCTCCGATCGTTCCCTCCAAATGCTTAATGGTATGGCTGACGGCCGGCTGGGTGATATGCAGATGCTCCGCTGCCCGCGATAAACTGCCAAGCCGGGCGGTCCAATAAAAGACACGATACCACTCCATATTGATTTCCATTATGATTACCTCGATTTTATCCTATGATAACGGGAACCCTTATCGAAAGATCAGCTTAGAATTCACCCGTTATCCGTATTCTTCTCTACAGAATCGTATAACATAAATGAAACTAATGTCTACTATTACTAATATCAATTTTATTTATGATGATGCAACTCATATAATGAGCCCTGTAAAAGAAAAAGACCGTAGGAGGCGAACATGCTTTGACAGTTACAGCCATAGTAGGAGCCAATTGGGGAGATGAAGGCAAAGGAAAAATGACGGATGTTCTTGCGGCGCAATCGTCGTATGTCGTCCGATTTCAGGGAGGGAGCAATGCAGGACATACCATTATTAACGATTATGGGAAGTTTTCGCTGCATATGCTGCCGTCAGGTGTATTCTATCCAAACGTAACGAATATCATCGGTCCGGGAACCGCTTTGGATATGGAGGTATTGATCAAGGAGCTGCAGGAGCTGGAAGCAAGGAACGTCCCCGCCCCCAAACTGTTTATATCGGAGCGCGCACAAGTCGTGCTTCCTATTCATCGGTTGCTGGATGAACTGGAAGAAGAACGGCTCGGTGCCCGGGGATTCGGTTCTACGAAACGCGGGATCGCGCCATTTTATGCTGATAAATATGCAAAGCTGGGCATTCAGGTAGCTGATCTGTTCCATCCCCAGCGACTTCGTGAACGGCTCGAGCAGATGCTTGCCATCAAGAACGTGCAGCTGCAGCATCTGTATGGGAGAGAGCCGCTAAACGTTGATGAGATGACCAAGCAACTGCTGGAGTCCTTCCGGCTCCTGTCTCCATATATCGAGGATACCACCACGATGCTGCAGCAAGCTTATATGAAAGGCGACCCTATTCTCGTGGAGGGCCAATTAGGGGCACTGCGGGACCCGGATCACGGGATTTACCCGTTCTCCACCTCCTCCTCCACGCTGGCAGGCTATGCACCGGTCGGAGCTGGTCTGCCGCCGTACGCCATCAGCCAAGTCATTGCTGTAGTTAAGGCTTATTCAAGCTGTGTCGGCGCCGGCCCGTTCGTGACCGAACTGCATGGGGATGAAGCGGATGAGCTCCGCCGCCGTGGCGGCGATGCAGGCGAATACGGCGCAACGACCGGCCGGCCAAGACGAATGGGATGGTTTGATACGGTGGCCACCCGTTACGGCTGCATGGTGCAGGGAGCTACCGAAGCCGTTCTCACCAACCTTGACGTCCTGGGGTACCTGGATGACATCCCCGTATGCGTTGGCTACGAATTAGAGGACGGAAGCATCATTGACCATTTTCCGGTAACGGCCGATCTCCAGTCTGCAAAGCCTGTTCTGAGAACACTGAAGGGCTGGAAATGCGACCTGTCGCATATCCGATCCTTTGACGAGCTCCCGGAAGCCGCGCAGCGATATGTGCAGTTCATTGAATCGTCCATTGGCGTTCCTATCAAGACGATATCCGTCGGCCCGAGACGGGATCAGATTATGATGAGATAACCGGGTGACGGCCTTCGTTCACTTGATTTGCGAAGCCATCCAGTATCCGCTGGACTCCACGGGGATCGCTCAGCATTGGCAAATGGCCGGTGCTGAGACTTTCCACCCCATCTGCAGACAGATTGGCTATCATGCTATCCTGTGTGGATAATCCGAACTCTTTGTCTTGGGTGAGCTTCACATAAAGCTTTGGCACATCGGGAATAGACGCTTGAACGCGATCCGTATAGACTCTGCGGGATTCCGGAACAAACTCCGCTGCGATTCGGGAAGCCTGCTCCTCCGGCAGATCACTGCACAGACCATGACGGATTGCGGATTCAGGCGGCTTCGTGCCAGCCGTTTTCAGGATGATCGGCATGATGGCCCTCAGAGGAAACGGAAGCACCGAAACAAATGAACCTCCGCGCTTAGGAATAGCCGCACCGATGGCTACAAAACCGGCAACACGGCCTGTGAACCTGGAGGCCAGCTCCATAGCCAATACCCCGCCCAGGGAATGAGCCACAATGACAAACTTGTTCGTCCCCCACGTTCTCACCTGCTCCGCCATATGGTTTACGTAATCCTCCAGCCCCAAATGATGTCCGGAAATCACATTCCGATCCCGCAAGGGGTATTCCACTTTCAAATACGGATGACCCAGCCCTTCCACAACGTAATCCCATACTCCTCCGTTCAATCCTGCTCCGTGTATAAAAACAAATCCCAGCTCTTCTTTAGTCATGTCTTGTTTCATTCTATATTCTCCTCCCTTAATGGACCCTGCTCCAAGGATTCTGCGTGAACCCTTGCTTCTTGAGAACATCTTATTCTTTAAATAAGACAAATATTGTCTTATTTAAAGAATAAGATAAAATAAATGATATGAGACGGAGGTATTCCTATGCAGAAATCCCAGCGCCTGATTCAATTAATGATGATGATCAATGCAAAAAAATCGTTTACGGTAAAAGAGCTGGCCGATGAATTCGGGCTCTCCGTCAGGACCCTTTCAAGAGATTTGGATGAGCTGAGCGGGCTCGGCGTTCCCATCTACTCTGTGCAGGGCCGAGGGGGCGGATACAGATTGCTGCAGGAGCGGATGCTGCCGCCGATCAGTTTCACGGAAAGCGAGGCGACCGCCATCTTTTTTGCGTGCCAATCCTTAAGCTATTTCAGCACGCTGCCGTTCGGTGACGGAGCCGCCACGGCCCTCCACAAGTTCTATCATTATTTGCCGGCAGATACCAAGGAGCAGATCGACCGTCTTAAGGATCGCGTTATGATCCACAGTCCATTCCGTGCGATGTCCAGCGAGATTTTACATACGCTAATGGAGGCCATCATGGTTCGGCAAGTGGTCACCATCTCCTATCGTTCATCCACAGGAAGCAGTCAGCGGCATATTCAGCCTATCGGCTTGTATGCAAGCTCGGGCTACTGGTATTGTCCGGCCTACTGTTTTACTCAAGAGGATATCAGACAGTTCAGAGTCGACCGGATCATTGCTGCCAGCCTCAATGAGTCCATAACGATCCGTGAAGATATCGCCAGCCAAACGCTGCGTGACATACCGGAAACCGGGGATGGGGAAATGAAGCCGTTTGAGGTACAATTAACTTCCAAAGGGGTTTGGCTGCTTGAAACGGATACTCGCCTCGGCCCCCATATCCATAAGAACAAGGATGGCAGCGGAATTATTCAGCTTGAAATACCAGCGGCCGACATCTTCTTCTATTCGGACTATGTGTGGCGTCTCGGAGAGGATGCTACCATCATCTCCCCAGCTGAAGCCGTCCAATGGACCCGCGAGAAAATTGAATCCATGAGGCTAAGGTATACATAAGGGTAGATCAATTCCGTATAAAACATTTAAGGAGGGGAACATGCATGAGTGCAGAAGTTGATTCTTTGATCCAGCGGATAACGGAAGAACTTCGGGAGGTGCCCGGCGTTACAGGGATCGTACTCGGGGGTCCAGAGCCAAAGGAACCGCCAAACCGGATTCCGATATCGATATCGGCATTTATTACGATGAATCACAAGGATTCAAGGTAGAGAACATCGCTAAGGTGGCGAAGAAATTAGATGACGAGCATCGGGAGGGGATTATCACTTCATTGGGTGAATGGGGCGCCTGGGTTAACGGGGGCGGATGGTTAATGATCGAGGGCTATCATGTGGATTTCTTATTCCGTGATGTACGCCGCGTGTCCGGCATCATCGACGACTGTTCCGCAGGCACGGTATCCGCGCATTACCAAACCGGACATCCGCATGCTTATCTCAATGTGATGTATATGGGGGAAATCGCGATTTGCCGCATACTGTGGGATTCGGATAACCGAATACAGACGCTGAAAGCCAAAACGGTTCCTTATCCAAAAGCATTAAAGGATGCAATCGTTGGCTTCTTTACCTTCGAAGCATCCTTCTCCTTGATGTTTGCGGATAAAACAGCTGCCAGCGATGATATCAGCTATGTAACCGGCCACTGCTTCCGCTGCATTTCGAGCTTGAATCAAGTGCTGTTTGCCAAAAACGAGTCGTACTGCATCAATGAGAAGCGTGCGGTGGCCATGATCGAAACCTTTCCCATCAAGCCAACCAATTACAAGCAGCGCGTGGACCAAGTAATCACACTGCTCTCATCAGATGCAGAAAAAACAAAACAAGCCACTGCGCTGCTTCAGGAGCTTGTTGCCGAAACGGAAGCGTTGTAGCGCCGCAGCCGTTATTTCTTATTCATCCATTTGTAAGACACGCGATCTGCAAACCTCGGAAACAGCTGATACAGCCTTATGCCCAGTGAGGCCAGCCTCGGAAGATTGAGTTCTTCCTTGCGCTTTCTCACCAGCTTCACGACCTGATCCGCAACATATTCGGCCTTCATCATAAACCAGCCCACATTTTGGACATAACCGCCTGTCGGATCGGCCAAGGAAAAAAACGGGGTATCGATGGGGCCGGGGTTTACAGTAGACACGGTTATGCCTGTGTTCCTCAGCTCCTGCCGGAGTGAATTGCTGAACCCAAGCACGGCATGCTTCGTGGCCGAATAGGCGGTGGATTTGGCCGTTCCGATTTTTCCGGCCATGGATGCAATGTTTACGATATGGCCGTCACCCCGCTCCAGCATCCCCGGCAGCACGGCTTGCGTACAGCGCACGATGCCCATATAATTGACGTCCATCATGTCCTGAAACTCTTCTTGGCGCATGTCCATAACGGCTTCGAACTTGCCATAGCCGGCATTGTTTATCAGCACGTCGATTCTGCCATGGCGAAGAAGAAGACCCTCCATGACAGATTGCACCTGCTCTGGGCTTTGAACATCCATGGTTGCAAGCTCATGGGGGCCCGGCATTCGCGCACCCACCTCCTGCAGACGTTCTACCGAACGGGCGCACAGCACCACATATGCTCCTTCTGCAGAAAGCTTCTCCGCGATCAAAGCGCCGATTCCGCTGGATGCTCCCGTTACGACGACAACTTTATTTTTTAACATGATTTCATTATCCCTTTCTTCGCCGGCACAGCTCATGATTCCTCCTTATTTACAGAGACTTGCATGCACGGCTATTGGGTTCATTACTCCTATTTTATGAAATCATGACTTGAATATCCAGCTCCCCGATTCCTTCCATTCTCAGCGGAATACAAAGGGCTTTCTTCTGAATAAGACTTGACGTGCTATCCGATTTCATTACCTTGGGAGGCGTAATATCCACGCTGACGCCCTGGTTCGATAAAATGGTGCTGGCATTGCCGCTTATCATGTTTCCGAGCTCTGAAATCGCGCTTTGCCCCATCTCATCCATCTCGGTAATGACATAGCCGCCCATCATCACCGATACCATCTGCAGAGCTACCTGCTCCTGAATTCCAAATACAATGTCACCGTTCATTTGGCCTGTCATGCCAATTTGGATCCAGATATGATTCTCCAAATATCCGATCTCTTTGACCCCAAGATTCCCCGTGGAAGGTGAAACCTGTATGACTTGTTCGATCACGTGTCGTGCGGACTCTAAAAAAGGATTGATGACTTCCGCTTTCATTCCTCATTACGCCCCTTTCACTGGGTTGTTGGTCAGGGTCCCAAAGTCCCACCTATATATTTAAACATTATAATGGATACCTTGTAATAAATCATCACAAAATAGCGACAGCCCTCATTCCAACAACTGTATTTCCATGTCAGCTATCGCTTGAAACGCTTTAGTACGAAGATATTCCTTTCGCTTAAACGGGCCTTTGGTCTCACCTTTTTTCTATGTCTACTTTACTATTATCGGAAGGTTTCCCCATCTTTTAATAATAATTAAATGGAAATTAAAATGTTTTTCATTTTTTCGGCCGAAAACAATCAGGTTTGCTCCCTTCGTTGCTCCACCGGGAAGAATAACCTATAATTTAAATAATACAGATTGCACGCGATAGATGAGCGGAAGAATATATCAAGTAAGGAGGAAGGCTATGAACATCAGCCAATTGGAAACGCTTATTACCATCTCCAAAACGATGAGCTTTCGCAAAGCGGGAGAACTTCTTAATCTGACACAACCGGCGGTATCCGCCCAGATCAAGAGCCTGGAAGAAGAATTTAAAACGGTGCTGGTGGACCGGAGCCAGCCCGTAACGTTAACCGACCGGGGACAGGTCTTCGTGGACCATGCCGAACAAATCCTCGGGATCGTCGATGAGCTGAAGCAGCGGCTATCCGACCTTGATCAAACTCCCCAGGGTCATATTCAGCTGGGTACAACCACTTCCATAGCGATTCAGATCCTGCCACGGGTACTTTCCTACTTTCAGGATCAATTCCCTCATATTAAAACAACCATTCAATCCATGGCTTCTTCGCAAATCTACCACAGCGTGGAGAACGGGCTCATCGACATCGGGATCGGTTATCTGATCGAGCGCAATCCCAACTTAAGCACATCCATTCTGTACTACGATACCTTTGAGCTTGTCGTATCCCCTCAGCATCCGCTAGCCAAACTCTCCACGGCAAGCATGGATGTGCTCGGCGGAATCCCCCTTATTCTGCTAACGCGCGATACCGTTGGCCGCCGCTTCGCAGACGACGTAATGAAGAAGCACGGCATTGAGCCGCAGGTTGTCATGGAACTGTCAAGCAGCGAAGAAATTAAACGGATGGTCGAGATCAATTTGGGCGCAGCGATTATATCGAAGCAGTCCGTCGCGACGGAGCTGCGCAACGGCACCCTGCAGATTGTTCCCCTGAGCGAGCTTGAAGTCAGCCACCCTGTCGGCGTAATCTATAAGAGCGGACGATACGTCAGCTCCGCTATGCGTCAATTCCTCAGTGACCTGAAAGGCATGCCCGAAACACAGTTCATCAGCAGCGAATAACGCCGCATCAAACCTAGAATAATAACCAATCAAGCGTTATAAAGGAGGTCAATATGAAATTTGATCTGCACACCCACCATTTCCGCTGCGGTCACGCAGACGGCAACATTCGAGATTATATCGAGGCCGCGATTGCGGCAGATTTACAGGTGATTGGAATCTCGGATCACACACCATACTTCGGAAGTCCGGAGGAACACCCCTTCCCGACCACCACCATGGCAAAAGCCGACTTTGCCGGGTACGTACAAGAAGTTTTGGACTTAAAGCGGGAATATGAAGGTAAAATCAAGGTCTTGCTGGGCATTGAATCCGATTATTTTCCGAGCCACGCCCAGGTTTATCAGCAGGAGTTAGCGGCCTACCCTTTTGACTACATCATCGGCTCCATCCATCACGTCAGGGATATTAGCATCTTCAATAAAAACCGCTGGAAGAAACTTACGCCGGAGCAGCAGGTTGCCGATAAAGAGGAATATTTCAATCTGATCCGGCAATCCGCACGAAGCGGCATGTTCCAGATCATCGCCCATATGGACGCCATGAAAGGCTATTATCCGCTGTTCTCCGAAATCAAGGCCGATGAAGCCATCGAGGAAACGTTGAAAGTCATCGCGGAATCGGGCCTTGCCATCGAGATCAACACGTCCGGCAAAACCAAGCTGTGCGGCGGCTGGTATCCATCGAACGCCATCTTGGAGGTCGCGCACCATCACGGCGTTGACGTCACCTTCGGCTCCGACGCTCACAAGCCGTCAAGGGTTGGAGATGAATTTGACGAAGTCGCTAAAGTGCTCAAAGAAATCGGATACACGGAATGGGTATATTTCGAACAAAAGCAGAAGGTGACCGTACCTCTTTAATGGGGTACACCTCCTTCTGTTTTTTTGTATTTATATAGAAAGCACAACAAAATAGGCAAAAAAAGTGGACCCGTTACCGGGTCCAAAACATAATATATATTCTCAAAAGGGGGTCATGTGATAAGTTTAACCCGCGGCTGTTAGAGTTTGATAACAGGTATATTTCATTTGTGTAACAAATTCCAAGTGATCCTTTCATCTTGAAATGTTCAGATCACATATTTCAGTCCCATTATGTCATGGAGCGCAAGGTAAGCACCGTAAGCTCAGGTTTGCATAAGAAGCGAAAAGGAAGCTGCGTCGTGCCGATTCCCCTGTTTACATAGAGCAACATTCCTTGCGAACCGGTGGTATATAGTCCTTGCACATAGCGCTTTGCCCCGGGCGGCGTGATCACCTCGCCAATCCAGGGCAAACGGATCTGGCCCCCATGGCTGTGGCCCGACAGCTGGAGATGGAATGAATAGGCCGCAGTCGTATCTGCATAATCCGGCTCGTGCATTAAGAGCAGCTTGAACATCCCGTCGGGTAAATCTTGAATGGCCGCAGCCGGATCCGGCTGCCCCCAGAATACGTCGTCCAAACCTGCCACGGCGATGACGGCACCCTCCCGCCTCAGCTTCACGGCCGTGTTCCGCAGCACGTGAAATCCGGCCTCTTCCTCCAAAAAGATCAGAGTCTCCACGTCTTCGTAATCATGGTTACCCAATATGGAAAAAAGGCCGAGAGGAGCTTTCAGCTCGGTGAACGGTTGAATGGCAGCCCTCATATCCTCTGTATTGCCGTCCACCATATCCCCCGTGAAACAGATCATGTCCGGTTTCTCTTGTTGAATGGCTTGTACCAAGCGTGCCACATCTTTTGCCCCGGTATGAAAGCCCAGATGCAAATCGCTAAACTGAACGACCTTCATCCCGTCAAAGGGCTTGGGCAGTGAAGGAAGCGCCAAAGTCAGTCTTGTAATGTCCAGTTGATGAGGCTCCCATAACGATGCGTAAGCCCCGCCTGCAGCGCCAACGCCGACCACGGCGGAAACACCCATCTTCAGAAATTGGCGGCGCGACATCTTTGTCTGCATGACTTCTCGCTTTCCCCCTTCATGGGCTGTGCCATGGGAGGCTGCCGAGGATGGATTTCTCATAGATGGACATCCTCCTATATAATAATAAAGAGTACAGGTTTTATCGTCCTTATGGTTATTCATATACATAGAATAACAACAGAGAGGGGTTTACATATGATTGTTAACGATTCGATCGCAGCATTAGTTTCAGCTCAGCGGCGTTTTTTTCATAAAGACATCACCAAGGAAGTGGATTTCCGTCTGCAGCAGCTGACCAAGCTGCGCCAGGTTCTGATTGCCAGGGAAAACGATATTATGGAGGCCCTTCGCAAAGACTTGAACAAAAGTGAACAGGAGGCCTTCACGACGGAGATCGGCATTGTGTATAAGGAGCTTTCCTTCATCCTAAAGAATCTGAAGCGCTGGGCCAAGCCGCAGCGAGTCAAAACCGCATTGACGCATGTAGGCAGCAAGGGAATGGTCTACCCTGAGCCCTACGGTACGGTACTGATTATTGCTCCCTGGAATTATCCTTGGCAACTGGCCATCTCTCCGCTGATCGGAGCTTTGGCCGCCGGGAACACCGCGATTGTAAAGCCCTCCGAGCTGACGCCTAACGTATCCGGACTCATTACGTCCATCATCACGGAGACGTTTGACCCGCAATACGTGGCTTCAGTGGAGGGAGGACCCGAGGTAAGCACAAGCTTGCTGGAGCAGCCAATGGATTATATCTTTTTTACCGGCAGTACCCATGTCGGCAAAATCGTCATGCAAGCCGCCGCCAAGCAGTTGATCCCGGTGACGCTGGAGCTTGGAGGCAAAAGCCCCTGTATCGTCCACGAGGATGCCCCTCTGGCCCTGGCGGCAGCACGTATCGCATTTGGCAAATATACCAATGCCGGCCAAACCTGCGTCGCGCCTGATTATGTGCTCGTACACAGCAAGGTCAAGGAGAAGTTCATCGCGCACCTGAAAGACGCCATCACTTCGTTTTACGGCGAGAACCCTCTAACTAATCCCGACTATGGGCGCATTGTATCGGAGAAGCATTTTGAGCGGCTGTCCGGCTTTCTGAACAATGGAACCCTTCGCCATGGCGGGAACCGCTCTAAGGAGAACTTGCGCATCGAGCCCACCGTGCTGGACGATATCACTTGGGATATGCCGGTTATGGAAGAAGAGATTTTCGGCCCCCTGTGTCCGATCCTGACATATGAAGATGTACACGAAGCTGTCCAGGCGATTCATCACCGTCCCAAGCCGCTCGCCCTTTACTTGTTCACGGAGAATGAAGACGTTCAGGATTACGTGCTCTCCTCGGTTTCTTTTGGCGGGGGATGTGTCAACGATACGCTGATGCATCTGGCCACTCCCTTCCTTCCATTCGGGGGTGTCGGCGAGAGCGGGATGGGCGCCTACCACGGGGAACACAGCTTCCATACCTTCTCCCATAAGAAAAGCGTGCTCAAGCAGACCAACCGGTTCGATTTCAAATTCCGCTATCCTTCCAAGAACGGGCTCGGCATTCTGAAAAAGCTGATGAAGCCGTAGCTTTAACTAAGACCTTGCTCAATTGCCACTAGCACAAATAAAAAAGGCGCATCGTCAAAGATGCGCTTTTTTACATGGATGAATGCTTTCTTCGATGCGGCTTATTGGCCTTCGCCTTCTCTTCACTGCCAGCCACATCCAAGCCGTCATCGCCCGGTGTGAAAATCCGGCGCAGCGTTCCCAGCATGGACAGCGCATACGCAACGGTAATGAAACTGAAGGCAATCTCCAGCACTACGACAAGCCGGGACGTATTATCGATTGGGGCTACATCGCCATACCCGACCGTGACAAACGTCGCCATGCTGAAATACAGGAAGGTAATGAACTGGCTCAGCAAATCCTGGCCAAGGTTCTCGCCTTCGAAGGAAGTGCCTCCGAACAGCTTATAGATCGACATATACACCATCGTGAAAAACAAAATGCACATCCCCGCCGCCATGCTGATCCGGACCAAGGTTGTTTTCATATCAACATGCTGATGGACGGAGTCTGCAATCTTGTCGAATATATACAGCACATAGAAAATAACGGAGCATAATGAAAACAACAGGATTAGAGCGCGCATGCCGCCATCTCCGGGCACCACGTTCATCAGATCGATCCACCCAAGCAAATCTTCAACCGATACCAGGACATAAATGAGCAGTGGGGCAAGCAGCAAAGGCCTGCTGGACCACTTCTTGTCCATGCTGTAGAACAAATAAATCAACAGCAGGAAGCCCGTCAAATTGAGCAGCCACATCCACCATGACATTTTACAAGTCCCTCCTTTGGCTTGAGGTCTGAAGCTGCAGACCGTACCATTACACCTTTATTACCCTTGTAACGGTATTTATGCACCTGGAGGTCGCTGGTAGTTTCGCCTCTGCTCACTTTATACAACGTTCATGTCCGGCCGAGCCCGTATTAAAAAATAGCGCCAAAACACGCATGCGAGACGAACGAAAGCCGTCCAACTGCCTTGTCTTTAGCATCTAACGGTTCTTCACCAACCACTGTACGGCATGATCCACCATGGCCCGTTGTTCGGCCAATACGCAGTCTGCCTTTCCTACACGGCCGTGCTTATATGCACCGGTGCATTCCGCTTCAAACGAGGCTCCAATCGCTTCAAAATCGTCGGAGTGATAGTTGATATCCTGAAATGCCTCCCACTCTGTTATTCCCTGTACCCTGCGTACTGGCGCGTGGGCGGTAACCGCCTTCTTGCCTGCCCAATCCGCACGATATTCGCTTAAGTGGAAGGAAGTATTATTGCCATAGCCGCTGCCGAGCATAAGCACATAGGCCCCAGCTTTATATAAACGCGCCAGCGGAGAGGCTTCTCCCAAACCGTAATCCAGCGAATGGGGTTGCATAAGCGCCTCCGCTTCCCTGCCGCGTGCAGCAAACGAAACATGCGGGTGTAAGCTTCGGATGACCCCTTCTTGCTTGCGGAACACTTCCGGTATGATCCCCATCCCTGATGTGACGGTCAGAGCCGGATCATAGGGAGGCATGCCTTCGCGGATCAGATCCCACCATTTCGGGTCGGCCGGAGGATTCCCCCATGTCTTCGGATCGGTTAAGTTCGCAGACTGCGTCGGCATCACCAGTGTCCCTTCATCGCCCAGAATATCCTCCAGGGCCAGTATAACCGCCTCCGGACCGCCGACGATCCATCCGCCCAGGCTCTTGAGCGAGGAATGAACCAGCAGGGTCATTCCCTTCCTTACGCCCAGAGCAATCAGGTCATCGCTTATATCCTTTATCGTAATCGGTCTTTCAATGATCAAGTGACTCACCTCTATCTCAATATCCTAAAAAACACATAAATGATAGCACACAACAAAAAAGCGCCTGTACCGAAGCGATGCCCCGGTCAGACGCCCTGGTGTTGAACTTAACCGATTAAACGCTAAGCCAGCGCTTAAACAGGTGTTTGGTGGTATCCTTGTTCATTTCCGCAATCGACGTGGTCAGCGGAATGCCCTTCGGACAAGAACGCACGCAGTTCTGCGAGTTACCGCAGCCCTCGATGCCTCCGTCCTGCATCAGCGCTTCCAGACGCTCTTCCTTGTTCATCTCGCCTGTCGGGTGAGCATTGAACAAGCGAACTTGGGAAATGGCGGCAGGACCGATAAAGTCCGTTTTTTCGTTGACGTTCGGGCAAGCCTCAAGACATACACCGCATGTCATGCATTTGGACAGCTCGTAAGCCCACTGGCGCTTCTTCTCCGCCATTTTAGGTCCAGGGCCAAGGTCGTAGGTGCCATCGATCGGAATCCACGCCTTCACGCGCTTAAGCGCCGTGAACATGCGACTGCGGTCGATTACCAAGTCTCTGACAACCGGGAAAGTCTTCATCGGCTGAATTCGGATCGGCTGTTCCAGCTTATCGATCAGAGCCGCACACGCTTGGCGCGGCTTGCCGTTAATGACCATGGAGCAAGCTCCACACACTTCTTCAAGGCAGTTGGAGTCCCAGCATACAGGTGCGGTCGTTTGGCCCTGCGCATTTTGGGGATTGCGCTGAATTTCCATCAGCGCACTTATAACGTTCATGCCGGGACGGTACGGAATTTCGAATTCCTCAGTATAGGATTTCGTCTCCGGATTGTCCTGACGTGTAATGATAAACTTAACGCTCTTTGAGGCGGCTGTCGTTTGAGACATCGTAAATCCCCCTTCCTTCTTACTTGTCTTTCGAATAGTCGCGAATACGCGGCGGGATTAAGGAAACATCCACTTCTTCGTATGAAATCTGCGGTCCATCAGGCGTCCAGGTCGCTTTGGTTGTCTTGAGGAATTCTTCATCGTTACGATCAGGGAATTCCGGCTTATAGTGAGCCCCACGGCTTTCGTTCCGGAGAAGCGCACCCAGCGTCATGGCTTCGGACAGCTCCAGCATGTTCCACAGCTGGCGCGTGAACGCCACGCCCTGGTTATTCCAGCGGGAGGTATCCGTCATATTGATATTGCGGTAACGCTGCTTCAATTCCTTGATTTTGCCGATGGTAGCTTCAAGCTTGTCATTGTAGCGAACCACCGTCATGTTGTTGGTCATCCATTCGCCGAGCTCTTTATGGATTACATAAGCATTCTCGGTTCCTTCCATCTTGAGCAGGCCTTCGTATTTGGTCGTTTGCTCTTTCGCAGCGCGATCAAATACTGTGGAGGAAACATCCTCAGCGGACTTCTTCAGGCCTTTGACATATTCAATCGCCTTCGGTCCGGCCACCATACCGCCGTAAATGGCGGAAACCAGGGAGTTCGCTCCCAGACGGTTCGCACCGTGGTATTGATACTCGCATTCTCCGGCTGCGAACAGCCCCGGAATGTTCGTCATTTGGTTGTAATCGACCCACATGCCGCCCATGGAATAATGGACTGCCGGGAAGATCTTCATCGGGATTTTACGCGGATCATCGCCCATGAATTTCTCATAGATTTCAATGATGCCGCCAAGCTTAACGTCCAGCTCTTTCGGATCTTTATGGGAGAGGTCGAGGTAGACCATGTTCTCGCCATTGATGCCAAGTCCCATATCGACGCAGACGGAGAAGATTTCACGCGTAGCGATGTCGCGCGGCACCAAGTTTCCGTAAGCTGGGTATTTCTCTTCGAGGAAGTACCATGGCTTGCCGTCTTTATAGGTCCAGATCCGTCCGCCTTCACCGCGTGCCGATTCCGACATCAAGCGGAGCTTGTCATCGCCTGGAATGGCTGTCGGGTGAATCTGGATGAACTCGCCGTTGGCATAATGAACGCCTTGCTGATAAACGGCACTGGCCGCTGTTCCCGTGTTGATCACCGAGTTGGTCGTTTTTCCGAAAATAATACCAGGTCCACCGCTTGCGAGAATGACAGCTTCAGCTTTGAACGACTTGATCTCCATCGAGCGCAGATCCTGAGCAGCGATACCGCGGCACACGCCTTCGTCGTCGATGATCGCATTCAGGAACTCCCAGTTCTCATACTTGGTCACAAGACCCGCGGTTTCCCAGCGGCGAACCTGCTCATCAAGCGCATAGAGCAGCTGTTGTCCGGTCGTTGCGCCGGCAAACGCAGTCCGGTGACGCTTCGTTCCGCCAAAGCGGCGGAAATCGAGCAGTCCTTCCGGCGTACGGTTAAACATAACGCCCATGCGGTCCATCAAGTGGATAATGCCCGGTGCCGCTTCGCACATCGCTTTGACCGGAGGCTGATTCGCAAGGAAGTCGCCGCCGTACACCGTATCGTCAAAATGCTCCCAAGGAGAGTCGCCCTCACCTTTCGTATTCACGGCTCCATTGATGCCGCCTTGCGCACACACGGAGTGAGAGCGTTTAACAGGTACAAGTGAGAATAGATGAACGTGAGCTCCTGCTTCTGCCGCTTTGATGGTTGCCATCAGCCCGGCGAGGCCGCCGCCCACTACAATAATATTAGATGCCATTTTTCGTTCACTCCCCTTAACTTAAGACTGTCTTAACTACATCGATCGCTGCCGTCGCCGCCTGGAATTCGGAGCCGCGGAATGCTGTCATAGCAAGAACAAACAGCACGCTCATCAATACGAACAAGCCCATGCAGATGTAAGTGGATACCTTCTGCGCGCGCGGACCGACGGTAATGCCCCAGCTGACGAGGAACGCCCACAGGCCGTTAGCGAAGTGGAAGGTTGCGGAAACAACGCCGATGACGTACAGAGCAAACAGAACCGGATTGTTCATGATGCCGTGCATCGTGGCGCCCAAATCGTCATGCGTGATTTTGCCGATCATGATTTGGAAACGCGTATCGTACATATGCCAGATAACAAAAACGAACGTAATAACACCGGTGATCCGTTGGATGGTAAAGCGGATGTTCCGTTCATAGTTGTAATTGCCCACGTTGTTATTCGCCTGGTAAGCAATGTATAACCCGTAGACGCCGTGATATAGCAGTGGCAGCCAGATCAGGAACAGCTCGAGGAAAAATACCAGCGGCATGCTGTTCAAAAAATGGACCGCGCTTGCGAAGCCTTCCTTTCCACCCTCGAAAGCCTTAAAGTTGGAAATCATATGGCTGAGCAAAAATGCTCCAAGCGGTATGACACCGAGTAAAGAATGCAGCTTTCTGGAATAATACCCTTTCATCAGTTGACGTTCCCCTTTCCAATGTGCAGCGTTTTCATTTTCAATCTTTCCTATTTTCAGAACAATTACACTTACCCTGTCCGTCCTAAAGGAGGTTGTTCAAAAAGCCCGCTTTGGATCACGAAGTGAATCAGGAAGCCACTCGGCATCTAAACCGGCCTTTATGAACTAGCATTAAACCGTTGCAACGACAAAAAGCTGCCGATTTCGGCAATCGTGTGAACAACTTGTGTCATGTTTCATGTTACTCCTTTTTTTCTTATAATGGAATTGCAATATAATTATTAATCGTTATAATCTATACGCATAAGCAATGTTTTGCAAGCATGTCTATTTTATATAGGAGGAATTCCATGTTCGAAGAACTGGACATGTTCGCCGTCGTTGTAGAGCAATCCAGCATAAACCAGGCCTCCAAGCTGCTTAACTTGTCCCAGCCAGCCCTGTCCCGGAAAATAGCCAAGCTGGAGGACCAGCTCGGGCTGCAGCTGTTCAACCGCCGGGGCAAACGGCTGGAGCTTACCTCCATCGGACAGATTGTGTACACCTTTGCCCTGGAGCAGCGGCAGCAGCAGATCAAATTCATGCAGACGTTGGCCCATTACCGGGAGGGGGATCAGATCTCGATCAACCTGGGGGCCAGCCTGACCACCCTTCAGACCACCTTGCCCCCGCTCGTTAACGCATTCATGGAGCGTCATCCCGCGGCCGAAATCAAACTGATTACCGGCAAGACCCATGAGATCGTTTCTTATGTAAGAGATAAACGCGTCGATGTCGGCATTGTCGCCTCCTCCATCAACCAGCCCGGATTAAACTGCATCCCGTTGTTTGATGACCATCTGGAGCTTGTCATCCCTTCTTCACATCCGCTGGCGGAGCTCGAAGATGTTGGAATCGAGCAGCTTCAAGGCTTGCCGATGATCATTTTCTCGACTGGAACCTGGTACCGCAAGCTGACGGATGACCTGTTCCACCGCTGGGGCATTATGCCGGATATCCGGATGGAGATCGACTCCTTCGAAGCGATCGTCAGGCTCATCCCGACCTGCAAGGCGGCCGCACTTCTGCCCAAATCCTATCTCAGGCCGCAGCTGTTATCCGACAACGGGCTTGTCGACATTCATATTCCGGCCCTCATTGAAACCCGGCGAACGACTTCGCTGATCTACGGCCAAGCTTCGGATTTAAGCAAGGCGGCCAGCCGCTGGATTGACGAAACGGAAATTCTATTCCGTAAGCTGGAGGAGGACAAAATGAAGAAAACCTGACGATATGCATGACCGTCAGGTTTTTTTCTTCTGTATTTATTTTTCGAGCATATTCACGACCTCAGACTCAAAGCGATCCACATTATCATTGGAGCCGATAACGACCATAATGTCGCCGGAGTTCACCACATCCATGGCTGTCGGCGCTACGATGATGCCGGATTGTTTATTCAGGGCCACCACGCTGACACCGTAACGAACCCTCGTATTGAGCTCGCTAAGCGTTTTTCCGTCCATGCAGTCCGTGACCGTCATCTCCACAATCAGATAGTCCTTGGATAATTCGATATAGTCAAGCAGATTGGGCGTGACAAGCTGGTGAGCTACCCGGATTCCCATATCCCGTTCCGGAAAGATCACCCGGTCGACGCCCAGCTTCTCCAGCGCCCGGCCGTGCAGCACCGAAATCGCCTTGGCAACGACCATGGCGACACCAAGCTCTTTCAACAAGATGGCGGATAAGATGCTCATCTGAATATCGTTTCCGATCGCAACAATGCCGCAGTCGAAGTTACGAATACCGAGCGATTTAAGCACCTCTTCATCGGTAGCATCCGCTACCACCGTGTGTGTCAGCAGCTCGCTCATATCCTCGACAACCTCTTCATTTCGGTCGATGCCGAGCACCTCATATCCTTGTTCCATCAGTTCAAGCGCCAGGCTGGCGCCAAATCGTCCCAAACCGATGATTGCAAATTGCTTTGGTTTCATGTCTCTCCAGTACTCCTTATCCAATAATCATTTTGCCTTCCGGATGACGATATAATTCTTTACCCTTTTTCGGCCCCAGTGCATAAGCAAGCGTCAACGGCCCCAATCGTCCTGCAAACATCGTAATGCTGATCAAAACCTTGCCGAACACCGTCAGATCGGGCGTTAGGCCCATGGAGAGACCCACCGTACCGAAGGCGGATGTCGTTTCGAATAAAATCTCCAGGAAATCCCCTTCCTCTGTCGTCGACAGAATCATCGATACGGTTAGAACGAGCAGCAGTGCCAGTAATGCAATGGTCAGTGCCTTCAGCACCCGCTCCTGGGCCAGGCGATAACGGAACATGACGATGTCTTCACGCCCGCGCATCATGGCGATGACCGCCCCCACCATAATGGTGAAGGTTGTTGTTTTGATACCACCCCCGGTTGACCCTGGGGATGCTCCGATAAACATCAGAATAACGATAAAAAATTGCGTGGCCTGTCTAAGCCCCGTAATATCTATAGTATTCGCGCCAGCTGTACGCGGCGTTACGGATTGGAATAATGCGCCGAAGAATTTTCCGCCCCAATTCAGGGAGCCGAGCGTCCTCGGATTGGTGAATTCAAAAATAAGAATGACGATAAATCCAACCAGCAGCAAGGTAGCCGTCATGGTGAGCACTACTTTGGAGTGCAAGGAAAGTCTCCGCTGTTTCCGGAAATCAATCAGATCGGATAATACGATAAAACCGATGCCGCCCGAGACGATCAAAAACATCACGACAACGTTGACTACAGGATCATAGACATACCCGGTCAAACTCCGAAAATCGCCAAACAAATCGAAACCGGCGTTGTTAAACATCGTGACCGCATGAAAAACGCCATAATAAATCGCTCGGCCGATCGGCATGTCAAACGCCCAGCGGATCGATAGAATCAAGGCACCGCAGGCCTCGATGATCAGGGAGTACAGGAGTACTCTGCGAATCAGCCTTACGATTCCTTCCATCGAGGACTGATTCATCGCTTCCTGCAGAATGAGGCGATCCTTGAGCGATATGCGCCTTTTGAGAGCCAAGGCAAACAAAGTGGCCATCGTCATGAAACCGAGCCCGCCGATCTGAATCAGCAGCATGATCACGATCTGTCCGAAGGAGCTGAATGTCGTTCCTGTATCCACCACAACCAGCCCCGTTACGCAAGTTGCCGATGTCGAAGTGAACAAGGCATCGATAAATTCCAGCGGTTCACCTGTACTTGTGGATATCGGCAGCATTAACAGCGCCGTCCCGATGAAAATAATAGCCGCGAAACCAAGCACGAGAATCTGCGGCGGAGACAACCTGAGCCAGTTCAATTTAGAGTTCAATCGGTCACCTTCTTAAAAAAATCAAGAAAAAAAGACACTGGAAAACGCAGTGCCCTTTACGGTCTGGTTCCTGTGCTGCAGCCTACGAGGTTAGCTGACGGATTCGGGCATTTTCACAGGTCGCCCTATTCATTATTCTGGGAATAATGAAATTCACCCCAATTACATGGTTCCCCCATTTTCAGTACGAAATTCGGCTGGAATATTCGGTTCCTTGAAGCATGATGTGATTATAACGCAATCCGGTACGTAACCCAATGCCGTTTTTCACCCAAAAAATCTTTAAAAGAGCGCGAATTGGGCATATTCAAGAATACAAGCATAGGGTTCTCTAACGTTTTCGAAACCTTTCATTCATTTTCATCGATTTGTTTCATTATTCCGGATATTGGGATAAGCTGCTTATGACTTTCATAACTATGTTATATTGACTCTATGCGTTCTTAATCAGGCATATCGAATACCCGTGGGAGTATCAACTTTCTTAGAGGAGGAATTTCATGAATCGTGCAAGAGAGCCCTTGAAGCTGAAGCCCAATCTGAAACAGCTCATCGCGCCTGCCGCAGTCGGCCTGATTCTGTTCCTATTATTTCAGGTGTTTCCGTCGACGAATTCGGATTCTACCGAGATGGCATCTCCGAATATCATATCCAAGGAGCAGGCTCGGCAAGCGGCTTCAAGCTTTGCTCAAGAGTTTTTGCAGTTTACGGCTGCAAAAACGGATGACACGCTGGTTACATATCAATCCAAATCGGAACTTTACGGATATCTGGCGAAGGAAAAGAGACTTTCGGAATACAACAAAACCTATGAAGCCAAATATCCCTATGACGTATACCGCGTTCGCTTCAGCAAGCCGGGTGGTGGCGATGCCCTCAATGTGGACGTGCACATGCAAAATTCAGGCATCGTCGGCTTCTCGTACGATTACGCCCGCTCCAGCTATGACCGGATTGAGCTGAACAAAGGCGATGTACAAAGACAGATGCTGCTTGTGGTCGAGGACGGCATGTCATTAGCCGAGAAGCAAGCTCTTGCGGAGCCTTGGCTCCAGCGAGCGGGTTATGACCTGTCGCACCTGGAGCTGGTCACGCGGGAAGGGGAACCCCAGCTCCGGTATGTGGACCCGGATTCCAAGATCGGCGACTCCAGATTGGAGCACCGTTTCACATTCGAGCAGGGGAAATTACGCTCTTATGAGCCATCTTTTTCGGTTCCGGCCGCCCATTCCGCCTATGTCAACAAGCAGACCCAAGATGCCACGCTGCTGACCCTTGCAGGGTATGGCCTGTTCACCCTCATCCTTGGCATTCTTGCGATTGTGTACAGCGTGAAGACCAGAGCCTACACGTCGTTTAAGCGCGGCCTGTTCCTATCGGCGCTGCTGTTTGTCATTCAGATGCTGAATACGTACAATCTGATTCCCGTTTTCAAATCCGAGGGGATGTCGCAAACCGGCATACTCGGGATGATGATCTTCTATGCGGTCTATTCGCTTATCTTCTCCGCACTGCTCTATTTCTCCCTTGTCGGGGGCAGCGGGCTATGGCTCAAAGAAGACGGGCTTAATCCATGGCCGCGCGCCAAAGAACCTGGATACGGTCATTATGTGATGGATAGCATGAAGCTGGGGTATATGTGGGCTTTCATCCTGCTTGGGGTCCAATCCATTATCTTTGTCGTTCTGGGCCTGACCTTGAATACATGGTCCACCACGGATGCCACACAATCGCCTTACAACATGCTCTATCCTTGGCTCTTCCCGCTGATGGCCTGGCTGGCCGGGATATCCGAGGAGGCCGTCTATCGACTGTTCGGGATCAAAATGCTGAAAAAGATCGTCCGCAATACGTTCGTAGCCAGTTTGATCACTTCGATCATTTGGGCGCTCGGGCATACACTCTATCCGATATACCCTGTAATTTCCCGGCCCATTGAACTGGTGATCATCGGCTTGCTGTTCAGCTACATCTTTTTGAAATACGGGTATTTGGCGGCTATGTTCTCCCACGTCATCTTTAATAGCATCTTGATGGGCATTAGCCTGATCCTGCTCAAGGATACCAGCAACTTGCTGATGGGTGCGTTCTACATGGTGCTTCCGGCGATGGTCGCCTATGCGATTTACCGTTTCAATCCAACAAAAAAAGAGAAGCCGTATGTCACGACTCCTCCTCACGAAGTGCCTTAAGAATTTCCGTTGCTAATTTCTCACCGATTGAAAGGGGCTTGAAGTCTTCGACTGAAGCCTCTTTTATTTTTTTGACTGAGCCAAAATGCTTTAACAGCAGCTTGCGGCGCTTCTCTCCAATGCCCGGAATGGAATCCAGCTTGGAGGATACCATCGATTTGCCGCGCTGTTCGCGGTGGAAGGAAATCGCAAAACGGTGAACCTCATCCTGAATGCGCTGCAGCAAATAGAACTCCTGGCTGTCCCGGGGAAGCGTAACCGGCTCCGGCGGGTCTCCGACCATGAGCTGCGCTGTTTTATGCTTGGCATCCTTCACAAGCCCGCAGACCGGGATAAACAGCCCCAGCTCATTCTCAAGTACATCGATGGCGGCGGAAATCTGTCCCTTCCCTCCATCCACCACAATCAGATCGGGAAGCGGCAAGTTCTCCTTCAAGACGCGCTCGTACCGCCGCCGGATGACTTCACGCATCGTATCATAATCGTCCGGTCCCAGCACGGTACGGATCTTGTACTTCCGGTATTCCTTCTTGTCCGGTTTCCCATTGGTAAATACAACCATGGCCGATACCGGATTGGTCCCCTGAATGTTCGAGTTATCAAATGCCTCAATCCGGTTCAGCGACTGGAGGCCGATCACTTCCCCCAGATTCGCCGCGGCAACCGAGGTGCGTTCTTCATCGCGTTCAATCAAGCGGAATTTCTCGTCCAAGGACACCTTCGCATTATCCGATGCCATGCCCACCATCTGCTTCTTCAAGCCGCGCTGCGGCACATGCACCTTCACGCCGAGCCATTCCTGCAGGGCGGCAGCCCCTCCGGCTGCATCCACGATGCCCGCAGCTTCCGCCTGCTTCTCCTGTGCCTGGGCAAGGGCAGCCTGCTGCGCATCCAATGTCCCTGCGGAAAGCGGATTCGCCGAATCCGCGGCTTCCTCTGCGCTTTGCACACCTGTATCCGCAGTCGTTCCCGTAACCGACTCCGAACCAGCCTCGTCTATCAACAGAGGCTCAGGCAGCAGAATTTCCTGCGGCAATGCAGGATTATCGCTGTAATACTGGGCAATAAAAGACATAAAGTCGCTGTGCGCATCGCCGTAGAACGGAAAAACGGACTTGTTGCGCTGCACCATTTTCCCTTGGCGCATGTACAGGATCTGCACGCACATCCAGCCTTTATCCACAGCATAACCGAATACGTCGCGGTCCCGCGTATCCGTCGTCGTAATCTTCTGCTTCTCCATCAGCGTATCAATATGGATGATCTGATCCCGCAGCTCTTTGGCTCGCTCGAAATACAAATCCTCCGCGGCCTCCTGCATCTTGCGCTGCAGTTCCTTCTTGATCTCCTCATGCCCACCGCTAAGAAATGATGTAATCTCCCCGGTGATCTGCTCATATGCAGACTTCGGAATCTCCTTCACACATGGAGCCAAGCATTGCCCCATATGATAGTACAAGCACACTTCTTTCGGCATGACGCCGCATTTGCGCAAAGGATACATCCGGTCCAGCAGCTTCTTGGTCTGCTGTGCCGCGTAAGCATTCGGGTAGGGACCAAAATATTTGGCTTTATCTTTAAGCACCCTTCTGGTTACTTCCAGACGGGGATGCTCTTCATTCGTTATTTTAAGATATGGATAGGTTTTATCATCCTTCAGCAGCACGTTGAATCTCGGCTGATGGGTTTTGATCAGGTTGCACTCTAGAATCAATGCTTCCATGTTGCTGCCGGTTACAATGTATTCGAAATCGCGGATTTCCGAAACCAGCATCTGGGTCTTCCCGTTATGGCTTCCGGTAAAATAAGAGCGTACCCGGTTCTTCAGCACTTTGGCCTTGCCCACATAAATAATCGTGCCTTCATGATTCTTCATCAAGTAACAGCCGGGCTGGTCCGGCAGCAATGCCAGCTTGTGGCGAATATTTTCCAGCGCCTTCTCCTGCTCCTGAAGCTGTTTGGCAAAATCGTCCATGCTGTCCCTCCTCTCCAAGGAGATTATATAGTATTAACCATAAATATAAAACACTATGAATAACCACACAAAGCGCCTCCGGGTTTCACCGAAGGCGCTGTATGAAAGCAGATGGCGGTCTAGGACCAATCCTGCTTATTGATGTTTTGCAATGATGCCTTTCAAGGCTTCTTTGGAGTTCAGACCTACCACTTTATCGACAGGTTGGCCGTCTTTAAAGAAAATCATGGTCGGAATGCTCATCACGCCGAAACGTGCTGCGGATTCCGGATTCTCATCCACGTTCACCTTAGCAATTTTTACATCATCGCCGAGTTCTGAAGACAATTCGTCCAGAATCGGAGCAAGCATTTTACAAGGGCCGCACCATGGCGCCCAGAAATCAACTACAACCGTTCCTTGACCTTCAACTTCATTCACGAAGGTTTGGTCGGTAACATTGACGATAGCCATTGTATTCTCCTCCTCACAGGATAAGATCAGGTATAGTGCGAATCATAATTGTCGAATGGGTCGACGAATTTAGTATACCACAATCGGCCTTAAAAAGTGAAATATACTCACCTAAAGAAAGAGGATTTCACGGGTTTTTTATGCAATCTTTACAAATGATTTGCGCATTGGGTATACTACTAGTAACAAGTCGGGTGACTGTCAAGTTTTTCGAGTTGGCACGGCATGTTCACCTTTTGAGGAGGCAAGCACCATGGATGTAAACGTACGCGTTAACGATCCACGGGAGCACATCAATGAAGAACCACGCAATGACTTTGGCGATTTGATGATGGGCTTCGTGGGGATGTTTGGTTTCATGACCATCATCTTTTTCGGATTCGTCATTATCAAGTTCTTGGTCGGCTAATACTTGATGACTCCTTGTGCGTAAATAAAAAGTCTGATCCCTGCCGCGTTCCATACGCTAACGGGATCAGACTTTTTACAATTCATGGGGGGTTGTCCATAGGAAGCTTGCTTGCAATACTAGAATTTACCTCTCTGGTTCTCCCCGAATAAATGAACGACATCCACAAAAGGCGCAATCCGGTTCATCAAGCGCTGACCTTTGTGAAGCTCCTCGCCATCCTTGCTCGTGAAGCTCAGATGCTGTTCAAGCCCGTCGAGCGGATAGTTCGACGTATAGAAGGTCGGCAGCCGATTCATCCGGAAATTCAGGATGGAGCCGAGGACATGATCCCGAACCCACGGATTCAAATTCTCCGCTCCGATATCGTCAAAGATCAGCAGATCGCAATGCTTCATCGTCTCCACCATGTCCTTCAGCTTCTGTCCGTCCTGCATCATGGTCTTCAGATCTTCCACGAAATCAGGCATATACACGATAACGCCCGAATGGCCTGCTTTCGCGAGCTCATGCATTAGGTAGCCCATCAGGTAGGTCTTGCCCGTACCAAACGAACCGGTGAGATACAAGCCGCGCGGAGACAACCCATTCTCCTTCGTATCCCGGATGTACTTAAACACCTGGTGCACCGCAGGTGCCCGCAGGCGGTCCTTCGCCATAATCTCCATATTGTCATAACCTTCGTTCAAGGCATGTTCATCGACATAAAAGCTGCGGATCCGTTTTTTGATCTGATCCTCATTGGTCTTCGCAATCTGCAGGGAACACGGCGCCTTCCGCTCATAGATCTCCACGGTTCCGTTCATCCGCTGGATATCCAGCTTGCTGAAATGTCCCTGGAAATCATTCGGACACCGGTCGAGACCCGGACATGCCTTGCAGTGGGCCTGATCTCCCGCATATTGGTACAGTTTGCTTAAATTCAAACGAATGACCCGGTCATCGATCTCCGGGTATTCGCTCCGCAATGCTTGAATCAGAGGATTCCTGAGCAAATCTTCCATAATCTGCTCGGTTCTGCGCCGGAGCGCAGGACTTTTCATGCTTTCCAGCAGTTCACCAAGGGACTCCATCTCTAGTTCCCTCCTCTCTTAAGCAGGATTCTTTATCCGCCCTTCTTGCTGCCAGCCTGCATTTCTGCCGCAAATCGCATCATTTCTTCGAATTCCTCATCCGATACGGCTTCCGCCTGATCGGATTCCAGAGCCACTGGAATTTCCGGCTTCACCTTTCCGCCTTTAGCGTATGTACGCGTACGTTGTGTGGTCGCCTTCTGCTTGCCCTTCATCTTGGCTTGATCGCGTATATACTGAACAGCTTTCTCATAGCTGTTCACCTGCTTCAGCAGCATATTGGAAGCAATAGCCTCCACGAAATTGCGGTTGATGCGCTGCTCGCCGCCTGCGGCCATGAGTGACATTAAATAATGAATGAGTACGTTGATGACTTCACCCGGCAGCTTGTAACTCAGATCAATCTTTTCGAAAATGTCCAGGAACTGCGCTGGAACCGAGCCCGGGAAGAAGGTCTGCAGGAGCCGGGTATAAGGCTCGTTGCGAAGCATCATATTATATTGGTGGATATCGCACTTCGATTGGAACTGAGTTGGAACCTCTACATAGTATTCCATCTCTACCGCATGCTCCTGTGCCGGCTCTTCCGGATCGGCCGTCATCTCCTGCCGCAAGGCAACGACCTTGCCTGCCGTAATCTGCCGCTTCTCCTGCATCTTCATTCCCTGCCTAAAGTGAAGACTGGCCTTGTGCTGAAGATCATCCAGCACGACCTCGCCATGCTCGGTAAATATGCCGTCCTCGTCCAACAGGCGGCACAAATCCTGCGTGCTGAGATCGTATTTCCGCACCACGTAATTCACGATGCCCATCTGCTCGTGGTCGTAGCGAAGACGCTCCACAAAGACCCGATTACGGGACTCACGCGGGAAACGGAGAATAATGTCCGCATAGTTCAGACCTTCTCCTTGCGGATTTGGCGGCGCCGTGGACTTCCGTGACACCGCGACCTCTTCCAGCGCTTGCTCCAGTTCATAATCAATGACATGCGTGTTCAGCTCAAAAATATCATAAAAGGGAACCGAAATGTTCTCCTTGTTGAAGGAAATACCGGACCATTCAAGGGGTTCCTTGCTCCAAAGCTCTTCTCTTAACGACAGCACGGCGAATTTCCCCACCTTGTCGCGAAGCAGCAGTGTCAGATGCTGAGTGTTAAAGAACTCCGCTGGACTGAGCGGTGCTTGCAGCTCATATTCATAGATATGGTCATCCGTTTCCGGGACAAACATCCGGCTTGTCTGCAGTAAACCTACCGCTTCCAGCTTCGAGGTTTGCTCAATGAGAAATCGGCGTCCTTTTTCACTAGGCTCAAGCCCTAATGTCAAGAATAATCTTCGCTGCTGTTCAATAGCCGAGTAACCCACCTTCTCCACCGGCACATGCGATACGAGAAGACGGTACAGACTGACAGCAAACGCGCCAACCATCGGTTGATAAATCGAACCAAGCATTTTGTCATCCAGGCCGCTTAAGCAGAAGTCACGGTATACGCAGTAACGGTGGTTCTCGGTAAAATGTAAAAAATTAGTCATGCGCATCGTTTATGCTCCCCCTGTCGCCCAAAAATAGACTTCCTCTATTCTATCATAAATCCGTCGTCTCGAAGTCGGTTCTTTCGCATCAAAAATTCTGGAATTCTTGCACCCGCCATTTGCATGCTTCCACAAAATAATAAATGACGGCCCCCAGGTATTGCAGAGCCGCCATCAACACTACATTCAATTTGCGCCAAGCGCGTTAAAACATCCTAAAGCCTTTAATACGCAATGTCTTAATGGTCCATCCGCTCATGTAGGCACCAATCAGACCTGCAACTCCCGTTAAGTAATCCACCAGTTGGAAGGATCCCACGTGAGTCCAGAACGACATTTGGCCCCGATCCCACAAGCTGTATACAACGACCGGCAAAATGACAATCACGAACAGAAAGCAAGGAAACCAGGTCGTCTTCATCAACATATTTAGGATAAAACCGATACCGAACATCATGACAAAAAACAAAATCATCAGCACGAGCACAGGAATAAATTGAAGCATGATCGCTGTTTTCACCTCTTCTTTATCACCTACGCGTAGCAGCTATTCTACTCTATTGCAGCAAGAAACAGCACACCAAGCTTTAGCTAATAGCTAGTTTACTAAAAATAATGTCACAGATCAACGAACAATCGTGAATACATTGTGTCGGCGTTTGCCCTTCCGACTGCGCTTACAGTACAATATAGGAAGTTAATGCAAGCGGCCATCCGCTTCAATTATAACGAACATAACGTTTAGGAGTGATCACATGAACGAAGCTGCAATGACGCTTGAGGGCTGGTATGCGCTGCACGATTTCCGCACCATCAATTGGCCGGCCTGGAAAGCTGCAGATGAAGAAGTACGTGCTTTTGCGCTGGACGAGCTGAACGCGTTCCGCGAGGAATGGGATGCCGTCGAAGCTGCCCAAAAAGGCAGTACCGCTGTATATACCATCGTCGGTCAGAAAGCCGATTTTGTATTCATGCTTTTGCGCGAGACGCTGGAAGAGCTGAACGCGATCGAGAACGCCTTTAACAAAACAACGTTCGCCCAGTTTACCACCAAGGCTTATTCTTATGTAAGCATTGTCGAGCTGAGCAACTACCTGGCCGGCTCCTCCGATGAGGATCCGATGCAGAATCCGCATGTCATTGCCCGTCTGAAGCCGGCCCTGCCAAAATCGAAGCATATCTGCTTCTATCCGATGAACAAAAAGCGGGATTTGTCGGACAACTGGTACATGCTCAGCATGGACGAGCGCAAATCCATGATGAAGAGCCACGGGATGATTGGCCGCGGTTATGCCGGCAAGGTCAAACAGATCATCACCGGTTCCGTTGGATTCGACGATTGGGAATGGGGCGTAACCCTGTTCAGCGACGACGCGCTTCAGTTCAAGAAGCTCGTGTACGAAATGAGATTTGACGAAGTAAGTGCGCGTTTCGGCGAGTTTGGTCCGTTTTATGTCGGCAACCTGCTCGATCAGGCTTCATTTACAGATTTAATGAAGGTATAATTCCTTCTGCACATAAACCAGCATGTACAAAATATCCCCACAAAGTGGAGCCTATGCTACGATGTTTATTCCAAATACTTTGCGGGGATCCCAAAAAACTTATAATGTCAAAAAAGGGATGCTCTCAACACGAGAGCATCCCTTCTTCTATTCCTCACCATCGTCCTCATCTTGCTCTTGCTTGCGCAAGGTTTCAAGATATTCAGCCGTCGCCCGATCCCGGGCACGTCCCTTATCCTTGAGCCGCTCAATAGCAGGAAGTATGAGAATGTCGACCTCCTGCTGAATGGTGTAAGCCAGATCGTACCGCTCCTGCGACTCCAGATAGGAGCCGACCTCCATCAGGGCGTTATAACGATCAAGCTCATCTCTGGTGAGCAGCCCCCGTACTTGAACGCTGCAGTGTCTCATTTATCGAAACCTGCCTTTTTTCAGGACGAGCGGAATCCCTCCAATAATGAAGAGGTAGCGCAGATCCACCAACTTTTTCAGCTGGGCCGCTTTCCATCCCTGATATTTCTTATCCCCGACAACCGCAATGCCCTCGCCCCGTCCAAGAGAAGCTACCGTCCCTTTGTTATGGAACTCGAATTTGCGCATCGACTTGTCCCGAATTGCCGCAACGATATTTTGGGCACAGCACACGCCTTGCTGCATCGCCATTTGGGCGGTTGGCGGATAAGGTCTGCCTTCCTCATTAAAAATCAGGGAGTTATCGCCGATAATATAAATGTTCTCGTATCCGGGAGCACGCAAATATTCATCAACCTTGACGCGGCCTCGCATCGTTTCGAAACCGGCTGCTTCCACCAGACGGTTCCCGCGAATGCCGCCGGTCCATACCACCGTTGCCGCCCGGATCTCTTCGCCATTGTTCAGAACGACACCGCCTGGCAGGCATTCCTTAATCGCAATGCCCATCTTGAAGGTAACGCCTTTCTTCTCTAGAACGTTCATGGCGTACTCCACCAGTTCCGGTGCAAACCCCGGTAACGCGGCAGGCGCGGCTTCGACATTATAAATGTTCACCAGCGTCGGATCGACGTCATATTCCTTGCACAGTCTCGGAATGCGGTCCGCCAGCTCTGCTACAAACTCGATGCCGCTGAATCCGGCTCCGCCAACCACAAAGTTAATGCGCTCTTGCGGTCTGCGCTCATTTTTATATAAAGCAAACTGATACTCAATATGCTCACGTATCAATCGTACCGAGTTAATGCTTCGGATCGTCATCGCATGCTCTGCGAGTCCTGGAATCCCGAAGGTTTCCGGCTCTCCGCCGAGTCCAATGACAAGATAGTCATAGGATAATGTTCCATCTTCAAGAATAACCTTCTTATCGTGAAGGCGGATTTCCTGAACCGAGGATTTGACCAGGTCGATTTTGAATTCGTCGATCAACTTGGAAATGGATACCCGGGTATTCTCAATGCTGTCTGTTCCTGCTGCCGGCATATGCAAATGCGTTGTAATATAATGATAATCATGGCGATTCACCAATGTAACATCGGCCTCATTATAATTCAGCTCTTTTTGCAGCCGCTGCGCTGTCAATATGCCTCCGTAACCCGCGCCAAGGATTACGATCTTCGGTATGCTGCTCATTCTATTGCTCCTTCCAGCTTACTCTTTATATATACAGTATGGTGCACATGTTAACATTCTGTGAAATTGCATCCAAAAAAAGAGAAGAGCCCTAATCAGAGCCCGTTTCAACATTTGACCTGATGGTTCATTAAGGTTCAAAAACAGCTGTAACATTAAGGTTTCCTTACTTCGCTACAGTTGACAATATATAGGACTACCCTGTAATGAACGCAAGTTATCACGTTAATCATATGCATAAACTATGCAAATATCAAGAAATTTTTTGCCATATAATGTGCAAATCATTCCGCCATTTATCCCCTTACTTACTAAGTAAGCGTATCCATTCCAATGTTAGGTATTTTAACTCATTTCTCGTCTTTTCATGCCGCTTCGGGACGATTATAATAGGTAAGGAATTCGTGAATCAGCTTTATCCGGACAAGAACGTCTGTCTGATTCGAATATAAACTCATTTTATGGAGGTGCTTACCGCATGACAACGATGCCACAAGACAGCAATATGACGGATCTTTTGATTATCGGTGGCGGACCTGCAGGTATGTTTGCTGCTTTTTACGGCGGAATGCGCCAAGCTTCGGTTAAACTTATCGAGAGCATGCCTCAGCTTGGAGGCCAATTGGCTGCGCTGTATCCTGAGAAATATATTTATGACGTAGCAGGCTTCCCGAAAGTAACCGCTCAAGAGCTTGTGAACAATCTGTCCGCCCAAATGGAGCTCTTTAAAACGGACATTCGTCTTGAAGAGAAAGTACAAGCTGTGGAAAAACTCGAAGAACGTCATTTTGTCGTAAAAACGAATTTGGGTGAACACCACGCCAAAGCTGTTATCATTACAGCCGGTGTAGGAGCGTTCCAACCCCGTCGACTGGAGATTGAAGGGGCAGAAGCATACGAAAAGACCAACCTTCATTATTTCGTCAACGACCTCAGCCGCTTCAAAGGCAAGAAGGTTCTCATCAGCGGCGGCGGCGACTCCGCGGTAGACTGGGCGCTCATGATCGAGCCCATCGCCGAGCAGGTTACACTGGTTCACCGCCGTGACAAATTCCGTGCCCATGAGCATAGTGTGGAGCAGCTCATGGCATCGAAGGTGAACATCGTTACACCAACCGAGATCACCGAATTGCATGGTGAAGATACGATTACGAAGGTTACGCTTTCACATATTAAGACCAAAGAGACGCAAGAGATTGAAGTGGACGATGTCATTGTCAATTTCGGATTTGTGTCCTCTCTCGGTCCGATCTCCGAATGGGGCATCGCCATTGAAAGCAACTCCATTGTGGTGGATTCCCGTATGGAAACAAGTATCCCGGGCATTTTTGCAGCCGGCGATATTACCACCTATCCGGGCAAGGTCAAACTGATCGCTGTTGGATTTGGTGAAGCACCTACCGCCGTGAACAATGCTAAGGTTTACTTCGATCCTGAGGCCAGATTGGCACCCGGCCACAGCAGTAACATGAAATTGTAAGGGCAGCTAGAATTTTTAACTCCATCTACATCCATATTCATAGAAAAAAAGGTATCTTCGTTCCGAAAGGGGTTACACCCGCCCCGGAACCGAAGATACCTTTTCTATTCTTCAAACCATATGTAGAACTTGGTTGAAAGCTCCCACATTATATACGTATCATGTCGTAAGTTATCTATTCTATATACGAAAAATCTGATTAATGCAGGATGCTGCCGGAATCGGTGTCCAAGTTCCGTTTATGAATTTCGGCTAGCAGTAGAGTGATGAACTCTCGTTCCAACTTCAACTCAACAGCCATATGATAGGAATCGAGAAGCATCTCATCCGTCAACATAGCCATCCCTCTCACACCCCTTCCTCAAATTTCCTGAATCTATCATATCAGACATGCTAAAACGGAACAACTGTTCGCTTATCCACAACCTCTTGTGGAAATCCTGTGTATAATTTGTTGGTAAGTGTAAAAAACAGGGTCATATCAAAGTGGATTATGGGGATAAATGTTATACACAGGATATAGGGGAATTCTACTATAAAAAAAATTGATCAATTATAATATCGGTAGATTGTGGTTATTTTTTTATTACCCTATTAAAAAATCATATAAACGTCTCCATTTGGGAATATTAAACAAAAAATTCAGCTTGGTCTTGTATTAACCTCCAAAATCCAAATCTTACCCTCGTTGTCTAGTCCGTAATCAAACCCCAGCTCCCCGATTCCTGGAAAGCGGGATTCCAGTATCGTTATGCACTGTCTGGTTAATTGGCGCATTTCATTGCGCTTTTCCCTCGCATTAATGTGGGGCAGTGACAGCCGGAGTGCAGGACCACAACGAAGCAGCGTCCCCCCTTTACATATATTCGTCACAAAAAGCCCTGGGCTCGCGAGCCGCCCAAGCATGGCCCGGAATTCCCATCTCCCTCGATCCTTGACTACCTTTACACGGTAATCCAGCGGACGTCCCTGAATTCTGGCCAAATGAATGCCCTGCTGTATCATGTAGCGCCGTCTCAGCCTCATCCTGCTCAGTACGTATAACAGGGAATTCAATGTATCTACATGAACAGTACGCCTCTTATGGGTTACCAAGTATCCCGTTCCGTCTTTCTGTATTCGGATGACTCCGTTACCACCGGTTCCTATAATCGGCTTAATCACGACCATTTCGTGTTCGGCCAGCATTGAGACCAGGGTATCCCCTCCATACGACTGGGTAGCCGGAATGTAGGGAGCAACCTGCGGATCGGTCAGCAGCGCTTCCGTCTTCAACCACTTGCTGGCCAGTTGTCTTCCCGCCATGCTGCTTTCGCCTCCTTTTATTCATGACATACGTTATCCTATTCCCCTATCCGCGCTTTGTCTTGGATGATTGTCCGTGATGGTATGCCTAATAATCGAGGTTCTTGCTGCCCCACGGGAGCCTCCCTTTGCAAATGCTGTGATCTATCGTATAGTAAGAACAGAACTTTGTCCGTATTAAATCCATCACCTTGGATACCTATAAAGGAGGCTTTGTCACCTTGGCAGCGTTATTTGAAATATTGTACTGGATTGCCATTGTCGGCATGTCGGTTGCCCTAGCAGCCATCACCGTTCTTATCTTTGTCATGGGCTTCAAGTTCATCAAGGATAAGCGCAGAGGGCTCGGAGCGGGCTGCATCGTATTTTCGCTTGTGGCTGCCGGCATGATCGTGCTGATGCTGAACGATACCTTCTTCTTCCCGGTCTGAATAGGAAGAACCCCCAAAAAAGCAGCCTCTCCTTATCGCGGAGTTGGCTGCTTTTTTGGGGTTCATATGGCTACGCGGATGTTCCCGATAACGCAATAAAGACCTCTCCGACAAGATTGTCGGGAGAGGTCTTTAACTGTTGGGACTTAGGCTTTAGCCCTCTAGAGAGTCCTTATTAGCAAGGCTCCTCGTTCGGTTTGCCCGCATCCGTTGCCGTACGGAATGACGAACCACAGCCGCAAGTGACAGTAGCGTTCGGGTTGTGGATGGTGAAGCCGCCGGTCATGCCGGATTCCTCGAAGTCGATTTCCAGACCGTTCAGGTACTTCAGATCGTCCTTCTCGACAACGACTTTCATGTCCTGCAGGTCCATGTATACGTCAGCTTCCGTTTCTTGATCGTCAAAGCCCATTGCATATGAAAAACCACTGCAGCCGCCGGCAGTGACACCCAGTCGAAGGAACATATTGGGCGTTTCCTGTTCAGCAAGCATTTCTTTCAAACGTTCTGCAGCTGAGTCGCTGATTGTAATCATAGGTCACCCTCCTTTTCGTTCACTCTTTCAGTATACTCCTCTTCGCGAATTCGCTCAAGGTTGTTATGATGGCGTTTGATATGTAATGAATAACCTATTTTCATTTCCTCTATTTGTGTTGCTACCCCGAGGGGTCAGGTTTATAATAGGGAAGGAACATGGGCGGCAACTGTTGGATATTTGTCACATCCCCCGGCTAAAAAGCGGCAAAGGTTATGGCTGGTCCACAGTTGTATATTTTTTCACAAACTTACTTATTTATTCAGCCCATTATTGATGTTTGTTGTTATACCACTATAAACGGACCGTTCCCTTAGGGGAGTGATTCACTTTATGATCGCTTTTTCTGCTGGATCTTCTATGCAGGTCAAGTGTGAACAGGAGGATTGAACATGTCCACAATTGTGACACCATTTACCGATCAGAGAATGGCGGAGATCGTTGCGAAAGTCCAAAACGGCGAACGCCTGAATCTTGAAGACGGTGTGTATTTGTACCAAACCGATGACCTGCTGACCCTCGGGCAGCTGGCTAATGAAGCAAATTTGCGCAAGAACGGGAAAAAAGTTTACTTCATTGAGAATATGAGTCTCTATTTCACGAATGTATGCGAATCCCACTGCGCTTTTTGCAATTTCCGGAAAGATCAAGGCGAGGAAGGCTCCTACACCCTCTCCGGCGCTGAGATGATCGAGTATGTCGAGCAGCATATTCATCCCGGGATTCGTGAATTTCACATCGTTGGCGGACATAATAACCATGTGCCGTTCCAGTACTATGTAGATTCCCTGAAGGCATTGAGCGAGCGTTTCCCGGAAGTAACCCTGAAAGCCTATACCGCGGCGGAGATTGAATTCTTCACTCGCATCAGCGGACTCAGCACGAAGGAAGTACTCCAAGAACTGCAGAAAGCTGGTCTTCAGTCTTTAACGGGCGGCGGCGCCGAAATTCTGTCTGACCAATACCGTCAGAAGATGAAGGTGGATAAAGCCAACGTAGATCAATACCTCGACGTTCACCGTACCGCACATAAGCTTGGCATGAAGACGCACACGACCATGCTGTACGGATCGATCGAGAGCCATGAGGACCGGATCCGCCATATGCTGGAAATTCGGGATCTTCAAGATGAAACCGGTGGATTCATGGTATTCATTCCGCTGTCCATGCAGCCGAAGAATAAGAATGCAGGCATCATGCGCCGCAATTCGGCCTACGAGGATTTGAAGACCATTGCCATCAGCCGTCTGATGCTCGATAATATCGACCACATCAAAGCGTACTTCATTAATATCGGACCGCAATTGACTCAAGTTGCTCTCAGCTTCGGCGCTTCCGATGTCCATGGTACGATCCTGAAAGAACGCATCAGCCATGCTGCAGGAGCCTTGACCCCGGAAGGGCTGACACGCAAAGAGCTCGTCTGGCTCATCCAAGGCGCTGGCCGGATTCCGGTTGAACGCGATACCTTCTACAACGAGATCAAGGTTTACGAATAAGTCTTACCAGCAGGATTTAAGCAAACGAGAGACGTTCCAAAAAACGGAAAACAGGTTAAAGAGATAATATAGCGTGGGTAACCTAAGCCGCTTCCAGCGGCGTTTTTCTTGCGAATCGGCGCTCACCTTCTTATCTCTTGAGAAAGGAAGAAATTTATGAAAAAGCTCGTCATTCTCGGCGGAGGCTATGGTGGTCTTGCCCTAATTCAAGAATTATTCAGCAGCTATCTTCCTCCGGACGTGGAGGTCGTGCTCATCGACCGCATGCCATACCAAGGACTCAAAACCGAATACTACGCGCTGGCAGCAGGCACCGTGGCCGATACCGCCGTTCGTGTTAAATTCCCGGTGTATGACCGCCTCCAAATTGTATATGGTGAAGTCACATCCATCGATCTAGAGAAGAGGCTTGTTAACCTGACGAACAACGATCCCGTGGAATACGACCAACTCGCCATTGCTCTGGGATGTACGGACCGTTATCATGGCGTACCGGGCGCAGAAGAATTCACGTTTAGCCTGCAATCTTTTTCTGCATCCCGGGAAACCTATTTGCACCTCAACAACCTCAGACCTTATGGTCATGTTCATATCATTGGCGGAGGCTTAAGCGGCATCGAACTCGCTGCCGATCTTCGTGAAAGCCGGCCTGACCTTAATATCGCCATTTTGGACCGGGGACAACGGGTACTTTCTTCTTTTCCTAACCGTTTGTCTGCTTATATTCATCGCTGGTTTGAGGAACACCATGTGGATATCCACAGCGGGGTTTCCGTATCCCGAGTTGAGAAGGATGCCGTGTACAATCTGGATGTGCCTATCGCAACCGACCTAGCCGTATGGACGGCAGGCATCCAGCCCGTAAAGGTCGTACAGGATCTCGATCTGCCAAAAGACCGCAGCGGACGCATTATGCTCAACGAGTGGTATCAGGTTCCGTCCCATCCGGAAGTGTACGTGATCGGCGACTGCGCCAGCCTTCCGTTCGTCCCAAGCGCGCAGGCAGCCGGGGCTCAAGCCGAGCAAGTGGGACATGTCATGAAAGCCTTATGGCGTGATGATACGCCAAAGGTATCTCCGCTGAAGCTCAAGGGAACCCTCGGCTCCCTCGGCAAACATGCGGGCTTTGGTCTCATGGGTAGCACGTCGGTGCTGGGCAGGGTACCAAGGATATTGAAGAGCGGCGTTCTCTGGAAATCCAAGCGTCATTACTAGCAACGAACAGGCTGCAGACGCTATGTTCTTCCTTACGGAAATGCCAAGTTATCCGGCGTCAGTTTTCCTCTTCGCTGTCCTGAAAGCTTTCCAGTCTGGCTATGACAACGTCAAGCAGCTCTTCAGCCGTGGGGGCCTCGACCCATTCGCCATCCACATAAGCGAAGGGCATCAGGTAGCACTGGCCGCAGCTGGTCAGGCAGCCGTATTCGATGACTTGACAATCGTACTTGGCTTCAAGCGTCTGCAGAACTTTATCCGTTCCGAAATAGGAATTGCTTGTGCAAAACTCAATGATAATGGACATTGTTATTAGACCTGCCTTAAGATTGGCATTTTATTTTGCCGGTTTATGTACTATAATATAGGGAGGAAAGGAGTTGAACAAGATGAGTGAAAACACGCAAACCACTGTATATGATGAAGTGGCTGAAGTGCTTGATAAACTTCGTCCGTTCCTTCAGCGCGACGGCGGTGACGTGGAACTGGTTGACGTTGAAGACGGCATCGTTAAGCTGAAATTGATGGGTGCATGCGGTAGCTGCCCTAGCTCCACCATTACTCTGAAAGCAGGGATCGAACGCGCCCTGGTTGAAGAAGTAGAAGGCATTCAAGAAGTAGTTCAAGTATTCTAAATCTTCTTTAACTATAAAGAGTCTTGGTTTCCATCGTGGAACCAAGACTCTTTTTTTGAAATTAAAGAATATATAAGTTTTCAGCGGAGCATAAGCAATTCTTTAACTGCAATGATATGTTTAGGGAGCCCCGCAAAGTAAAAAGAATTTGGAATTAGCATAGCAGCATGGACTCCACTTTGTGGGGTCATTTTAGGTTATTCCGGTTTAATCAACGGACGGATCGGATCCAGCCCGCCGGATATATCCATGATATTGCCGGTAATGAAATCCGACTTATCCAGGCATAAATATTCGATCACCCTGGCGACGTCCTCCCCGCTTCCCGATCGTCCGCGCGGGGTCAGCCCGTCTTGGATGCCCGATACCTCATCGATAGTCTTCTCCTTGTTGGCTCCGCGAATATCCCCCGGACAGATCATGTTCACGGTGATTCCATACGGGGCTTCTTCCACCGCAAGGGTCTTCGTAAAGGATACCAGGCCCACTTTAGCGGCAGCGTAGGCTGAACGCTGAGGCCACGCGCGGGCTTCTCCCGCATGTCCGAATCCAAAGTGGATGATGCGTCCCCACTTTTTCTCCCGCATGGCAGGCAGAACACGGTGGTCCAGCAGCATGACGCCGGTTAAATTGCCATTCACCATATGTACGATTTCGTCGCGGCTGTACTCCGAGAATAGACGACGTTCCCGAATGAACGGCCCTGCGTTGTTCACCAGGATATCGATGCTTCCCAGCTGCTCCTCCGTCTGATCCACCAACGAATACAGCTCACGCTCGCTGGCGATATCGGCTTTAATCGCAATGGACTTCACGCCAAACCCCTCGATTTCGCGGGAGAGCGCTTCCGCTTCATCCTTGCTGTTTACATAATTTATAGCCAAATGACATCCCTGCCGGGCTAACGACAGCGCCGTCATTTTCCCCAATCCTGTCGCACTGCCTGTAATCAGCGCCACTTTTCCCTTCAAGGCTTTCCCTCCTCAGATGGATATCCTTCCTTCAGTATAAAAGATTTGATAAGGCCTAACAACTTGCAAACCCGGCAGAGAGGGCCCATTATACAAAAAAAGAAAGGCATTATCCATAAAGACCCACGGTCTTTTGGATAACGCCCTCTCTTCTCGGATACGATGAAACTTATGTTCAGCATCATCGAGCCTTGGTGCTCGAATTAAAATGCCGGAATGACAGCACCTTTGTACTCTTCTTCAATAAAGGTCTTCACGTCCTCGGAAGTCAGCGCCTTCGCCAATTTTTGAATGGCATCGGAGTCTTTGTTGTCCGGACGAGCTACCAGCAGATTGGCATAAGGGTTCTCTTTGTCTTCGATAAAGAGCGCATCCTTTGTTGGATCCAGTCCCGCTTCAAGCGCGTAGTTCGTGTTGATGACAGCCAGATCCAGCTCATCGAGCATACGCGGCAGCATCGCGGCTTCAACTTCTTTGAACTCCAGGTTCTTCGGATTTTCCACGATATCCTTAGCGGTAGCTTCAAGCTTGGTTTCATCCTGCAGCTTAATGACGCCATTCTTGGACAGCAGGGTCAATGCACGGCCCGCATTCGATGGGTCACTTGGGATCGCCACAACGGCTCCATCCTTCAGCTCATCGGCCGATTTAATCGTTCTGGAGTATGCACCCAGCGGCTCCACATGCACGGCGATCACGGACTCCAGGTCCAGTTTGCGCTCTTTGATTTCATTATCCAGGTAAGGCTTGTGCTGGAAGAAATTCGCGTCGATTTCCTTGGAATCCACTTGCGTATTAGGCAGCAGATAATCCGTAAATTCCACGATTTCCAGGTTCACGCCTTCCTTTTCAAGCGCCGGTTTGATATGCTCCAAAATTTTGGCGTGTGGTGAAGGCGAAGCACCTACTTTCAAGGTTACGGTCTCTTGAGCGCCGCCTCCTGTTGTTCCCCCTGGCTCAGCCGCGTTATCCGCAGGCTTGCTGCCGCACGCAGCCAGCACCGTAACCAATGTCAAGCTGATCAATGCCAATGTCCATTTTTTCATTTTAAAAACTCTCCCTCCGAAAATATATTATTTTTTTATATTGTCTTCCTTGATGCCTCATCCATTCCGTTATTTTCTTGTAAAATGTCGGACCAAGCGATCTCCTGCCATTTGCAGCAGTTGTACCAGCACAATCATTAATACGACGGCCAGAATCATAATCTCGGTCTCATAACGGTAATATCCATACTTGATGGCCAAATCGCCCAACCCGCCGCCGCCGACTTGACCGGACATCGCGGTATACGAGACCAGGGTTACAATCGTGATGGTCATCCCAGCCAGCAAACCCGGGCGAGCCTCCGGAAGGAGAACCCTCCATATGATTTGGCTTGTCGAGGAGCCCATGGCATGAGCCGCTTCAATGACCCCTTTGTCCACCTCATTCAAGGCGGTTTCCACGAGTCTGGCGAAGAATGGCGCCGCGCCTATCACGAGCGGTGGAATGGTTCCCAGCACGCCATAAGAAACACCCACAAGCGATTTCGTAATCGGAATCATCGCAACGATCAGGATAATGAACGGAATCGAACGCAGGATGTTCACAATGAACGACAGGATCGAGTATCCGAAGCGTACCAGGCCGGATGTGGATCTAGCGGCCATGTAGAGCAGCACGCCAATCGGCAGTCCGATAATGAAGCTGAACAATGCCGATGCCCCCAGCATCCGAAGGGTATCCAAGGTTGCCGTCCATATTTCTTTCCAGTCGATCTGGGTAAAATCGAGTTCGAACATTAATGAATCACCTCCACGTCTAATCCTTGCTCAAGGAGCTTCCGAATCGTATCTTCAATAGCGCCCTCTTCCCCTTCAAAACGGACAATGAGTTGGCCGTACGGCGTTTCTTTGATCGTGGAAATGGTACCCTGCAGAATTGCAAAATTTACGCCCGTCTCATGGACGGTATGGGACAGAATTGATTCGTACGTTTTCGATCCAAGGAACGTAATCTGCACCGCCCTTGAAGGTCCGTTTGTCTGTCCCTGGATGGCCAGCCGGAGCGCTTCGCCGCTGTCCATCTCCTGACGGATAAATTCCTGGGTTACCTCATGCTTCGGCTTCAGGAACACTTCCGTTACCGGCCCTTGCTCCACGATGCCGCCTTGATGAATGACGGCGACCCGGTCGCATATGCTCTGAATCACATGCATTTCATGGGTAATCAGCACGATCGTCAGATGAAACTTTTTGTTAATGTCCAGCAGCAGGCGCAGGATCGAATCCGTCGTCTGCGGGTCAAGAGCCGAAGTGGCTTCGTCGCACAGCAGTACTTCCGGATCACTCGCGAGCGCTCTGGCGATGCCCACCCGCTGCTTCTGGCCCCCAGATAGCTGAGACGGGTACTTGTCCCGATGCGCCTCGAGCCCGACCAAGGCCAACAACTCGGATACTTTACGTTCCAGTTCGGCGTTTGGCGTCTTGATCAGACGCAGCGGAAACGCAATGTTATCGTACACCGTCGCCGATGACAACAGGTTAAAGTGCTGAAAAATCATGCCGATTTTGCGGCGTTCCGCCTGAAGCTGCTTCTTGCCAAGCGACGTTAAGTTCTTACCGTTCACCCACACCTCGCCCGAGGTGGGACGCTCCAACAAATTGATACAACGGATCAATGTGCTTTTACCTGCACCGGAGTGTCCGATCACTCCGAAAATTTCTCCTTTTTCAATCGACAAATCCAATTCGGACAACGCAGTTGTTAAAGTTCCGGCTTTTCCGTACTGCTTCGTCAATTGCTTGAGCTCAATCAATCCGATAATCCTCCTTTTTCCATAGCTTCATATCTATTTACCCAAAAGAAAAGAGCCTCTTTTTGTAGAATCAAAAAGGGCCCTCTTTACGTAAAAGTCAACGCCTTTTCTCATCTGTCAAAGCCAAAGGATATCCTGTAGCTTTGAAGGAATTAGCACCATGTCACTCCATGTGTCATCGCGTTAAGCAATTACACGCTGGAGTCGGTTGCCGGGCTTCATCGGGCCTGTCCCTCCGCCTCTCTCGATAAGAAAACATCGATATGAAATTTTTCCGATTAATTTGATCTGATTTGATAACATTTAATGAATGCAATAGTTAGTATAGATTCTTTTCAGGTTTTTGTCAAAAGGAATTTCATGGCGATTTTGTGCCTAAGTCCTGACTCCATTTTTCGCCCAAAGCTTGTTCGTATATTTATAAGAGGCCGCCAGACTCCGGCATACCATATCAACGCCCTGTTTGAGATCGTCCAGGTGCTGGCCGATATCCTCCAGCTCGATCTTGTCCGACAGTCCTTGATGACGCTGCCACAAATCATCCTGCATCTCGGAATTCATGTAATGGATTTCGGCGTTGCGCCGTTTCCGGAGGGTGTTCAGCGGTGTTTTGTAACGATCCTTGATCTCCTCCAGCTCTTTGGCCAGCTCTCCGTGGGCCTTCAGGAATTTAAACTGCCGCAGGACCGTAAAATAAGAGAAATGTGCCTTCACCTTGGAGGTATGAAGATCATACAAATCGTTCAACACCGTCCCCAGCTTGTCAAGGATCGAGAATACGCGGATGAAGCCGTTTTTGTAAAAATACACATACCGCTGATATTCCCCTTGCTCCTGAATCGACATGTCATCGATGTAACCCGATTGGATCGATTGGCTGAAATGCCGGGCCGCATTCCAGCTCTGTTCCAGCTCATCCAGGGAAACGATCAACCCCCGGGTCCAAATCTCAAGCTTGCGAAAATCATGCGTCGGATCCTGATTTTTCTCCATTTCCTTCTGCAGCAGCCGGGTTGTTTGGACCATCGATTCAATGGCTTCCTCAAGCAGGCCGTTATTCTGCCGGGGCTGTTCCCCAAGTAGCATTCGAAGCATGGCGGTACCCCCTCGCGTCATCAGATTAACCTTGGTTCTTGGATCGCTATTTGCCAAAATAGGGATTCCACCGCGTTTCAACCGTTTTCACGATATCCTCACGCGGGAATAACTCATCCGGGTATCCCGGTTTCATTCGTTCATCCATCAGGGGATTGTTCTTATAGGATGCCCCCGAAACGACCAGACAACCCCCATCTCCTTGATATCGGACACGTCTTGCGGATGGCTTGGTTATCATCGGCTCCCCCTTACTATACAACAAAGCCCTCGAGGCAAGCTCGGGGACTTTGCATAAAAGATGTTGCCTGAAATTCGATCTTTTTTTTGCTTTTTTTCTTATACGATCTTTTCGCTTGGCATGCTATGATCCGGCCGCATTTCGGCTTTAACCGGCCTGCTGAGCTGCCAAACCCTGACACTTAAATAACACAATACGCCGAATAAGGCGGAGATCAACAAGGTATGCCCCAGTGCGGAGAATACGTAAACCTCCTCGTTATGCATCGTTGCCATAATGAGGGCGCCGCTGAACACCTGCAGCAGGCAGAGCACGGTTGCCGAGATGCCCAGCATCTGGATCTCCCGGTTGTCGCGGTTCCGCCAATATGCAAAATGCCCCATCACCGCCACAACGATCAGCAGCAGAAGCGCCGCCACGCGGTGCATAAAGGCGATGCCTACCCCTCCGCTCAGCTCCGGTATCACTTCCCCGTTACACAGCGGCCAGCCGGAGCACCCTTCCCGGGAATCGGTATGGCTCACGAATGCACCGATATAAACCACGATGTAACTGTACAAGGTTGTGCCCCATACTAAATTACGGAAGCCCTTGCTTACCCGAGGCAGACGCTCCAAGTCTACGGGCCCCTTCGCCTGTTCTACCCGCCGCATACCCAAAGCCAGCATGACAGAGCTAGCAAAGGCAATCAGCGAGAAGCCAAAATGCAGCGCCATAATCGCAGCCGATTGAGGCTTAACCACCGCAAGCGCACCCATGATCGCCTGTACAATAACGAATACCGAGGTCCCGATAACATAAGCCATCAAATCCCGGCGATCCCGCTTGTACTTCCAGAACGCAATCAGCGAAGCGAGCGCCGCCAAACCCGCCATTCCACTAACGGCCCGGTGTGAATACTCAATCATGGAGGATACCGTGTAAGCGGGAACAAATTTACCGTTGCACAGCGGCCACTCCTGACCGCAACCGAGTCCCGAGCCCGTCTTTGTCACAACCATGCCACCGAACGTCGCGCAGAACATAACTAAGCATGTTATGTAACTCAGCCATTTTAGTTGTTTATCATTCACTTATCTCACCTGCTGCTCCTAATCATTCACTATTTAAACCTTTACAGGATCGCATCGTACACAGTCCACATTTCATTATACCTGATTCTGCCGCCACGGTCACTTGAGCGATTGTGACAAAATGTTCAAAAATGAGAAAAACCTTCATGATCCAGGTACTTGACTTCATCGCCATATCTCTATTCGATATATAAAACAACACCGCCGCCAATTATAGATCAAGGCGGCGGTGCTATGGTCACCCTTACTTATGAATCGTACTGTATACGTCCACGGCACGCTGCAGGAAATCTTCAATTTCCTCGCGCGATTTGCGGAGTTTGTTAACATAGCGAACCAGCTCGCGTCCATCGGAGTATGCAACAAAGCTGGGGATACCCAAAATATTTTGCTGCTGACTCACGTCACCGACAGCATCGACGTCAACCTCTACCAGAGTCAATTGGTTTGAGAACTTCGTCTCAACCTCCGGCATGAATGGATCGATAAACTTGCAATCGCCGCACCAGTCTGCTTTAAATACGGCAACAGTCAGTCGCGGAGACTGGATTGCAACCTGAAATTCTGCTTCCGAAGTGATTTTTTCCATTGATTATCTCCCCTTTACGTCGAGTTCCTTCACCCTTAGTGAATCAAAATGTTGAGTGGAAGTCAAATTTTAGAGCATACTGACATTATGATGTTCACAGGCAGGGATTAACCATCAGAAAGTGCAGGTGACCCCCGAATGCACTCGAACGGAGTCAAAAATAAAAAAAACCAGGGCAAGGATGTATGGTCATGGGCGTCAGCCATTCCGCAGGCCCTGACAGAATCATGGTCGGGGATGATTGCATCATGGCGATTCTCCTTAAAGCTCCGGACAAGCAGACACGAATTGCAATGGGACCCTGCAGCGGTAAGGGGAATTCGCGTAAAGCTCAAGGAAATCCTATACTCCCATCCCTATCTGCAGCAGAGCGTTACCCCGTTTCCGTTCCCTTCCATGCAAGGGTATAGCGATATTCGGATTCATGAACCAGGTGCAGATGTTCAGCTATCCCAAGAAGAGCAGCAGTTGATTCATCATATTCAGGAGGCCGCAGCCGCAGCCAACCGGAGCAACGTAACGCGTACGCAAGCCTATTTGGACTGTTATATATCGCATCCTGAGCTGCATTGGGCTTTGCTGGCCCATATGGTATCGCGTAATGCCGGGTGGAATATGAGCGATCTGAAAGGCGGATTGATGTCGGATCTCACGGATCCGACATTCAAGAGCAATCTGTACCGTTTCCTGGAGCGCTGCAATGCGCTGATCTTCCAGGACGCCTACCCCCAGCTGCTTCTCTATATACACAGTCGAAATAAAGGCAAGCCCCTATTTCATTTACTCCCCCACTTTCATGTTTCATCGTTCATGACACCGTTCTGGGAACAGTTCTGGCAGGATCAGAGCAGTTCGCTGCTTACGGTGGCACTCATCATTAATGAACAGAACTATATTGAGGGGCGTGTGGCGAGACATCCTTTTTACCAACAACATATTCTGGAGAATCCCTTCTTTCGGCTGCATGAGCTGACCCGGTTGAATCAAATCGTGTTTCCGCTGGGTCAAGTCCAACGAACAGAGTCGGGGGAAAGTACTGGGCCAAAGCTCCTATCCCCAACCAGGCCGCTGGCCGGACTTACCATCCCCAAGTTTGACGACCTGTCCATTCGGATCAAGGCTGGCCGTTCGCTGTATGCTTTATTGTTTGGGTATGAGGAGATTTACCGCGCTGTGCTGGCCTTCGCGCGATCCACCAAGCACCAAGGATCGCGCGCTGAATACTGGCCGGGCTTATTTACGCCGACCCTTGAGCAAGCCATGAATCATGGCCACGCGGGATCTGACCTCATCACTTCCGAATGGCTCCCGGGTGGCCAACGTCTGTACAGCCCTTATCTTGAGGAGATCTGGGAGGATGAACCCCCCGAGCCGATTCCCCGGTACGACTGGTTTCAGGGCCGTGCGATGTTTAGGCATATCCGCAAACCGTTACGGCCGCTGCTGCCGGATATTACACACGCCCATCGGGCCGCTCTAGAGAAAACCTCCATCGTGCATGATGTGTCTGATCAGTTCCATCCGCATTAAAATGAAAAGAGACCGTCCCGATACTGCAAGGAAGGTCTCTTTTCGGTTCTATTTACCACGATAAGTGCGTGTTCAAAAAGGTCGATTTTCAGCACCGAACGTTTGGGTACGTGAGCACCTGATATGTTTCCGCAGGAAACATGCTTCGGAAGCTTTTACTTAGGCCCGGCTGAATTCAAGATTCGATGCAGAGCTGCTTCCTGATTCCCTTCGTGTTAGATATAGAATTTATGAATTATCAGTGGAACTGATGAAATTCTATATCGCAAGAAAACCTACCTATGCATCGCGGTCGCTCATCCTTGAAGTGGCCTCGATAGAGGTTTTCTTATCAAAAGCGGACTTTTTGAACAACCTCTATAAGTGAAACTTAGTCTATGTCTTTATCCCCGCTCCCGCATACGTGCAGGCTGCAGTCTCATAAGCGGACGGAACACCTTCTGCAGTAGGCGCGGGTAACTGCTCAGCTCCGATTGCCGCAATACGCCAAACACCACCAGCAGGACAAGATATATAATGACTACGGCCACGCCTACAACCAGGCAAGTCAGCAGGAATGCCAACCGTGCCGGCATGACATCGACCATTTGAATACCGGCCAGATTCAGGCCATATCCGATTCCCCCGGCAGCAATCACCGTCAGCACGAAGCCCGTCCAGCGTTTGCCCAGGATGGAGAAGGATACAATCCTTTTAATCGATCTTATATTCAATATCGTAATGACAAGGAAACAGAGCGCCGTGCTCCCTATGATCCCGTAGATTCCAAAGAACGGAGCAAGCAGAAAGCTGGCTGCAAGCTTGACCACAACCCCAACCATCACGTGAATCATCGAGAGCTTGGCCTTGCCGATTCCGAGTAGAATGGAATTTGTGGTCATCATCGTGATTTGGAAAATCGTACCGAACGTCAGAAATCCAATAATCCCGCTGCCGCCCAAGGAACTGAACAGCAAACCATTAATGGAATAGGATGCTACGCATAGCGCAATCACCATCGGCATGCCTGTTAAAATGGCAATACGCATAGCCAGCGATACTTGCTGTTCCAGATGCTCCTGATCTTTCTTCGCAAACGCTGCAGAGATGATCGGAATGAGCGAGGTGCTCAGGGCAATGGCTAGAATCGGCGGAATCCCCGCCACGCTCTGCGCCCGGTTTCCTAACACCGCGAGAGCTGCGGTTGCTTGCCCTAGGCCAACCTGCCCGATCAACAGTGGCTTAACAATGGAGCTGTCAATGAAGTTAACAGCCGGAACCGCCAGGGAAGACAGCACAATCGGTATAGACAACGTGAATATATCCCGGTATATCCCGCCAAGCGGAATGGAGCGGTCCGCTGCCGGCATCTTGAGCTCGCGATCATTTCGGCGAAGCTTTACCGTAAAGTACAGCATGACCGCAAATGCTCCAATACTGCCGAGTACTCCCCCGAAGGAGGCGCCGGCAGCAATCCAGGTATCGTCGTATCCCATCCGCAGCAGCACGTAAGCCAGGCCGATCGCTGTCAGAACCCGTGCAATCTGCTCGATAATCTGCGATATGCCGCCAGCCGTCATATTATTGCGTCCCTGGAAGTATCCCCGCATCATGGCGATGGCCGGAAACAGCAGCAGCGCTGGGGCCAATGCCTGAATGGCCGCGGCGGCCTCCGGCTGCTTCGCAATATGGGTAGCATAATAAGGGGCTCCGAAATAAAGCAGCAGCGTCATGACAACGCCTGCTGCTCCGGCAAAAATAAGCGCAGCATGATAGACACGACGAGCCTCCGCTGGCTTGTTCAAAGCATGGCGCTCGGATACCATTTTGCTGAGCGTGCTGGGAATGCCGGCCGTTGCTACCGTTAACAGCATTAAATATACGTTATTGGCGATCGTAAATGAGGCATCCCCTATATCATTCAGCATATGCTCCAGCGGCACCCGCTGGACAAGACCCAGCACGCGGGCGACCAGCGCAGCAGCGGCCAAGATGATCGTGCCTTTAATAAATGACTCTTTCTTTGACAAAACCGTACCCTTCTTTCTCCTCCAAAGCGCCTCTTACAGCGATTCCTAAGCGTCTATTAGAAAATCCAAATGAAGAAAATAACAATCATCGCGAGCTGTAAAATAACCTTCACCACAATGCTGCTGAACAATCCAATGACCGATCCGAATCCAACCTTCATGGATTTGCTCGGTCCCGAACCTGCCAGCATTTCACCCAAAAATGCTCCCAGGAACGGTCCGATAATCAATCCAAAAGCGGGAATAACGAACGGCCCGATAATTAAACCGATGGTGCTGCCCCATATCGAGGCTTTGGAACCGCCGAGCTTCTTAACCCCCCAGGCGTTAACTGCATAATCGGCAATGAAGAGCACCACCAGAATGATGGTCTGAATAATCCAGAACCATGAATTGTAATGCTCGAATGTAAAGAACCAGCCGTAAACGAACAGCGCCAGGTAAATGGCGACAACCCCCGGCAGAATAGGGTAAATCGCTCCGGCCATCCCAATGATAAACAGAGCGATAACGATAATCCAGCCCAATATGTCCATCAACATCTCACCTTTCGATCAAAATATGATCCCTGATGACCTCAACGATGCCGTCCTCATTGTTGCTGGAAACCACAAGGTCCGCTTCATCCTTAACCGTCTGCTGGGCATTGCCCATCGCCACGCCGAGGCCGGCCTGCTGAATCACAGCCAGGTCGTTCAAGCTGTCGCCTACGGCTACGACTTCGGACATGCTAATGCCGAGCAGCTCACACACCTGTCCGATTCCGGTCGCTTTGTTAACGCCCTGCGGATTGATTTCCAGGTTATCCGGCGAGGAGTTCGTGATCTCCAGTCCGCCCATATCCTGCAGGCGCATCAAAATGTTGTGACGCACCTCATGATCATTCGTGGTGTAACCGAATTTCAGCCATTCCTGATTCGCGATATCGTCGGTCCAGTTCTCAGAGTTATACAATCTTTCTACTGAATACGCCCAGAACCATGATCCGGTTTCAATGGCCAGTGCGTGCATTTGCTCCACGAGCTTGCTGTCGAGCAATGCGCGGCGGTGTAATTCATATGGCGCACGCCATACCTCGCCTCCGTTCACCGTTACCATCGGTGTCGTCAGTTCAAGCTGTTTGGCATACGGATACGCGTCCTGAAACGGCCGGCCTGTCGAGAGACAGACATGAATGCCGTGCCGTACCGCTTCCTTGATCCACTTCACCGTTTCCTCAGACACTTCATGATCGTCCCGCAGCAGCGTACCGTCCATATCCAGTGCCAACAATCGATATTTATGTTTCATGGTATTAACCCCCTTACGAATCACAAGCAAACATAACGACATTTTACCACAAAAGGCATGGCGTCAAAACATTCCCCTATGAATAGCCGCCCCCGGACATGCCAAAACTGAGGTAACGCTAGTCTCAAGTAGTATTTCCCAAGCTCTCGAACAAGCACACGACCCTTGAAATAAATGAGCAATGTAAAAGAAAGAATATGAATTCCTATATGCTACGATATTACTGAAGACAACCCCGAAAGGAGTCATACAATCATATGACCAAACTCAATGAGACCCCTGTCGTGACGGCAGAGATGTTGATTCGAAGACCCGTTTCAGAAGTATTCGAGGCTTTCATCGATCCTGAGATTACAACCAAGTTCTGGTTTACCAAAAGCAGCGGCAAGCTGGAGGAAGGCAGCCATATTCGCTGGGATTGGGAGATGTACGGGGTCCATGATGACGTGTACGTTCAACATATCGAAGTCAATCGCCGCATCGCGATCGAGTCTTCGGACCAGACCAAAACCGAGTGGACATTCACGCCACGGGGCGATCATGAGACCTTCGTTGCCATTACCCACTCCGGATTTACAGGCAATGCGGATGAAATGGTACAGGGAGCTATTGATTCCATGGGAGGATACACCATGGTACTCTGCGGCCTCAAAGCGCTGCTGGAGTTTAACGTCGTCCTTAATCTGGTGGCGGACAAAGCTCCAGACGCCCATGTGTAACGGATAAAAAAACGGCAGCCAACCCATTGAGGGCACTTGGCTGCCGTTTTTGCAAATATCCTCTTATTCGTTACTGCCATCCCCATTCTCACCCTCGGTTTTTTTAGGGTGAGGCGTACCGTCGAGTCCGTAAATCTCGTCATACGCGTCAAAAATTTTACGGGCAACCGGCGCGGCACTCTGGGAACCGAAGCCTGCTTCCGGAATGACCACGGCGACGGCCAGCTTCGGATTTTGCCGTGGAGCAAAGGCGATGAACACCCCGTTCTCCACCCGGATCCGAGTACCGTTTTTATAAATATCCTGCTCGGATGTTCCTGTCTTCCGTGCAAAATCATATTTAAAATCTTCAAATGCTCGAAGTCCTTGCGTATTCATCCCTGCAATGACTTCATTCCAGTACTGCTCTGGGAATTCCGCTTTATTTAATACCTCGCGTTTGAATTCCTTGATCACATTGCCGTCCTGATCCACAATCTTGCTCGCAAGCTGCGGCCGAATGCGTTCTCCCCGATTGGCAAGCGTGCTGGCGTACTGGGCCAATTGGAGCGTCGTATATTTACCGGACTGTCCGAATGAAGCGTATGCCATGGAAGCCAGATAACTTCCCGCCTGCTCGATATTGGTATACTCGATGATTCCTTTATGCTCCTTTGGCAAACCGGATTCGGTAGAAACCCCAAGCCCGAATTCCTTCATATATTCATCCCATTTTCCAACGGATTCGGAACCATATTTGTTATACAGTCGTTCCCCAACCCAGTCAACCATAAAGGCGTTAGATGAGTGTTCAATTGCACTTCTTGGGTTCAAAGATCCGTAAGCTCTACCACCGGAGTTCTGAACCCTTGAATTATCTTTACCAAAAAATGCAGCCCCGCCATCATAATAATAATCGTTTGGCCCGAACAATTTTTCATTAAGTCCAATGAGTACACTTAGTGGCTTTACTGTTGAACCCAACAGCACAACCGATTCCAGATTGTTGCCGGATCGACCGGAACTGTATGGAGAAATCGTTCCGTTGCCGTAATACTTCATGACGGATTCCCAATCATCAGTTCCATTCTCCCACACATTCGGGTCATAGTCCGGCATGCTGGCCATGGCAACAATGTTGCCGGTGTCCACTTCCATCGCTACGGCATAACCCGTCTGCGCATTCGGATGCGTTTTACCGGAAACCGTATTGGTATGAAGCCATTTCAGCTGATCAATGATCGCCTGCTGCGTCACCTTCTGAATATCCTTGTGGATCGTCGTATGAATATTGTAGCCCTTCTCCGGGGCGATCATGGTTGGCACCCCGTCCGCCATGTTCTGCGGATTAATCGGAATGCCGATATATCCGTTCTTGCCGCGCAGCTCATCCTGGAACATCATTTCGAGTCCATCTACACCGACCTTCTCCTGCTCCGTGTAGATAAGTCCCGGATCTTTTTGTTTCTTGTTCTGCTCATCGATCTGTTTATATTTATCCAGTGTCTTATTTCCGCGGAATTCTTTCAAATAACCAATCGTTTGAACGGCGATTTTGTCCGGGTTGTATTGACGCTGACTCTCTTCGACAACCTCGACTCCAGGATATTCATTTTTATGCTCCATAAAGTAGGCCACTTCTTTAGTCGAGAGATTTGCCTTTATGCGTCTCGGCTCATAACCCGGCTGCTTGTTGAACTCCAGGTCCATCGCTTTGATCACATCATCCACCGTTAGCTTTTCGGCTTTTGGATCACCATACTGTTCGAAGACCTTGACCATTTCCTCGGCCAGCTTTTGGATCTCCGGACGGTTCTTCTTCCCCCGTTCGGATGAACTGTAATCTTTTAACAGCGTTAAATACAGTGCTTGGGAAGGTGTCGAGTAGGCAATCGGTGTTCCGGAAGCATCAATGATGCTGCCCCGGATCGGCTGAAGCGGGAAATTTTTAACCTGTCCGCCGGTTTCGAGCTCTTTTAGCTCAGGTCCTTCAACAAACTGCAGTATAGCAAGGCGTATAATAATGACACAGAATATGATAAAAGTGCTGAAAAAAAATAGATTAACCCGCAAGTTAAACTGACTGCCGGCATCTTGTTCTTCTTGTTTGCGCTTATCCGGCCTAAACCCTTTCACGTATGCTTCTCCCCTTTATCCACAATCACATAAACCCATATTAACATAAACGCCCCCCCACTTCATCTGGAAGGGCCCTCCTGATGAGAAAGGGCGGACTTCCCTTGCTCCAAAGTCCGCCCTTCTCCATATCAACACACGATCAAAACACCTGCTCCTTAATATGCGTTTCATTAAAGCGAGGCGGGTTAAACCAGTTTCCGCTCTGTGCCCAGGTCGGGTCCAGCGGTATCCACCGCTTCTCTTCACTCAAGTAGACCTCATTCCAGGCATGCGGACCATAACCGCCTTGGCCATTATATCCCCTGCCGGTTACGACCCGGACTTTCAGATCCTGAGACCGGGCCATCATGGCATACAGCCGGGCATAATCAATGCACACGCCTAACCTGGTGTCATACGTATCCTGCGGTGTCTGCTCTTTCCATATCCGCTGCTCTTCGTACAAGGTCACTTTGTCGTGATCATATGTTATCCGGCTGCCAACCCAATCATAGAGCTTTCGCGCTTTCTCTTCATCGGTTGACGAACCCTTTACAACATGGGCTGCCGTCTGCTCAATGCCCTCGGGAATCTTGTGGTCGATGACCTCATACTTCCGCTGAATGATCCCGTTCAATTCTTCCTGAACCGATTGGGTAAAGACCGGCAGCTTCTCGCGGACGAGAGAGCCCGATAAAGGCTCTATTACTGCCTTCGCCCCCTGTTGATAAACGGGTGAAGCCTCAACGTACCGGCTAAAGCCGTGATCGGGATTCAAACTGACGTAGATGAATAAGATCGCAATAACAATAATGCTCCGCGCTGCGCCCATGATGACGCCAATTCCCGCACCTGTTAGCCGGCTCAGCAGCGATGCCGATGTATCTTTTCTCGTTTCGAAGAGTCCCAGCCTGCCTCCCATAATCAGGGACACGAGCAGACGCAGCATAAATACGATAAGGGCGTAACTTAACATAAACAGCACCGCAAACCGCAGCAGCGGGAAATCCGCCAGCGATTTTACGGCTGTATAATAAATCTGTTCCCAGAAGCGCAGCTCTCGATTCGGTAAAGTGGAGACCGTACCCAGCCAATCGCCTGCTTTAGGTGATAACCATAATGTAAAAGGAACGGAGATCGCAAGCCCGACCAGGCGCAGCACCGCATCCCCCAGAAAAAAAACAAGCTTCCCGGCTGACCGGGAGGCTCCGCGACTCCATCCCTGTATTAGTGAAAAAGCCACAATCAGCAGCAGCAAGATGGTGATTCCGTTTCCACCCAGCACACTCTCCTTCCATGCCGACATCAACGGTATCCCCTCCTCTCCCCATGATGTCTTGTCAACCGATGTAATCAAGCTGCAGCACGAACAACGCTGCCGCTCTCGTACATTCGCTTCCGATTGCGCTCTATCTTTTTTATTTAGAGGCCGTATTGCTCTTGGCATCGTCGATAAAGCTCTGAATCGTATCGTTGATATCCCACTTCCCTACCGAAACTCCGCGGAAAGTCACTTCAACCTCTTCGGAACCGGCGCTTCCTTTCAGCTCCAGATTGGGAGCTTTAATGGAGTAGGTACCGTCCTCATTCGAGGTATATTTCGCTTCCTTCGCTTCTTTCATCATCATGTTCAGCGCTTCTTTTTTTATCGTGTCTACCGTTTCTTCCTTCACCGTGGTTACAACCTCGCCGATTTTATCTAAGGAAATTCCGCTGTACACTAACAATCCCACGATGATAAGTACGGCCAGCGCCCACTTAATGACGGTTCTCACCACATTCAGCACAATAAACAAGATAATTAAGGCGATGGCAATGACCAGCCAGTTTTGTTTGAGAAATTCAATCCAGACCTGAGTATCCAATACAATTCACTCCCGTTCATCGTTTCAAAAACGGCGGTTCATGGCCGTCTTATTAATTATACATGATACCCCGCAAAGCTGTCAGCCAACCGGGTCTTTTCACAAAAAGGTATAAGCTTGCCCTTTCGAACGTACAAGTAGTAGTAACAATATCAACTTTTGCCGGATAGGAGGGTGCCATATTGAAAACCGCTTTATGGCTCTATATGTTTTTGTTTCTGGCGTTTTTTGATTTGCATGCTCAGTATCCTGTACTGACGCCTTTTGCCATCTCTCTTGGCGCAGCCCCTACGTTTATCGGCTGGATGATGGGCATTTATGCTCTGACCCATCTGCCTGGCAATCTGCTTGCAGGCAATCTGATCGACCGGCACGGCAGCAGACGCTACATTATTTTCAGCTTAACCGCCGCTGGTGTGATCCTGTTGCTCCAGGCTCATGTCCAATTGCCCTGGCAGCTGCTCGTGCTCCGCTCGATCAGCGGATTCGTTCTGGCCTTTTTGTCACCGGCCTGTCTGGCACTGCTTGCGTCACTCTCCCGGGATCCTGTTACGCAAGGCAAATATATGTCCGGTCATGGCGTAATACACACTCTTGCCTCCGTCTTGTCCCCGGCCGCCGGCGCTTTCATTGTAGCCAAAGCAGGATTTTCCGGTACATTCCAGAGTCTGGGCTGGCTTTTGATTTTCACCGGTTTGATGGCGTTTCTCAGTCTCCCGAAGCCTCTGTCAGCCACTGCTAAGGATAAAGGTCAGGCTGCTGTTCCGATCAACAATGGGGCACCGGCGCGGCTTCCTTTTAGCTTGCGTTTATATTTGATTCCGTTTGCTATCGCATGCTCTCAAGGAATCCTGTTTTTTGAAATACCGCTGCGAGAAAGCGGGCTGGCAAGCATTATGTCCACCGGACTTCTATTCTCCGTCATTAGTCTTGGAGCTTTGGTCACATTAAGCATGCTGTTTCTTAATCGTTATGCGCCCCATATCAGAGTAGCCATCGGCGTATTGGGGCTGGCGATTTGCTTCTACGCTCTGGCCGCAGCTGACCATGTACCGATTATGATCATCCTGTTTGCACTCGGGCTAGCTAAAGGATTCCTGTTTCCGGCATTATCCTCATTGTTCATCGAGCTAAGCGGCGGAGGCAGACTCGGGAAAGTGTTCTCATTTCAATCCATCGCCATGTCGCTTGGTTCCTTTGTCGGCCCTATTGCGGCTGGACAGCTCCGAACGGTGGTGTCACCTTATTTCATCGCGTTTCTGATGCTGATGACCGTTCTGCTGCTGCTCCCCAAACGCAATCGTGAAGCCCCTTTAACGGCCATCTCACCGGAAGCCCCAATCTCAACCGTCTAAGGAAGCTGTACCTGGCTTGAGTCAGCGCCCAAAAAGATGCAGATGGGCCAACACACAGTCCATATGGGTAAATCCACATAAGATACAGTGTGGCAAATGACCACGTACATCTAACCAAGGGGTGAAGTAATCATGAGTCATGTTCATCATCATAAACATTGTCATACAGGAGGCCATGGAAATTCTGTAGGGATGGTTCTTGTATTGTATATTCTGCTCGTCATCATCTTGAGCTGTTTCTACTAGAATACATGGGTTAACCTTGTTGCGGCCATCCACTGGATGGCCGTTTATTTTGCCTGCTTTGCATGATCGGCAAGAAACAAGTTACACTATACATACACCATTCGACATATCCATCATTCGACGGCGGATTATCATTTCCCGGGGAATGCCGCCAAGGATCTCCGTATCATGACAGAGGTGAAAAAAGATGCCGATATTCATCATCGTAGAGGGTAAGAACGACAGGAGTCGACTACGCCGATTGCTGACATCAGATATAACCATCTTGTGCACGTTCGGAACGTTAAACACCGCCAAGCTTGAAAGCCTTCATAAACAGGTGAAGGATCAAGAGGTCTATCTTTTTATGGATAACGACAGCTCCGGCAAAAAAATTCGCGGTGCCCTGCGCGACATCTTTCCTGATGCCGAACAGATTTATACGCGCCGGGGTTACGCCGGAGTTGAAGGAACGCCTGACGAGTACCTAATTGCCCAGTTAGAGAAGGCCGGGCTGGAAGAGTTCATCATTTACCCGCCTCCTGCTGAATTCTGATGACCTTGTTTTAAAATAATAAAAAGGCGTCTCCATCCTAAACGATAGAGCGCACCTTTTGGTTTTACCTATAGGTTATTCCTTAATTAAAGACTTAATGTCCTTCACAATATCCTCGGTCTTCACTTCGGCCGGGTCTGCTGCATTATAAGTCTTCCGAATATTGTTGTCCCGGTCAACCAATGCAATGGAATTGCCATGCGTGAAATTCGTCGAGTTATTGCCGAGCAGCGGGATTTTGAAAGAGTCCTGCATCAGCTTCCGTGTTTCCTCCTGATCTCCACGAAGGAAGTACCAGCCGCTATAATCAGCATAGAAACGGTCCCCGAATTCCTTAATCTTCTTTTTTGTATCGGTTTCCGGATCAAAGGAGATGGACACGAAGTTAACCTCTTTACCGAAGAGGCCCTCTTTCTTCAAGTCTTCCTGTATTTGCGAAAGTACCAGTGTCGTAATCGGGCACACATCTGGGCAGCTGGTGAAATAGAAGTACATGAGCTTCACCTTGCCTTTGGTATCATCCGATGTGATCGTCTTTCCATCCACATTCTCCATGGAATAAGCGGCAACCTCACGAACGATAGGAAACTTTTCTTTTCCGAATCCCAGCGAATTGTATACCAGGTAAATTGCTGCTATTACACAGACAGCGAGTAGTACCCAAGTCCATTTGTAACGTTTGAATGCATTCATGACCTTCCCCGTTCTCCCTTCGTCTCAGGCAATCCCTGTTCTTATCAGGTTTAGTGTAGCGTTTAAGCCCTTCCACCGATTAAAAGGTGGTATTGAGTATGAGAACGATCAGGCTCAAGGTCAAGTAGTTGATGGAGATAATAAATACTTTTTTGGACCAAGCTTCATCGTCCTTGGCACGGAAACCTTGGAGTGCGGCGTAGAGCCACCAAACAGCCAGGAAGAGTCCGATAACCAGAAAAAAAATACCGGCGTACCCATACGTGTACATCAGAATAGGGATCGGAATAAGTAACACCAGGTAAGGAATCATCTGATACTTCGTGCGTTTAATTCCTTTAACAACCGGCAATAACGGGAAGCCCGCTGCGCGATACTCTTCAACGCGGCGAATGCCCAGCGCCCAGAAATGTGGCGGCTGCCACAGAAACAGAAGTGCGAACAGCAGCACCGCAGCCATATCTACGCTTCCTGTCACGGCCACATAGCCGATCACCGGAGGCATCGCTCCGGAAATAGCGCCTACCGATGTGCTCCATGTTGATGAACGCTTTAGCCATAATGTGTATACCACAACGTATACGAACATTCCGATCGCTCCGAATATCCCGGCCAATACCCCTGAGAACAGGAATAACATAGCTAGTCCAACGACCCCAAGTATGATGGCATACCAAAGAACAACCTTAGGTGTCAGCCGTCCGGTTGGAAGTGAGCGATTCCGTGTGCGCTCCATCTTCATGTCGAGCTCTCTGTCGAAATAGTTATTGAAAACACAGGACGAAGCCATAACAAGCACGGTTCCGAGAAGTGTCATAATCATCAATCCAAATTGGATATCCCAACGCGACGCTAGCCAAAATCCGGCAAAAGCCGCTATCAAATTTGACCGGATGATTCCGGGCTTCGTCACCGTGATAAAATCTTTCCAAGTCCCCGCCTTATCGGGAGGTGCAGGCGCTGCCGAGGCAAGTGCTGCGGATTCTGAAGGAGCCTGGTATCTCAAGTGATTATCCACGTGTAAACGTTCCTCCTTGTATCTGTCGTTATGGAGGAAGTACTGCCTCCGCTATAAAGTTTATCATATCATTAGTAAAAAGTGTTTAGCAATCCTTCGGAATTCGTTCCATCTATATGACAATTCAGTGACATTTGGAAGCGATCTATTCTTGACGTTATGCCGTTGTTTAAGGCACAATTTGTCTATGTAGCAAAGGTGAGTGTCGATCCCGTAATATGAATACAAAGCCCGGAGCGCAATGATAGCGCTCCGGGCTTCCATACTCACGTTATGAGAAAGAGATTACAGCGTGCGGCCAGACCCCGAAAGAGCCTGTTCAGCTTGCTGTACCAAACGTTTTGTAATGTATCCACCCAGGGATCCTGTTTCACGGGAAGTATAGTTACCATAGTAACCGTCCTGAGGAATCGTTACGCCTAGTTCTTGAGCAGCCTCGAGTTTCAAACGTTGTAATGCTGCAGTAGCTTGAGGTACAACCAAATTGTTGCTGCGGCGTGCCATATTAAATATCTCCCTTCACTGAATGTCTGTTATTCCAGTGCAAGCTTGCAAACTTATTATGGCTCCTTCTTGCAACGTTATACGTATTTTTTGAATTTTTATCTTTGGAGGTTTTTTTCATATGAGTAAAGGCTTATCCCTGTGGTTTGCGGTCTCTTCGATCGTCCTGCTGACCGCTTCTGCCATCTCCATCAGCTACAACGGATTTCTGGCCGGCGGTCTCGCTCTACTCTCCATTCTCAATATAGGCTGGGGATTCATCATCAAATCCAAACGCAAGCCTTCTTAAGGAAGCTTATTTACGAGCCAGAAAGCCCATCTTGTCCTTGACGCCATCCAGTATTTGAGCCGCAGTCTTCTGTGCCTGCTCTGCTCCCTTGGCCAGAATGTCATGGATCTCACCGGTTTGGCGAATTTCGTAGTATCTGTTTTGAAGTGGTTCCAGAGCGGCTACTACAACTTCGCCAAGCTCCTTCTTGAATGCCCCGTACATCTTTCCTTCAAAACGCGCCTGTACTTCCTGCAGGGATACTCCAGCGCACTCGGAATAAATGCTCATCAGATTGCTAACCTCTGGTTTAGCGGACGGATCATAGACCACTTCGGCCCCGGAGTCGGTTGTAGCCCGGCTGATTTTCTTGCGTATTTGATCCGGCGTGTCCAGCATCGCAATATAACTGCCCTCAACCGGATTACTTTTGCTCATCTTTTTAGAAGCATCGTCCAGCGACATAATTCGTGCGCCTACCTCTGGAATGAACGGTTCCGGCATATTGAAGTAGGAACCAAACCGATGGTTGAACCGTGCAGCTAAATCGCGCGTGATTTCCAAATGCTGCTTCTGGTCATCCCCTACCGGTACCAGATTGGCATTATACAGCAATATGTCTGCAGCCATGAGCGCTGGATAGACAAACAAACCGGCTCCTACGGAATCTTTACCCTCCGATTTGTCCTTAAATTGTGTCATTCGTTCCAATTCGCCCATATTGACCATCGTTGTCATGATCCATCCCAGCTCGGCATGCTGAGGAACATGGGATTGAAGAAAAATATTAGCACGATTCGGGTCGATTCCGGCTGCAACGTACAGTGCCGCAACCGATTCGGAGCGATCTCTAAGCGAACTTGGCTCCTGCGGTACCGTAATGGCATGCAGATCGACGACCATAAAGTAACAATCATGCTCATCTTGGAGCTTAACGAAATTTTTAATGGCTCCGATGTAGTTGCCCAGTGTCAAATTGCCACTCGGCTGAATTCCCGATAATACAGTTTTCATGACTAGCCCTCCATTTATTTACAATATTCTTTAATCCAAAGTCTGCCCCGCTCAAGGAATTATATATGAACGCAAAAAGGCCTCACATCCGCAAGGGACGTGAGACCGTGGTGCCACCCTAATTCGCTGCATTAAACTCTAATACTTAAGCTGCAGCCTTCCATTCTTGTAACGGAGAATACCCGGCCGGCATATTAAGGAATATCAGTATAATCCCTGTTCAGCCTGGCACTCAAAGGTCCATTCAGCAAAGCGGATCCACCGGTTCACATCAACCACCGGCTTTCTGAAGGATGGGCCGCACCTGCTTACTTGTCCTTGTCATCGTGTTTCAATCATTTTGGATCACTATTACATGCAATGATAAAACTCTTGCTCTCCCTTGTCAATTCCATTTTGGAATCAAGTCGTCCGATGTTTTGAAGCATTTCTTTTACCCTTTCCGTAAAAATCTGTTATGATGTGGTTAATCGTCCAGACCATGATTTCTGTTAGTAAAGGAGCATCGATATGAATCAAGTGACCAAAGGCCAGTGGAATGGTTACGACACCTATATTTTAAACAGCGGCCGTCTTGAAGTGACTCTCCTTCCTCGTCTAGGTAACAATGTCATTGGAATTAAAGACCTTGAAAATTCACGCGAAATCCTTCGAAAACCAGATGAAAGTGAGCTTGCCTTCTATCTTCAGAAGCCCTATCACTTCGGCATCCCGATGCTCATTCCGCCAGGCCGGATTTCCAAAGGCCAGTTTGAGTACGGCGGAACATCGTATCAATTTGATCAAAATACCGCGAACGACAATCATATCCACGGTCTCCACCGATCACAGGCTTGGTGTGTCAGCGACATAGAGGAAGATGATGATGGGTGCGCCGTTTCGACAGAGTTCATATCATCGGATGATCCGAAATGGATCGCCCAATTCCCAGTACCGCTGAAGCTGGAAATGACCTTCCGTCTTCAGGGGCCCGCTTATCGCAGAGTCTTCGTGTAACGAATCTGGGTTCCAGCCCTGTCCCGTTCGGCATGGGTTACCATACGTGGTTCCTGCTTGATGGCGAGCCGCATCGCTGGACGCTGGATCTGCCTGTAGAGGGTATTTATACCTTGAATAATGAACTGATCCCAACCGGAGATTTTTCACCGCTTGGCCATCTGGAACAACTGAATTCTGGACTAAACCTGAAGGAAGCCGACCTGGATACGATATTAAAAATTCCAGAGGGCAAACCGGCTGAAGCCATGCTTCAACGGGATGATGGTTATCAAATTCATTATTCGGCTGACCGCGCCTTTTTCAAGCACTGGGTGCTCTATACGAAAGGCGTCGCAGAGGACTTCCTTTGCATCGAGCCGTATACCTGGCTTCCGAACGCGCCCAATTTAAATCTGCCGAATGAAGAAACCGGTCTGATTCATCTGGAACCGGGGCAGACCGTGAACCTGAATACCCAGATCAGCATCCAAAAAACAACACCGGAGGCGGAGCAAGGGGAATAGCAAATCCCCGGTGAACCATTAGATCTTCATATACTTAATGTTTCAACAAGAGCAGCCCTTTGTTTCAAAGGGCTGCTCTTGTTTGTCTAGATACACGACAATTTCATTCGGATAATTTTACCAGCCAATGATCTGCCTCCAGCACGAATGAGATTCCTAGGATTCAGTCATAATATCCACATACAACATCAAAGGAGGTGACATGACATGGCTCAAGGTCGTTCTTCTAACAATCTTGTCGTACCTCAAGCAACTGCAGCTCTTCAACAATTGAAAGTAGAAGCTGCTCAAGAACTGGGTGTGACGCTTCCACAAGACGGTTACATGGGTAACTATACTTCCCGTGAAACAGGTTCTTTGGGAGGTTACATCACCAAACGTCTGGTTCAATTGGCTGAGCAGCAATTATCGGGTCGTTCGAACCTGTAATTCGCATCTCTTCCCTCCAGCCGTAATTAGAAAGAGGCGATCTTCTCCCCAAAGATCGCCTCTTTCGTTATATGTTCTATATGATAAATGATTTCAGGATTCCGAAGCAGCTTCGGCATATGTATTCCGAGGGTACCGAATCATCAAGTTTGCCATGTTATAGTTGGATTCAAGGACAGCATCTACAATTACAATGCCTTGTCGTACCATAAATTCATAACTGATTTCGCCGTGTGTCCAGTGACGTTTATGTTTCAGACTTTCAAGTGCCATCGTACGAAAAGAGAATTGTTGAGCTTCACTTAGCCCCTCCTCAAGTGGAGCTATGACTCCGTTACGCCCAGCCAATGGATTGTGCCGTATGCCAAATTTACCAATTACATTATTTCGTATTTGTACAAATACTGTCCCTGAACTAAGACCTCCCAACTCTTCTTCCAGCTCTTTAAAAACGATGTCCAATTGTCTAGCCAGTGATAATTGATCTAGTTTTACCATCTCTTCTCCCCTCCTTTATTAGTAAATCCTCCCTATTATTAGGGCTTATGACTCATTATAGGGTAAAGGAATCAATGTATCAACAATATTCAACACATTTGGGTATTTATTACTAAAATTGCACAAATAATTTAGGTTTCGGCTCCTTTTTTGCGTCAACTTTCATTCTTTTACGACAAAAAAAGAAGCCCGAATCGGGCTCCTCCATAGGTTGGAAATTGCATGTATTGAGAGGAAAACGTCCTCCAAGGAAATTCTTATCTGTTATTCCGATGATAATCAACAAATCACGCCATATGCTCCGTCATTTGCAGGAATTGTTTAATGTCGGATACGCAGGAATCTGCTGCACTTTGCCAGAAATCGCGCTGGTTCAGATCCACATTCAGGTGTTTCTTCGCCAGATCCTCCACGGACATCACGCCGGTGTCGCGAAGAAGTGCATCATATTTGTCCGCAAAGCTCGGACCTTCTTCCAATGCCCGAACATAGAGGCCCGTGCTGAACATATAACCGAAGGTGTACGGGAAATTATAGAACGGCGTCCCGGTAATATAGAAATGAAGCTTGGATGCCCAGAAATGCGGATGGTATGATGTCAGAGCATCACAATAGGCTTCCTTCTGCGCTTCCACCATCAATTCCGATATTTCCTCGCTGCTGAGCAGACCGCTTTTCCGCTTGTCATAGAAGCGGGTTTCGAACAAGAAGCGTGCATGAATATTCATAAAGAAGGCTACGCTGTTCTGAATTTTCTCTTCCAGCAGGGCCAGCTTTTCTTCTTCGCTGCCGGCTCCCTTCACCATCGCATCAAAAACAATCATTTCGGCAAATGTAGATGCCGTCTCGGCAACATTCATTGCATATTTTTGGTTAAGCACCGGAATTCCGCCCATCAGATGCTGATGGTAGGCATGGCCGAGCTCATGAGCTAGGGTCGAAACGTTCGAGGCCGTTCCGCCAAACGTCATGAAGATTCGGGTCTGGCCGCTTGCCGGGAAGGAGGTACAGAAACCGCCAGGGCGCTTGCCGGGACGATCCTCCACCTCAATCCAGCTCTTGTCGAACGCCATTTGCGAGAAATCCGCCAATCTCGGGCTGAACTTGCGGAATTGCTCCACAATGTTAACAGCTGCATCGTCATATGAGATTTTGGTTGCGGAAGTGCGCAGCGGGGCATCTACATCAGTCCAAGACAAACCTTCCAGACCAAGCAGCTTGGCTTTGCGGTTCAGGTATTCCACAAGCACCGACTTCGTGTCTTGGATGACCGCCCACATGGTATCCAGGGTCTGACGGCTCATCCGGCCAATCGCGAGCGGCTCCTTCAATACATCCTCCCAGCCGCGGTTCTCGTACAGCTTCAGGCGGTAGCCGGATAAATGGTTAAGGGTATCCGCACAGTAATCAGCGGAGTCTCCCCATGCCTGCTCCCACTTTTCAAACATGGATTGACGTACTTCCCGGCGAGGATCATGCATTTTATTGAATGCCTGTCCTGCGGACAACATGACCGTCTTACCGTCTTCCTCATAGGGGATTTGGATTTTCTTAACGATGGTATCGTAGAACTCTCCCCATCCATGATAACCGTCTACGCCAAGCGATAGAGCCAGGCTCTCTAACTCGGGACTCATCTTGTCTTTGGCGAGATTACGGCTTTCGTTCAATACGAAATCAAGCTCGGACACCTTATCCGTACCGGTCCAAGCCGTCCAGAGTTCGTCATCCATACCACGGAGAACGTTATCGAATTGGTTCTTAACCGATTGCAGGGTCGCGGACAACGACGTTACCCGTCCGGATAATTGAACCGCCTTCTTGTCATTCACATTCTGCGCGGTCAGGCAGCCCACGAATGCGGAGACTTCACGGATGCGGGCATAGGCATTCTGAAACTGCTCAAGGAAGCGCTCAAGGCTGGATGCGCCCTCCATGGTTTCCGGAACGGTCAATGCTTTAACGGCTTGCTGAAGATTATGTACATCCTGCTCAAGTGCCTCAAGAAAGCTCATGAGCTGCGGTGAGGAAGAGCCTCCGGGAAATATCGATTCCAAATCCCAAGTTTGTTGAAGTGCCATTGAACATTCATCACCTTTCGAAATAAAATATGATTTCAAGCGGAATACCATTTGTGTGGACTTAGGGAAAAGTGTATAACTATATATAACTCAATTTAAGTTTATCACTGTTACAACCAATTTACTGCTGGAGGAGCTAGAAGCCATGAGACCTTTGCAAATATCACCGGAGACGGCGGTTACACTGTCCAAGCAGCTGGGCGTTCCGCTGGAACAGCTGATGCACATGCCTCAGCATATATTAATGCAGAAAATTGCCGAGCTTGCCAAGAATGAAGAAGCGAAAGCAACGAAAAAAGACGATGAGTCACCATCATCGGAGAACTCATGATTCCTTTTTCCAATACTTGGCCCTATGATGTCGTTGGAAACGACGTATATGTACACAGCTGCCCATTCTGCGGAACCGACAATGTATTGCTGCCGATGAAACCCAAAGAGCTGATAAGCGTAAGGGAAGGGAAAAAGAAGCTGCTGATCTTCCCCTGCTGCCACAACAAAGTAACCGTGCTGGACAGCGATATCGACTACTTGCTCACGGATCAGCGATTACGCTGATTTTGCCGCAGAGCATGAGTTTAGCTATTCGTGTTAGTCCAACAGCCTGCTGACCCACCCTTCAGCGGGCTATTTGCATTATGACTCTGCCTTAAGTGCCTCGTTCTTCTGCTCCCGTATCTGCTCGGATATCAGCTTCCATTGCTCTCTGGATGCGCGTATCATCGCGGCGTCCATAATCTTGTCATCCTGGACCACTCTGGAGAACCATTGAACCGCCTCCTGAAACTGTCCCAGCCTGCGGTGGATCTCTCCGATCAGATACAGCAGCCTAGCATCATTCGCCCCTACCCCTTCCAGCTCGAACACTCGAACATAGGATTCCAGGCTATAACTCAAGAACCGCTTCTCTTGATCCTCGTTGCCCTGATACCGGTACAGCCAAGCGATATGATGCAGCAGGCTGGCCACAATGCGATCCCGCTCCCCGATGACTTGGGCGCAGAGGAGAGCCAGCTTGTACGACTCCAGAGCATCCTCCAGATTGCGCGAGCCGCCCATATCCCTCTTCTCCCAGCGGCATCCGACTTGCTCGTGAAAGAGCGCCTTCTGCCGTTCGTTCAATTTCAGGGTCGAGTTTTCCGTGGAGGCAAAACCGCATTCAGGACAGATCCGCACCACGTAAAAATCGGGATTCTCCGATTTATAATAAGCGCAAAAATCCGTATCTGTACGGTATGCCTTTTTAAAGCTGGGTCTTACCCTGGATGTTTCATATTCATGCTCACAGTGCGCGCAAACCACCTTGATGGAATACAAGGGTTCCAATTTCACGCCATTCGCCATCCCTTCATTCGTGTCTAATTCCTGTTTCGAAATAGGTCTTTGGAACTAAGGAGTGTTCACGAAATGGTGGGCGGGGCCGGACAGACGCTGCAGCACAAAATCACGTAATTCATCCTCCACGCCAATTTCGATTAGGGCTCCTGCCATGCAGCCAAGCCATTCTTCGGCATGGCGATCCGTAATCGGGAATTTCATGTGCCTGGCCCGCATCATCGGATGTCCGAATGCTTCCGAGAACAAGGCTGGCCCTCCAAAAAACTGGCTCAAGAACATATATTGCTTCTCCATCACCGGCATAATATCTTCCGGAAACAATGGCGAAAGCAGCTCATTTTGCTGCACTCTCGGATAAAAAGCTTCGACGAGCGAACGTACACCCTCGGCACCCCCGAGGTTATCATAGATGCTTAAGTTCGGATTCATATCCGCTAATCTCCCATCTGTTTTATGTTACGCTTTCGATTGGATGTACCTATCCATTATACCAAAAAAACGACAAAAAAAGGCGCTAAGCAATGGTTAGCACCTTTTAGAACTTATTAATAACTGCGCCAGTCCTCTTCACTCTGGACGAGAGAAGCACGTATAACATAAACGAAGGCGCATACTAGGATACCTGCGACTATGCTCATGATCATCACTCCATCCAAACATAATACGAAAGATGTGCTTTGATGTTTTTTATTATAGCACAAGATCCCCGAAAATAAAGCACAATTGTAACCGCTTTCTCATGTTTTTTATACTGTTTGTCCTATATCTTGCATAGATTTTTAACAACGGACCTATATTTCCATCATTCACATCGATGCCAGGGGGCGTATTTCTTATTATGACCATGAAAAAAATGGGCTGGCTCTTGCTCGTGACGGCACTGCTCAGCGTAATTGTCCTAATGGCTTTATTTCCCGAAGCGGCGCTTCAATCCGCACTCCGTGGCCTGTCGATATGGTGGGACGTGCTGTTCCCTTCCCTGTTCCCGTTCTTTGTTATTTCCGAGGTGCTGCTGGGGTTCGGCGTAGTCCACCTGATTGGCACGCTCCTGGACCCTATGATGAGACCGTTATTTCGTATTCCGGGGGCCGGAGGATTCGTTGCAGCAATGGGATATGTTTCAGGATACCCGGTCGGTGCCAAATTAACCGCCAAGCTATGGGAACAAAAAATGGTAAATCGGGAGGAAGGTGAGCGACTTGTCGCTTTCACCACCTCTTCTGACCCTATATTTCTAATTGGTGCCGTCTCCATCGGTTTCTTTCATGACCCCAAGATCGGTTTGATCCTTGCCTTGTCCCATTATGGCGGAGGTTTCCTTGTGGGGTTGATTATGAGATTTCATGGCAGGCATGAATCCAAAACAGCAACCGATTCACTCCGCCTGTCGCAGGCTAACACAAGCAGACTCAAGTCCGCCCTCCATGCCATGCATGCGGCGCGTGAGCAGGATGGCCGGGACCTCGGCACCCTGTTAAGACAAGCGATACAATCATCGCTTCAGCTCATTATCGTCGTCGGCGGACTTGTGGTTTTCTTCTCCGTGTTTCTTGAACTCTGGACCCGCGCCGGCGTTATGCCTGCGCTAACTGAAGCCATCAGTTTGCTGTTATCTCTGGTTGGGATGCCTGAATCCTTATCCACTGCCATCGTAGGCGGATTGTTTGAGGTCACACTTGGTGCCCGATATGCCGGGGAAGCAGGGGCTGCAATTCCATTGCCATACAAAGCGGCCGCGGCTGCCTTTATATTGTCATGGGGCGGTTTGTCCGTTCATGCCCAGATCATTAGCATCCTGAACTCTACCAACCTCAGGTATTTCCCTTTTGTCATTGCAAGACTGATTCATGGTGTGATTGCCGCGGTCGCTGTATTGCTGTTGTGGAGAAGTGTCATGGGATCTTCGATACCGACCATGGCCCTTCCGGCTGTTTCGGATTCCGCCCTAAACGGGTATACCCATATTATGGCGGCTTTCTGTATCCTGCTCGGTTTCCTGATTGCGGTTGCGTTGTTTATTCAGATCATTCGAGGACTGCAGCAGAAAATCCGCAAATTCCCAAGGTGAACATTGTGTTCTTCTCCAAGATTGATTATCATCTTTATATAACCTTACAAAGGAGCTTATCAACTTGAGATATTATGTTCTGGACCGCGGTGACCCATTGTCTGTCGAGCTGACCCAGCAATTTCACAAGCTGGCGGAACAGCGGGGGTTTGTGCTGGATGCAGAATCTCCGGAGATTGTGGTCTCGATCGGCGGAGACGGTACGATGCTGCATGCTTTCCATACTTTTATAGACCGTATTCCTGACCTCGCTTTTGTCGGTGTCCACACGGGCCACTTGGGATTCTATGCTGATTGGAAGGCCGATGAACTGACAGAGCTAATTGATCATATGAGCGGGGAAGGCGAACACGGCAACGTGAAGCCGCGCCTCGTCAAGTACCCCCTGGTTCAACTGGAAATTCATAAGAAATCAGGAACGTCCTCTTACATTGCTTTAAACGAATTCACGCTTAAAGGCGTTGACGGTACCGTTGTCGCGCAGATTGACATCAACGACGTAACCTTTGAAATGTTCAGGGGAGACGGGATTTGCGTGTCCACGCCATCCGGCAGCACGGCTTATAACAAAAGTGTCGGCGGAGCGATGGTGCATCCTTCCATCGATGCTCTGCAGATCGCGGAAATCGCCTCGATTAACAATCGGATTTTCCGTACGCTGGGCTCACCGCTGCTCCTGCCTAAGCATCATCATTGTGATATATTCTCGCGTAAAGAACAGCGTTTGCTGCTTACCATCGATCATGTGAATATCTCGATTGACGACCTCGTATCCGTGCGCTGTCAAGTGGCGGAACAGCAGGTCAGTTTTGCACGCTATCGGCCGTTCCCGTTCTGGAATCGTGTCCGTGATGCATTTCTTGGCTAATATTAAGAAGAACGACTACCTAACAAAAGAACGGCCACCAGCATTACTGGTGGTATTATCCCCTCATGGTAGACAGTGAAAAAAGAGGACATGTTACAATGAACTCAAATACTGGATACCGGAGGGGATTTTTGTTATGTCAGCGAAGAAAGGCCAAACCTTTAATCGATATAGCGAAGAAACGAAGAAAGAAGCCGTTCGTCTGCGAGTGGAAGAAGGTTGGACGTACAGTCGGATCATGAAGAAGTTTGGGATTAAGAGCGAGAGCCAGATTATCACATGGGTTCGTAAAAACCAAAATGGAGAGAGTTTCGAGGATTACCGTGGACGTTGGACGAAGAAGCATTTTAGTAGTGCAGAAGAAGAAAATGCTTATCTGAAAGCACAGGTAGAATATCTAAAAAAGCTCAATCCAAATTTGCACGGAGAGGAAAGTTGGATTTCGAAGCCCGGTGCCAGTCCGTTCGAGAAATAAGCAAGTGGGCACCTGTGGTTTGGCTGTGTAAAATTGCTGAAATTTCGCGTGCAGGTTACTACAAATGGAAGAAAAATGCTGTCCTCAGAGAGAAACGAGCAGACCGGGATGCGGATCTGAAAGCACATATTTTAAGCATTCATCGGCTTCGTCCTTATTTCGGCTACAAACGTATGCGAACCGCGTTAGGCAAAGAAGGCCTTGTAGTGAATCACAAAAAGGTACGCCGCTTAATGAGAGAACTTCAGATTCGTTCCATGATTTGCAAGAAACGTCCATTTGCTGGCCGGAAACCGTCCGTTCTGTTCCGTAATGTCCTAAATCGGGAATTCTCAGCGACAACTCCTGTGCAGAAGCTCGTGACGGATATTACGTATGTCCGGATTGGGCATGATTTTGCTTATCTCTCCGTGGTGATGGATCTGTACAACAATGAAATTGTAGCGTGGGAACTCTCTGAGCGAAATGACTTAAAACTCGTTACAGACACAGTGAAGAAACTGAAATGTGGACCTTCCTTGCTCCACTCGGACCAAGGGTTTCAGTATACAACACAAACCTATGCCAAGTTACTTGAAGAGAAGAAGCTTACAGGAAGCCATTCCCGGCGTGGAAACTGCTATGACAATGCTTGTATTGAGTCGTTCTTCTCCCACTTAAAGACAGAGAAACTGTATTTGGAGAGACCTCAAAATCTGGAGCAAGCCAGGAGCCAAATTACGGAGTATATTTCGTTTTACAACATGGAACGTTTCCAAAACAAACTGGGCGACCTCTCCCCGATTGAGTTTCGGGAAAAAGTCGCCGCTTAATAAAATCTCTTTTTTTAATGTCTACTTGACGGGGCTATGACCATGGTGACCGTTCTTTTTTATTGCGGCTGTTCAGCCGAAAGATTAGGCTCCTTGGAAGGCTTTGCGTCCTTCTCTTTGGATTCCTTAGGATCGCGTGGCTCGCGTCTGGATTCCTTCGCTTCGCGCCGCTCGCGTTGGTCCTTGTGTTCCTTGCCCGGTTTGGGGCCCTCCTGCTGGGCTTCCTTGCTTCCCTTCGCTTCCCCCTCACCCTGGGTTTCCTTGGGGGATGATTCACGAATCTCCACAGGGTCTTTGGAATTGGCATGGTCTTTGCTATCCTTCTGCTCCTTGGTTTTCTGAAGCACGAAGTGAGCACAACCAAAATTGCAGTATTCGTTAATGTAATCGGACATGCTGGAGAAGGTAGAGTCCTTGGCAGCTTTAGGATGATTATCCCGATAGAAACCTTTAAGCCGAAGCTGATTGTAACCCCAGTCTCCCACGATGTAGTCATAACGGTCCAGCACCTCGCTGTACCGCTCCCGGAAAGCTTCCAGATTCCAGCCGTTTCGATGGTCCTTTAACACTTCATAACTTTTGTTTCCGATAACGATCATTGAAAGCTTCCCCTGCCTTTCCAAAGGTTAAGACTGCACGGTCTCTTCCTTGTTGCGTTCTGCAGATTTCACTTGCTCGTGTGCATGATAGGAGCTGCGCACCAGAGGACCGGACTCCACGTGGCTGAATCCGCGCTTCATTCCCTCTTCCTTCAAGATCGCAAACTCCTCCGGCGTATAGTATTTTTCAACATTCAGATGCTTTGGCGAAGGCTGCAAATATTGGCCGATCGTCATGATATCGCAACCCACCGAACGCAGGTCGTCCATCGCTTCCAGAATCTCATGCCATTGTTCGCCGACACCTAGCATTATGCTGGATTTGGTCGGAATATCTGGCTGCATCGCCTTGGCATTCTTCAGCAATTGCAAGGAACGGGTGTACTTGGCCTTGGCACGTACCCGATCCGACATTCGCTCGACCGTCTCAATGTTATGGTTCAGAATGTCCGGCTTCACATCCATTACGATCTTAAGCGCTTCTTCGCTGCCCATAAAATCCGGAATCAGCACTTCCACCGAGCATAGCGGCAGACGTCTGCGAATGGCTTTAACCGTTTCAGCGAATATGTAGGCCCCGCCATCTTTCAGATCATCCCGTGCTACGCTTGTTACTACGCAGTGACGCAGGTTCATCTGTTCCGCCGCTTCCGCTACGCGTTCCGGCTCCTGAAGATCCAGTTCCGTTGGAAGACCCGTGTTGACAGCGCAGAATCGGCAGGCGCGGGTACAAATATCACCCAGGATCATGAAGGTTGCCGTACGGTTAGCCCAGCATTCATAAATATTCGGACAGCGAGCCTCTTCACACACCGTGTGCAGTGTCTTGGATCGCATCATGCTTTTGATTTCTTTATAATTATCGCCAGTAGTCAGCTTGATTCGAATCCAGTCAGGTTTTGGCTGTTTGGTTTTAGACAAAGAAAAAACCTTCTTTCGAATTTATTGATGTAACTCAAGACATACCCCATCGTTTGCTGTCCCATATTATATCATGAAAACCATCATATTACTTGTTTCGCATCGATATGAGATTAATCTAGTTGCGGCATGGATAAAAATCCTTGTTTCGATTCACCCTACAGTGTAGGCATGACTGTCCGTCCTTAATTATGACAATCCAAAAGGAAGGAGAAGGACACATTGAGGATTTTCCAACCATTGAGCGCAAGCGGTATTATGATTCGCTGCACTGCTGCAGCTGTGGCTGCCTTGACAGCTGCCTGCTGCATGTGCGGGCCTGTGTCCGCATCCGCCTCTGTTGCGGTCAGCACCGCTGACGATACGGTGAAAACATCGGATGTTAACGCCATTTTTGCAGACCGGAAGTCGTTATATGATGAGATTTCCACCGTTACCCAAATTCCTTGGTATCGCCTGGCTGCCATTGACCAGTATGAACGGACACTAACTAGAGTCCACCCCAAGGATCGCAAACATCCGGACCGGACGCTCGGAATCTTCATCCCCTCCACAAGATGGGCCGGGGCGTTAAATCCCAATCAGGAAGATGTAAATCCGACGTCGATCAACGTGTTTTCCGGCATCGGACTGGATGGGGATGGAGATGGCAAGGCGGATCCGAATAATGATATCGACCTGCTATATACCGTTGCGGCAAGGCTCGCCCCCTACGGTCATGCTGCCGATGACTTCAGCATCGGACTCTGGTCATACTACCAGAATACGCGGGCTGTTCAGCGCGTCATGCAATACGCCAAAATGTACGAGACCTTTGGAAAGCTGGACTTGTTTGACCATGCATTTCCTCTCCCGGTCAAAAGCAACTATTCCTACCGAAGCACATTTGGCATGGGACGCAACTGGGGAGGCAGAAGGGTTCACGAGGGAACGGATTTGTTTGCCTCATACGGAGTCCCCGTTCGAAGCACCTGTTACGGCGTTGTCGAAATCAAGGGCTGGAATAAATATGGCGGGTGGCGCATCGGCATCCGTGATTTGAATAATCATTACCACTATTACGCCCATCTGCAAGGCTTTGACAAAGGAATCTCGCTCGGGGATGTCGTTAAGCCGGGTCAAACCCTTGGCTGGGTTGGGAGCTCCGGTTATGGCAAGCCGGGAACCCAAGGCAAGTTCCCTCCACACCTCCATTACGGCATCTACCGGGACACCGGATTGACCGAATGGGCATTCGATCCTTACCCGCTGCTGAAGCACTGGGAAATGGAAGAAAAACGCTCAAAGAAAAAAACGCGCTCCTGAGTTCAACCCAGGGGGCGCGTTTTCTCCGTTAAGGACATCCATTACTGCGAAGTGAATCATGGAGCGTGCTTCCATATGCTGGCGCCAAATTAAATGAATCAGCGCTCTTAGCCTCCAGTGTTGTTATCCCCCGTCTGCCCGGATAAGTCTGCTCCACCAGGTAAAGGTTCCAAAGGTGTCGTTGTTCCATCTGGAGGATTCGTCGGCGTTGTTACCGGCGGAGTAACAGGCGGGATTTCCTGCTCCGTATTATGGCTATTCTCATTGGTAACGGGAGGCGGTATCGCTATGCTCGGCGCGCTTGCCTTATTCTCGCCGACGGCCTTTCCTTGCCCGTCATAATAATACATTGGCACGTCGCCGACCACGAGCAGATAAGAAATGGGAATATCGGTTTCCACAATCTGCGGCTCCATGTCAAAAGGAACGACAACCGCTACCTCTGTTACGATGTGGACGAATACCTCCACCAAAATCATATTAATGCCAGCACCCTGCTGCCTGGTATCCAGTTGAACCTTCACCGCTCCCTGCGGTTCGATCTTCAAAGGAATTTGCGGACCGAATGAAGCGATAATCGGGCTTTTCAGCACCTGTCCCAAGGGAATTTGCTCCTTACGCTTATGAATATCGTCCAGTGTGCTCTGAACAACCTCCGTTGTATGGGAGGTGATTTTTAAATGCTCGGCATAATTCAGCATGAATCCCGTCACTTTGCCCGAGCTGTCCGTTTTCCAGTTGACCAGATTATCGAAATCCTTCCCCTGCGTGACCTGAGAGGTGATCGCTTTATTGATGGCTTCAGTGGCAATCTGTTTAACCCTGATTTGGGCTAAATGCATGATCGGCGGCCGCAGATTCTGCTCAATATACATAAAAAACTCAACGATCCCAAACACAAGGAGCAGAGCGCCGATCAGCCACCATTTTTTCGTGCTTCGTCTTTTGGCAGCCTGAGGACGCCCTCGGCTCTGCGGTACGGGCCGAAAGCCTCTGCGCGGTGGTTTATAAGCTCTCCTTGGTTTAGGCCACGACAGCGACGGAAAGGCCAAACGCCTGCTTCCCCATCTCTTTCGTCTCATGCTTGGTCCCCCCTATTTACGCCCCGAGGAGCATGTTTACCATGGCAAGCTCTCCTGTATAGAGGGTATGCGGACAAACGGCAAAAAAGAAGAGCAAGGATGGGATCCTCACTCTTCTTCCTTATGGATATTCAATTTCAAGAAAGACTGCAAAGAGGATCTACTTGTCGTCCTTTGGATTGTCTTCTTGATCCTCCACATAATATTTCAGCATCGACAGTTTATTCTCCCAGAAGCGGTCGAAATAAGCCAGCCAATCCTTTAATTCCTTAAGCGGTTCGGCATCCAGCCGATAGCGCGTTTCGCGTCCAACCTTGCGGTCCTGCACAAGGCCCGCTTCCCCCAGGATTCGGAGATGCTTGGAAACGGCGGTCCGCGTCATGGAGAAGTGCCCTGTAATTTCTTTAACCGGCATTTCTTTATCACTTAACAAGCCAAGCAGCTTACGGCGTGTCGGATCTGCGATAGCTTGATAAACATCATGCTTCGGAGCGGCTCGCGACATGGGATTAGGCCTCAACGTATCCCGCAAGCTTCTGAACAATGCCTGCCCAGCCGTTGTCCATACGCCCCCGCACGATATCGTGTGCTTCCCCGAACTCGGTCACTTGATCCGCTGTCCATCCGCCGTGAATGAGCGTAAATTCCGTATGATCTCCCTGCTGTACCAGTTCGAACGTAACACTCCAATCCTTGCCCCAGTTAAAAGACAAGCGGTTGGGCTCGTCAATAAGCGTGACCTTGCATGGTGAATTGCCGAAAGGGCCTGCATTCAATTGAAACTCAAAGCCTTCCACCGGCTCAAAATTGTTAGGCATAAACCAGGCTGAAATTCCTTCAGCCGTTGCCACGGCTTTCCACACCTTCTCGATGGGCGCTTTCAGCACCAGCGTATGACGAATATCCGGCAGCTTGCCGTTTGATGCGTTGTCCATATCACATAAACCTCACTCATGTTTAATATTATGAAACCATTTGGTTTCCCTTATTGCATTATAGGACACCAAATGGTTTTACGTCAAATAACAATATTCACCTGTTACCCAATCAGCGCACCCTATTGTCCAGCCTCCCTTAAAGCCTTGTAAACCAGGCAGCTTGCCAACTTCTCATGGCCTAGAGCTCGCTAGGACTGAGCCGGGTAGGTCTTGTTCAAGAAGGCAATCGATTCGCGAATCAGCTGCTTTAGGACCTCCACATCAATATCTGCCACTTTATTAATATACACGCAGCCTTTCCCGGCCGTATGTTTACCGAAACTCGGCAACAGCTCCTCCCGCTTCTCATCGCCCGGCGCAAAATACAGGCTGATCTTCGCCTTGCGCGGCGAGAAACCTACCAACGGCGCATCGCCTTCGTGCCCGGTAGCGTAGCGGTAATGGTAGGAGCCGAAACCGATGATGCTGGGGCCCCACATCTTAGCCGGAAAACCGCTCGTCTCCTCAAAAATCTCCAGCAAACGATAAGCATCCTCCCGTTTTTTCGGCGAATCCACTTGCTCTATAAACTCCACCACGCTGTGATCCGTTTCTTTTGTTTTTTGCTCGTACATTAGGGTTTGACTCCTTTCGAATACTCCTGTTATTATGACCAGCCTTATTAAAAATAAGAAAAACGTCATCGACGTACTTGTTAGAAAACAGACCGTATTTAGCGGAAGCTTTCTTGCAATATAAGGAGGTAAGCCTCTAATGCTACTTATCTCTTAAATAAAAAAAGCCGGAGATGATTAGCCATTGATTTCTAATCACTTCCAGCTTTGTCGAGGAGCCGCTCCGGTCTTTATTGACCTGTATATTCTCTTTGCCGTAAAGCCTCGTACATCAGCACCGACGCTGCCATAGCCGCGTTCAACGATTCGGCTTTCCCCGGCATGGGAATACGGATCGCATCGTCCACGAGTTCCGCAACCTCAGGTGAGACACCGCGCCCTTCGCTCCCAATCACGATCCAGCTTGTCCCTTTGAAATCATACTCGAAGCAGGAATGTTTCCCTTCCAGCAGGGTTGTCACCAATCGGGCCCCCCGTTCTCTGGCTTCCGGCAAAATGCTTAGCAGATCGCCCTCCAGCACCGGTAAGTGAAACAGGGATCCCATGGTAGAGCGCAGCGTCTTGGGGTTGTACAAATCCGCGCAGCCGCGTCCCAGAACCACGCCAGCAGCCCCTACGGCATCTGCGCTTCGTATGATGGTTCCTACATTCCCCGGGTCCTGAAGACCGTCCAGAACGATGACCAAACCGTTCTCGCGCAGGATCAGGTCCTGCCATTGACGTGCTTCTTTGCGGACCACGGCAAACACCTGCTGCGGTGACGGTGTATCACTGACCTTCGAGATGACGGCATGAGATACGCCAATCCATTCAGCACCTTGTCCTGTATCCGATATATGACGAAGTTCCTGGGGAATGCCCTTCTCCACATCATACGCAACACACTCGATGTCCACTCCGGATGACAGGGCTTCCTGTACGAGATGAATGCCTTCCACCACATACTTGTTCTGCTTGTCTCGATGTTTTTTCTCCTGAAGCTGTGCCCAGCCCTTCACTCTGGCATTCTGCGGCGATAGTATCTCCATGGTTCATCCATCCGTTCTTTACTTATATATAAAACCGAGTCCCACTCAACCCAGCATACCCGCTTGCGGACAGCTTACTTCGGATAAGCAAGCTCCATCTTCGTTAAGTTATTCTTGTGCCCCACAATAATGAGAATATCGCCTTCCTCAATCCGGTCATCCGGACTTGGAGAAATGTTCATATCCTCATCTCTTCGAATCGCCATGACATTGCAGCCGAATCGTGCCCGAATATCCAGTTCTATCAGATTGTGACCGACCAGATCTCCTGTAGCAAGCATCTCCATAATGCTGTAGTCGTCCGACAAATCGATATAATCCAAAATATTCGGTGACACCAGATGATGGGCAACCCGCAGCCCCATATCCCGTTCAGGGAAAATCACCTTGTCCGCACCGATTTTGTTCAGCACTTTTCCGTGCAGCTCATTCTTCGCTTTCACGATAATGGCCGGTACGCCAAGATCCTTCAAGATCAGCGTAGTCAAAATGCTGGATTGAATATCCTCCCCGATCGCCACGACAACCACATCAAAATTCCGTATGCCCAGCGCCCGAAGCGCTTCTTCATCGGTCGAATCCGCCGATACGGCATGCGTGACCATACTCGCGATTTCCTGAATGCGCTGTTCGCTCGCGTCTACGGCTAATACATCAAATCCCATGCTGCTCAATTCCTTAGCAACACTCGTGCCAAAACGCCCCATACCGATTACTGCGTACTGCTTCTTAGCCATTTATATATCCCCCACGAGCCTAGGTCATCCATAATCATAATGGTAATAGTATATCATACTGTCCCGAATACTTGAATGTAACTGCCCCGGAACGGGCACATTACCAATGACCCTTTCATAACAAGGAGGAACATGTCCATGTCCATATTGTTAGATCTAAGGCAGGCCGTCATTCATAAAGTCCACAATCAGGACGAAGAAGAGCTGCGCTCCATGATCGAGGGTTCCGTTGACGGGCCTGAAGCTGCCCTGCCGGGACTCGGTGTAATGTTTGAAATGATGTGGAAAGACATGGATGCTACCCAGCAGAACAGCCTTGTCTCTTCCCTCCATGATCATCTAAAAACCGTTACGCCCGGCAACCTTCAAGGATAATCCCATGGTCAACAAAAAAGAACAATCCCCTAAGCTGTGAAAGCTGGGGGATTGTTCCTTTTTGCTGCATATTTATATAACATCACTTACGGAGCGGTCTCAAGAAACTGGGCGGTTGGATTCTTGTCGATGGCGGTTCTCATCGCATACTCATTTTCGAACAAGACAACATAGTTATCCTTCTTGTCTTTGACCAGCGTTGAGTTTATCCGGAACTTGGACGGATCAATATTGTCGTCCACGATCCAGCGGGCGAACTGATACGGCATGCGTTGAAGCTGGACATCAACGCCGTATTCACCCTTCATCCGGTACTCGAAGACTTCGAACTGGAGCTGTCCGACAACCCCGAGAATGGTCTCGTCAAAACTCACGGTGCGGAATACCTGAATGGTGCCCTCTTCCGTCAGCTGATCAATCCCCTTCTGATATTGCTTATGTTTCAACGCATTCTTCACCGTTACTTTCGCAAAAATTTCCGGTGAGAATGTTGGAAGCTCATCGAATACAACTTCACGACCTTGACTGAGTGAGTCCCCAATCCGGAAAATGCCCGGGTCAAACAGACCGATAATATCGCCAGGGTATGCCTCCTGCACAATATCTCGATCCTGCGCCAAAAACTGCTGCGGCTGCGCCAGCTTGATTTCCTTGCCTACCCGAACATGCTTCACGCTCATACCGCGTTCGAACTTGCCCGATACGATGCGCAGGAAAGCGATACGATCCCGGTGAGCCGGATTCATATTGGCTTGAATCTTAAATACGTATCCGGAGAACTTCTCATCGGTTGGTTCCACCACACCCTCCGTACTGCGGCGCGGCTCCGGCTTCGGCGCAAGCTGAAGAAAGTTCTCCAGGAAGGTCTGAACGCCGAAATTGTTGATCGCACTGCCGAAAAATACAGGTGTTAGCTGACCCTGCATAACTTTTTCCAGATCAAATTGGTCTCCGGCAACATCCAGCAGCTCGAGGTCTTGACATAACTGATCATGCAGGTAATCGCCTGCCATCTCGCGAATGATCGGATCCTCATAGCCTTCGACCTTCTGTACCTTAATCGTGGAATGGTCGTCGCCCTGGAACAATTCAACCTGATTTTTAACCCGGTCGTACACGCCGCACAGGTCACGCCCGGAGCCGATCGGCCAATTCATCGGTACGGAGCGGATGCCGAGAACCTGCTCAAGCTCCTCCATCAGATCAAACGGGCTGCGCCCTTCGCGGTCGAGTTTGTTGATAAAGGTAAAGATCGGAATGCCCCGCTTCGCACAAACCTGAAACAGCTTGATGGTCTGGGCCTCGACCCCTTTGGCTACGTCAATCAACATGACGGCGCTGTCAGCGGCGGTCAGCGTACGATAGGTATCCTCACTAAAGTCTTGGTGACCCGGCGTATCCAATATATTAATCCGATGCCCTAAATAATCAAATTGCATAACAGACGAGGTAACCGAGATTCCCCGCTGCTTCTCGATCTCCATCCAGTCACTCGTTGCATGCTTGCTCGCTTTACGAGCTTTAACCGATCCAGCCAGACGAATGGCGCCCCCAAACAAGAGCAGCTTCTCGGTCAGTGTTGTTTTACCGGCGTCAGGGTGGGAAATAATCGCAAACGTGCGGCGCTTATCCACTTCCTGCTGCAGTTCATCTATTTGCTTTGCCATTTCACTTATCCCTTCGTAACTAAAGTCATGTATATCATTGTACCACAATTTATACGCAAATCATCCCCATGCGCCATGCGCATGAGGATGATTTTTAACACGTAAATTTTAGAAAATGATCTTAGTTTTTGAACCACACCACATTATCCTCAAGCTGACCGTTTACCGGCCACCAGTGGAATCCGTCTTCCTTCAACAGCTCATCCGCTTTGTCAGGTCCCCACGATCCAGCAGGATACGATTCCAGCTCGCCCTGGTTCTCTCTCCATGCGCTGGCGATACGATCCACGAAGGACCATGCCGAAGCCACTTCATCCCAGCGGGTAAAGTAGGTGGAGTCTCCACGAGCAGCGTCATGCAGCAGACGCTCATACGCCTCAGGAGAATTAATGCCCACGATGCAGCTTTGGCAGAAGTCCATCGCTACAGGAGCGATCTCGGATTCAGATCCCGGCTTCTTCGCGTTAATCTTCACGTAAATGCCTTCCATCGGATTGACGCGAATAACGAGCAGGTTAGGCTCCAGGGAATGCTTTTGGCCCAGGTATACGTTGGTTGGCATCCGTTTGAACTCGACAACCACCTCGGTTGTCTTAACCGGGAGACGTTTGCCCGTACGGATATAGAACGGTACGCCAGCCCAGCGGAAGTTATCCACGAAGACTCTGGCGGCAAAATAGGTTTCCGTATTGGATTCCGGATTCACTTTGTCCTCTTCACGGTATGCCGGCAGATCTTTGCCGCCCGCGGAACCGCTCGTATACTGACCGCGAACTACGTTGTTCTTCACTTCTTCATGCGTGGCATACGGACGCAAGGAGCGAAGCACCTTCACCTTCTCGTCGCGGATATCCTCTGCAAGCAGTCGGCTAGGCGGCTCCATCGCAATCATAGTCAGCAGCTGTAGCATATGGTTCTGGCCCATATCCCTTAGAGCGCCTGCATGATCATAGTACCCGCCGCGCTCCTCGACACCAACCGTTTCACCAAGCGTGATTTGGATGTTGGCGATATGCTTGTTGTTCCACAGCGGCTCGAAGAAAGCATTCGCAAAACGTATAACTTCGATGTTCTGTACCATTTCTTTACCCAGATAATGGTCAATCCGGTAGATCTCTTCTTCCTTGAACACTTTACGGATCTCTTCGTTCAGCTTGGCAGCCGACTCCAGATCGTAGCCGAACGGCTTCTCGATCACAAGACGGTTCCAGCCTTCTCCGTCGAGCATACCGCCCTTCATCAGGTTAAACGATACGCTGCCAAACAATTCCGGTGCAAGCGCCAGATAAAACAAGCGGTTGCCCGGTATATTAAATTTTGTTTCCAATTGCTCCGTTTGTTCGCGAAGCTCACGGAAACCGTCAATATTGTTAATATCTAAAGATTTATATTCAAAATGTTGTGCAAATGCATTCCATTCACTATCCTGTTCCGAACTATATCGGCAGAATTCCTGAATTGAACGATACACGTCCTCCCGAAACTCTTCCTGGGTGCGCGGACGCCGCGCCACGCCGATTACCGCAAAATCCTCATCCAGTTTTCCTTCACGATAAAGACTGTAGATCGCCGGAAACAACTTACGTCTTGCCAAATCACCAGTCGCTCCAAAGATGAAAAATACAGCTCCCGGTGTCTTCATTGTATCTAGATTTTGATTTTCAGCCATGGCTCCTCATTCTTTCTATGAATTATAGTGTATTTTTATGCATCGGCACTTAACTCGATGTGATGACATTTTAGCATATTCATTTCAAGTATGCTATCACATTCCGCATTTTTTCATCCGAGTTTCAGAAATCATTTTCAATATTCTATTGTAATGACGGGAAATCCGATCGTTATTCTACTACTTTTCTTCATCGAATCTTCATGCACCGCGATCTGCATATGAATCGGCGTGTCGCCACTCATCACAAAAGCGCCCAGTGAAGGAACCTCATATGAACGGCTTTGTGTTGTGTCATCTGCATAATCCTCAACGGGGCGAAGCGAGAGTTTTTGGGCTACTGCCTCTTCTACCTGAGCCATCGTTCCATCAACGCTAGCCGTCTCCGATGCATATCCTTGAATGGACGCATTCCAGGAGTTCGATATGCCTGCTTGCTTCATCATCTCTTGAATCTGCTGCTGCAGGGTCATCATTTCCCGGGACTGTCCAGCTGCTTCTCCTACAAGCATGGCTCTGACATAGCTATGACCCTCCTTCGTGAAAGCCCAGTCCAGATGCACCGATACACCGGAGAGCACGCCTTCTGCTTGGAATACTTCATTTCCCTGAAGCTGGGACGTTGTAATCCCGGAGAGCCCCATTGTACGAGCCAGCTGCTCAGCCGTTGTCTTAGCTTGATCCTTCGATATGGAATTTATCATTTCACCTTGAATTTTTACCGTGAGTATTGCCGAAGGCTCCATATGTTCTTGCCCAAGCGCCGCCAGAAGTATTAGATCGCTTTCTGCTGCTTCCCCAGCTCTAGTTATTCCATTGACACCTGTTTCTACCGTTCCGCCCGAAGCTGACGCTTCTCCTGCATGCGGAGCTGATCCGTTTCGATTGCTGTCCGTTGTCCCCGCAAAACCCGCCATCATAGCTGCTGCCCCGCACAGCAACAACATCATCACAATGATCTGTAAACGCATCTTCCGCATGGTCAGTCACGCCTCCCCGTTCGAATCTATCAATCTAGTAAAAGGATGGCCTCGTTACCGCGGATTTATACCTCGCTTTTTAAATAGCTCCTTCATCGGGCTGTATGTAGAGATTCCTTCTTCCCTGTCAATAAATAAAAAAAGCTCCCGATCCGGGAGTCTTTAAGCCTGCCTTTCATTGTTATATGGATATGTTTATAACTTACGCATCGCATCATGGATCTGCTTTCGTACCACGCTCAACATCTCAGCATCTTAGATATGTTTATGTCACGACCATCGCATAAAAAAGAGCCGGCATTCTTTACTCAGCCAGCCCATTTTTATAAGCGTAGATGGCAGCCTGGGTTCGATCCTCTACCCCCAGCTTGCCTAATATATTCGTTACGTGAAACTTCACGGTTTTGATGCCTATAATCAAATCATCAGCAATATCCTGATTCGACTTGCCCTGCGCCACCAGTCGCAGCACTTCCATTTCCCGGTCCGTAAGGTCGTTATGCGCCGGAGCTTCATTTTGCGGATGCCGGAATCGATTCATCATCTTGGAGGCAACCTGCGACTCCAGCACCGACTGCCCGCGTGCGGCTGCACGTATAGCATCAGCTACTTCAGAAGCACGGGATGTCTTCAATAAATAACTGAACGCACCTGCTTCAATAACCGGATACATCTTCTCATCGTCCAGATAGCTGGTCAGTACAATGACCTTAAGATTAGGAAACTGATTCATCAATTGGCGCGTCGTCTCGATTCCATCCATTCCGTCCATCACCAAATCCATCAGCACCACATCAGGATGATATTCCTGCGCTAAGCGTATCCCTTCCTCGCCGCTGCCCGCTTCACCAACCACCTCGATGCCGTCCTCTGTACCAAGCACAGCCGCTAAACCGATCCGGACCATCTCATGATCATCCACCAGCAGCACTTTAATCGGCGTTTCCATCTACATCCCCCCGTTTGCGTTCTTCGTTTATGAGTGGCACAACGATCTCAATTCGAGTCCCTTTACCCGGTGCTGTTATAAATTGTACCGAGCCCCCGATCTCCGTCACCCGTTCCTGCATCGTCGATAGGCCGTAGGAAGTCTGTTTCTTGTCATCCAATTCAAATCCGATCCCATCGTCCCGCAGCATCACCCGAACGGTGTTCTGCCTGCGGTGAATACGAATATCCATTTTCTCCGCTTTCGAGTGTCTGAGGGTGTTCGACATGGCCTCCTGGATAATCCGGAACAGATGATTTTCGATCCCTTTGAGCAAATGTATGTCATCGTCCATTTCAAACGTAATTTCCATAGGTACTTTGATTCGTAATTCCTTAATCAGTTCACGCAGCCCCTGCTCAAGTGCCTTTCCTTCGAGATAAACCGGCCGCAGATGAAGAAGAAGCGCCCTCATCTCGGACTGGGCTACAGCCGACATTTCCTCGATCAGAGCCACCTGGCGCTGCGCTTTGTCAAAATCCTTATCCAGCGTCCTGCCCACAGCGGTTGCCGTCATCGAGATGGCAAACAGCTGCTGAGAAACCGCATCATGGAGCTCGCGCGCCAGACGCTGCCTCTCTTCCACAATCGCCGTAACCCTGGCCTGCTCGGCAAGCTGGGCATTGTTCGTAGATAACCGCTGCAAGGAAGACACCTGATCCTCCCAGCGTTTGCTGATCTTCACCAGCTGTTCTCCAAGCCGGCCCACTTCGTCTTCGCCGATGTCCGGCATGACGTCCGTAAGGCTGCCTTTTTCCCAGTTCACCAGCGTTTCCCTCACAAGATCGACCCGTCGTTTTACCCGGTATCCCTGGAAGAAGCCATAGATCGCACCCAGCCCGATCGGCAGCAATACGATGGTAATGCCGGCTTCGATCCGGTTCTTCCACGTCTCAAACGGTTGAAGATAACCATATGTATATAATAAATATAGGACAACGAGCATGACAACCAATCCCAGAAGGGTCCCCTCACGCATACTTCGGGTAATCATATTTGCTTTCTTTTCCGTTTCCACGGGGCAACCCTCCTGAATGGTTTACACAAAACTTACGTTTATTATGTCATTCTTATATTCAAATCTCCGCCCAAATAAGAAACAATAAATTTCACTTTATATTCACTGGTCTCATAATTGGGTGATTTATACCGCACGCGGTTTAATATGCCGGTTTCCTTCCGGTCGTCCATATGAATGGAGCCAAACAGGATGGATGCTTCGATCTCCACCCCATAGTAGTCCGGAATCATCAGATCAATATCCCCCAGCATCCCATGGAACATCAGGACCGTTTGGCGTTCCTCCGGAAGGGCCAAGGACAGATCCACATCCGCCTCTCCCAGCACATGCCACACACTCAGACTGCGCATCACCCACGGAGCCCGGTCCCAATCAAAGTTGGACATAAAGTTCTGCTTCTGAATGTATTTCGTCGTGGTATGAGCTCGTTTGGACTTGCCATAAAAAATACCTAGCGATATCAAGCTGATGCCGATAATCAACATGAGATGCTCCAGCAGCAGCAGTACGGCACCTACTCCGAGCAGAATGTATCCCTTCTTCACATGTCCATGCCTGATCTGAAGGACACCTGCAAACATGAGTAACAGGGCGACAATGGTGAAGAAACCAAACCATCGGCCGAAAAGCAAAATAAAACCCAAGCTGATTAAACCAACTGCTATCCAGCGGTTTCTGTCCATGTCGCACCTCCTTGATGGCCAAGATATAAGCTCGGAAAAGCCATATCAGTGAGACGTTCCCCACTGTATGGCTTTGCCTGTACTATACGACAATCTCATTCGTATAGCATATCATATGAACATGGTGTTCGAATACGGTTTAATACTATTTTGCTGACTTGCTAAGGAATTACTCGGACTTCGAAGAATTCCCCATTTTGTTTTTCAAAGCTTGCAGCTGCTCATCCACCTTCAATTGCTTCTCAGCGTCCACGGGGCTTGTGTATACTGCGTTGTTAGGACGGTATGGGGCGCGAAGCACATCAGCTTCTGCTTCCATTTGCATGATTTTCTCCTCCATGCGATGGAAGCCCATCGAAGCACTGCCGCTTTCGATCGTGTGCAGGCTGCTCACTTGAGACATTTGCTTCTTCGCTTTAGCCATTTGAGCGCGGGCTACAAGCTCATTGCGCTTGTTGCGCATTTTGTAGAACTCGTCTTTCATTTCATGCAGCTGAGCTACAAGCTCTTTTGCTTGAGTCTCGGATTGCAGGTGCAATTCCACGTACTCGGTTTCTTTTTGATCGAAATAGATTTTTTCTTCCAGCAGCTTGCGAGCCACTTCTTCTTGACCATTCTTCAGAGCCAATTCAGCTTGAGCTTCACGTTGTGCCGCCATCTTCACAGCCTCATCGACGCGCTGCTTCATACGACGCTCATTAGCCATTTGCTTCGCAACCGTTACCTCTGCCTCATGAATTTCTGCCTCCATGTCGCGCAGGTACTGGTTCAACATTACGATCGGATCCTCTACTTTATCCAGCAGTTCATTCACCGATGCTTTCGTCATATCCTTAATTCTTTTAAATACTCCCATGTTATTTATCTCCCTTCTCATAGTTCGAAAGTTTTTTCTTCAATTCTTCGATTTCTTTTTGCATTGCTTTTCTTTCAATATCCTTCATCATCGCATCCAGATCGGAATCCGTTGACGCGTTGTTTCTTGTACCATTGGGACGGTCATATTTGGGACCAAAGCTACTATGCTCATTAGGATAGCCTTGACGTCCATAAGAATCATTATAGCTGTTGTAGCCTGGTCCAGGGCCCGGATGATCGTTGTAACGGTATCCGCCGCCATGTCTGCCCTGTGGACCATACGGATCGTGATAATACGGCTCCTTAGGTACTACAAGGGATGCAATCAGATAGATCAACAGCGTTGTACCGCCTGTGAAAAAGATACTGACTACAAATATGATTCTAAGTAGGGTAGATTCGACTCCGAAATGATCGGATATACCGCCGATCAACCCTGTGAACATTTTGTCTCGGGTGGAACGGTACAATCTAGTCATGGTTACTCCTTTCCGCTGTTATTCAGCTTTTGCTTCAGGCGGGCAAGTTCTTTTTCTAATACAGTGGAGACCGATTCACCAGCCTGTTCCATGTATTCCTGCCCCATGCGGCGTAAATCGCGAAGACTTCTGGCTTCCAGTTCCCAGTCGCTGATACGGTCTTCGAGGCGATTGAACATCTTCGGTACGTCATGACCGCCGCCGTAGGAGCCCGTACGTTCATTCATTTTCTGCTGAAGACGAAGGGTTTCCACTCGGGCAACATAATATTGACGCTTGCTGTATACCGTCTGATATTCCATCCGCAGCTCGCCGAGCTGCTCCTCGATTTCTTTTAACGACTCCAGGCTTGAGGACAACAGGCCTTGATACTGCTCGATCTTTTCCTCATAGATCAGTTTTTCCTGCAATGCCAGCTTGGCAAGATGTTCTTCGCCGGCCTTCAGTGCAAGCAGTGCCTGCTCTTCGCGTTTATATCGCATGGATTCGGCTTGATCCACCTGCTGCTTCAGCTGTCTGGAATGTACTTGGCATTGCTGCTGCAGCTTCTCAGCCTCAGCAATGTCCTGTCTGGTTGAATGTAGGAACTGGTCGATCAATCGAACCGGATCCTGGCTCTGCTCGAGCTTTTCATTCAATGTTGCTACGGTTATGTCTCTTATCCGCCGGAAAACACTCATATTGGCTTAGCCCTCCTCATCTATCATGATCTGTTGTTCATGCATGTTATTTAATGTAGTGGTTTTTATCAATAACGGGGTCTACCATTCTTCAATCGAGACAACCCGTAGATGATCAAGATAATTCCAAAGATCGGACCGATCAGCCAAGACAGTTTACCCATCAACCAGATCACACCGATACCGAGAATAACCCATCCCATCAAGGTGTTACCTCTCCGGATCCCGTAGTATCCCAAAGCGACCATCAGGATTGGAATTAGAAGACTGAACAACCACCCAAGCAGAGGACCGAATACTCCAAGGAGAACCAAGATCCCTACACCAATCAACAGGATACTCATTCCATTTCCTTTTGAATTTCTCATTTATACACCGCCTTTCTGTTGTTTGATCGTTGTTTCTTTTGTTCAACCTTATGACTCTATTCTAGGTAATTTTGAGTTTCGCTAAAACGGCCTGGGGACGGTTTTTGAACCTAGACCTAAGGCGGGGCCTTCTACAGACCTACGTCCAACCCTGCACTGGATCGATTAATCGAAGGGTTTGCTTGTGTAGATGAATCCGGCTGGATCATCTTTGTTTTACCTATAAAGAACGTGGTTTCTAATGATAGTTTAGTTTAAAGAAGTGTAGCTTGAAGAAGATCTGAAGGTGATAGAAAAGCCCCCTGTAAAGGTAACTGGAGAGATAGCATGCAGAATGGAGTCTAATATTTAAATCACGAAGTAGCAATCGATGTAGATGCAACGAAAAAAGGAATGCAGACGTTTATCGTCTACATTCCTTTTTGATGATGCCGGTGAAGGGACTCGAACCCCCACGGTTTCCCTCACGATTTTGAGTCGCGCGCGTCTGCCAATTCCGCCACACCGGCTTACATTATGGCGTGCCCTAAGAGATTCGAACTCCTGACCTTTTGATTCGTAGTCAAACGCTCTATCCAGCTGAGCTAAGGGCACATAAGTTTGTAATGGAGGCGCCACCCAGATTCGAACTGGGGATAAAGCTTTTGCAGAGCTGTGCCTTACCACTTGGCTATGGCGCCAGAAATAAAAATGGAGCGGACGACGGGAATCGAACCCGCGACCCTCGCCTTGGCAAGGCGATGCTCTACCGCTGAGCCACGTCCGCAAACATAAAAATCAATGGCTGGGGATATAGGATTCGAACCTATGCATGACGGAGTCAAAGTCCGTTGCCTTACCGCTTGGCTAATCCCCAATATGATTTTGTAATATGGGGCGATCGAGGGGAATTGAACCCCCGAGTGCCGGAGCCACAATCCGGTGCGTTAACCACTTCGCCACGACCGCCATACTGAAACACTGTGATACGATTGGCAGGGGCAGCAGGAATTGAACCCACACTAACGGTTTTGGAGACCGCTGTTCTACCTTTAAACTATGCCCCTAAAAACTGGTGGAGGATGATGGATTCGAACCACCGAACTCGAAGAGAGCAGATTTACAGTCTGCCGTGTTTAGCCACTTCACTAATCCTCCAGAATGGTGCCGGCGAGAGGACTTGAACCCCCAACCTACTGATTACAAGTCAGTTGCTCTACCAATTGAGCTACACCGGCATATAAAGTTATAAAACGTACATGGTGGCTCGGGACGGAATCGAACCGCCGACACGAGGATTTTCAGTCCTCTGCTCTACCGACTGAGCTACCGAGCCTTAAAGCTCTTCGCGAACTTTGACGGAACCCATATCGGATACTCATCTCATCCCAAAGTTGTAAATAATGGCGGAACTGACGGGATTCGAACCCGCGATCTCCTGCGTGACAGGCAGGCATGTTAGGCCTCTACACCACAGTTCCAAGAGGCATTATCGCTATCGCGATATAAATTGGTTGCGGGGGCAGGATTTGAACCTACGACCTTCGGGTTATGAGCCCGACGAGCTACCGAACTGCTCCACCCCGCGTCATTATAAAGGGTTGCTTGTATGGGGTCCCCGAAAAGTAATCGGAATTACCTACGAAGCATGCGCTTCACTTTTTGGGGATAAATCATGGTGGAGGCTGAGGGGATCGAACCCCCGACCCTCTGCTTGTAAGGCAGATGCTCTCCCAGCTGAGCTAAGCCTCCGTAACAAAGCGACTTTCATCATATCAAAATCTGATATAAGAAGCAAGTGTTTTTTCAAGAAAGTGGTGACCCGTAGGGGATACTCTCACTTCGTTCGAGACTGTGAAGTCTTTGCTTACGAAGTTATCCTCCGACGAACCGACGGGATTCTCATCCCCTGATGCAATTAAGAAAGTGGTGACCCGTAGGGGATTCGAACCCCTGTTACCTCCGTGAAAGGGAGGTGTCTTAACCCCTTGACCAACGGGCCTTGCTTAAAATAATAGTGGCGGAGAGAGAGGGATTCGAACCCTCGAGACGCTTTTGGCGCCTACACGATTTCCAATCGTGCTCCTTCGGCCAACTCGGACACCTCTCCATAAATGGCTCCCCGAACAGGACTCGAACCTGTGACAACTCGATTAACAGTCGAGTGCTCTACCAACTGAGCTATCAGGGAACAATATTCAATTCAAGTGTTTGATCACCTGAAAACTAGATACGAAACGATCTTTGCGTTGATTAGAATCCGTAGCATTCACCCGATGTGGTATCGGGGTCCCCGAAAAGTATTCGGTGTCAGCTTCAAAGCTTCACTTCACTTTTTGGGGTGATTTGGATAAGCCCTCGACCGATTAGTATTGGTCAGCTCCATGCATTGCTGCACTTCCACCTCCAACCTATCTACCTCGTCGTCTTCAAGGGGTCTTACTAATTGGGAAATCTCATCTTGAGGGGGGCTTCACGCTTAGATGCTTTCAGCGCTTATCCCGTCCGTACGTAGCTACCCAGCCATGCTCCTGGCGGAACAACTGGTGCACCAGCGGTACGTCCATCCCGGTCCTCTCGTACTAAGGACAGCTCCTCTCAAATTTCCTACGCCCACGACAGATAGGGACCGAACTGTCTCACGACGTTCTGAACCCAGCTCGCGTACCGCTTTAATGGGCGAACAGCCCAACCCTTGGGACCTACTTCAGCCCCAGGATGCGATGAGCCGACATCGAGGTGCCAAACCTCCCCGTCGATGTGGACTCTTGGGGGAGATAAGCCTGTTATCCCCAGGGTAGCTTTTATCCGTTGAGCGATGGCCCTTCCATGCGGTACCACCGGATCACTAAGCCCGACTTTCGTCCCTGCTCGACTTGTAGGTCTCGCAGTCAAGCTCCCTTATGCCTTTGCACTCTTCGAATGATTTCCAACCATTCTGAGGGAACCTTGGGGCGCCTCCGTTACTCTTTAGGAGGCGACCGCCCCAGTCAAACTGCCCGCCTGACACTGTCCCCGTACCGGATTACGGTACCAGGTTAGAACCTAGATACGATCAGGGTGGTATCCCAACGTCGCCTCCACACAAGCTGGCGCTCATGCTTCAAAGGCTCCCACCTATCCTGTACAGATCGTACCCAAATCCAATATCAAGCTGCAGTAAAGCTCCATGGGGTCTTTCCGTCTTGTCGCGGGTAACCTGCATCTTCACAGGTATTAAAATTTCACCGGATCTCTCGTTGAGACAGCGCCCAAGTCGTTACGCCATTCGTGCGGGTCAGAATTTACCTGACAAGGAATTTCGCTACCTTAGGACCGTTATAGTTACGGCCGCCGTTTACTGGGGCTTCGGTTCACAGCTTCGGATTGCTCCTAACCGCTCCCCTTAACCTTCCAGCACCGGGCAGGCGTCAGCCCGTATACTTCGCCTTACGGCTTCGCACAGACCTGTGTTTTTGCTAAACAGTCGCTTGGGCCTTTTCACTGCGGCCCCCTCGGGCTATTCACCCTACCGAGGCACCCCTTCTCCCGAAGTTACGGGGTCATTTTGCCGAGTTCCTTAACGAGAGTTCTTCCGCGCGCCTTAGAATTCTCTTCTCGCCTACCTGTGTCGGTTTGCGGTACGGGCACCTTCACCTGACTAGAGGCTTTTCTTGGCAGTGTGAGATCATGACCTTCGCTACTATAATTTTCACTCCCCATCACAGCCCAGCCTTATCGATGTGCGGATTTGCCTACACATCAGCCTCACTGCTTGGACGGACATCCATCAGTCCGCGTCACTACCCTCCTGCGTCACCCCATCGTTCATAACGGTTTACGGTGGTACAGGAATTTCAACCTGTTGTCCTTCGATTACGCCTTTCGGCCTCACCTTAGGTCCCGACTTACCCTGAGCGGACGAGCCTTCCTCAGGAAACCTTGGGCTT